>JAVEWA010000463.1:0-5756 GCA_034004785.1 Polyangia bacterium
CTCATGCCTATCCAGCGACCCCGATCGCCGCTCCTTGTCCCTCCGCCCGGCGATTTGCTACTTGGACCTGCATCCGCGAATAGATAGCGGTTGACTTTCCTCCCCGATCCGCATATGTTGCGGCCCTCCTCGCCTGCGGCATACCCAATCTGCTGAAATCAAAGGAAAAATGCAGTAGGGCGCTTGCGAGAGACCAACAAGGAGGACGTTGAATTCATGGATTCTGATCTCACCACCACCAGCTCGTCGATGGGGAGCGACGACACCTTCTCCAAGCTGTTCGAAGAGAGCTTGAACAAGGACTTCAGCGAAGGGGACATTGTACCTGGCCGCGTGATCCACGTGGGCTCGGAGGTCGTGGTCGTCGATATCGGCTACAAGTCGGAGGGGGAGATCCCCGTGCACGAGTTCATCGGCGCCGACGGCAAGCCCTCCGTGTCGGCGGGCGACCAGATCGACGTGCTCCTCGTGAGCCGCGAGGATGACGACGGCTTGGTGGTCCTGTCGAAGGAGAAGGCGGATCGCCTCAAGGTGTGGGACGAGATCAGCGCGGCCTGCGAGCGGGACGAGCTCATCGAGGGCGTCATCTCCCAGCGGGTCAAGGGCGGCCTGTCGGTCAACATCAGGGGCGGGGTCAAGGCCTTCTTGCCGGGTAGCCAGGTGGATCTCAGGCCCGTGAGGAACCTCGACGCCTTCATCGGCAAGAACTACAAGTTCAAGGTCATCAAGTTCAACAAGAAGCGCGGAAACATCGTGCTGTCCCGCCGCGTCCTCCTCGAGAGGGAGCGCGCCGAGCTGAAGGCCAACACCCTCGAGAAGCTGAAGGAAGGCCAGATCGTGGAGGGCATCGTCAAGAACCTCACCGAGTACGGCGCCTTCATCGATCTCGGCGGCATCGACGGCCTCCTGCACATCACGGACATGTCCTGGGGGCGGGTCAACCACCCCTCCGAGCTCTTCCAGGTGGGCGACCAGGTTCGCGTCATGGTGCTGAAGTACAACACCGACACCGAGCGGGTCAGCCTGGGTCTCAAGCAGATCACCGAGGATCCTTGGCTGCGGGCCGAGGAGCGCTACGTGCCTGGCACGGTGGTGAAGGGCAAGGTGGTGAGCCTGAAGGACTACGGCGCCTTCGTGGAGCTCGAGGAGGGGATCGAGGGACTCATTCACGTCTCCGAGATGAGCTGGACCCGCAGGGTCAAGCACCCCTCCAAGGTGGTCGCCGTAGGGGACACCATCGAGGCGGTCGTCCTCGACATCGACGCCAAGTCGAACCGCATCAGTCTCGGCATGAAGCAGCTCGAGCCGAACCCCTACGACGCGCTGCGCGAGAAGTACCCCATCGGCACCCAGGTGTCGGGCCGGGTGCGCAACATCGCCGACTTCGGCATCTTCGTGGAGATCGAGGACGGCATAGACGGCCTCGTGCACATCTCCGATCTCTCCTGGACCCACCGCGTACGGCACCCCTCCGAGCTCTACAAGAAGGGCGACGAGGTGGAGGCCCTCGTGCTGAACATCGAGTTCGACGCTGAGAAGCCGAAGATCAGCCTCGGCATCAAGCAGACGGTGGATGACCCCTGGAACCACATCCCCCTCGACTACCCCGTGGGACGCATCGTCGAGGTGGAGGTCAGCAAGGCCCTCGATTTTGGCCTGCTGGTGGAGCTGGAGAAGGGTGTCGAGGGTCTCGTTCACGTCTCCGAGATCAGCGAGGAGAGGGTCGAGGATCCCAAGAAGCTCTTCAAGACCGGTGATCGCGTGAAGGCGGAGGTCATTACGGTGGACACCGCCGAGCGCAAGCTCGGCCTGTCCATCAAGACCGCCCAGCGCACCGCCGAGCTCGCGGACGTGCAGGGATTCGGCGGCTCCCGCACCGTGCACGCCACCCTGGGAGACGTGTTCAAGGGCAAGCTCGCCAGCCTGGCCGGGCAGGGCGAGGAGGGCGTGGAGGAGAAGGTCGAGGAGAAGGCTCCGGAGTAGCCAGGCGGCCTTTCGCGCAATCCACCCCCCATCTCGGCCCGTCGTCTTCTCTCATAGCGATGCCCTCCAGACAGAGTTTCCCCATCGAACAGGAGTCCGTCGGGGTCATCTCAGACACCCACCTCGAAGAGGCTTCGCAAGCCCTGCTCGCCGCGGTGAGGCGCCACCTGGCTGGCTGCGAACGCATCCTGCACGCCGGCGACATCACCGAGGCACCTGTGCTGGAGGCCCTCGGCGGCCTGTTCCGGGTCGAGGCCGTGCGGGGCAACATGGACTTCGGCTCGGGGACATCTGGCCTGCCAAGGCGGCGGCTCGTGCAGGTGGGCGGCCTCACGGTCGGCCTCATCCACGGATCGGGCGGGCCCTCGGGACAGTACGAGCGCCTCCTCGAGGCCTTTGGAGACGACCCGCCTCCCGTGATCGTGCACGGCCACAGCCACCGGGCCGGGGACCTCGTCTTTCGCGGCGTCCGCTTCCTGAACCCTGGCTCTGCGACCGCGCCCCGCGGCGACGCCCCTCCCACCATTGGCCGCCTCACCGTGGCAGGCGGAGTGGTCATCGGCTTCGAGATCCTGCCGCTTTTCGGCTAGGTCGAGCATCCCTCCGGCTCCCCGCTTGGATCGCTCCGAAGGTCTCTCGGCGTGCCGCCCCCGAGTGCATCCGGGCCCCCGTCTCATCGGTCAGGTGACCGACGGACAGGTGGGGGACGGTCGGGTGACCGATTTCCAGACCGCTGCGAAGCTGTTGTAGTCACGTCATGCTCGGCGAAGCCTGCCCGCAGGGCAGAAGGAGGAAAGAGATGCAGCGAGTCGCGCAATCACTCTCCGCGTCGCGCTTTGGGCAGGCCGTCCTGTGGCACACGCTGGGCTTCGCCGTCTCGGTCCTGCTCATCCTGTGGGCGCTCGCCGGCTCTGCCTGCATGCCGAGCGACTCCCAGCAGGAGCCGGGGGAGGGGACGCCCGAGCCGCCCGCAGAGGCCCTGCCCGCCTTCGCCTACGAGACCCGCGTCGAGAACGCGGTGTGGAGCGCCTGCTCCACCTCGATACTCCGGGGCCTCTCGGATCAGCTCGTCGCCGAGCTCGAGTGCATGCGGCCGGGGACCATGAGCCCCATCGACGGGCTCCCTGGCGTGTCGCTCGGCTCCGCCGTGCTGCCCTACCTTCAGAGCCGGGCCGCGGACGCCCTGGAGGACGCCGGAGCGTCGGGGACCATCTACGTCACCTCCGCCCTGCGGAGCCTCGCGCAGCAGTACCTGCTCTACCGCTGGTACCTGGCGGGCCGCTGCGGCATCCCCTTGGCGGCCTCCCCCGGCAGCAGCAACCACGAGTCGGGGCTGGCCGTTGACGTGAGCAACTACTCGAGCCGCCGCACGGCCCTGTCGGCCCAGGGCTTCTCGTGGTACGGCTCGGGTGACCCGGTGCACTTCGACTACGCGGGCGGGGGCACCGTCAGCCTCAGGGGGCTCTCGGTCATGGCCTTCCAGCGCCTCTGGAACCGGAACAACCCGCAGGATCGCATCGACGAGGACGGGGTCTATGGCACCCAGACGGCGAACCGTCTGGCCAAGGCCCCGGTGAACGGCTTCGCCCAGGGCCCGGCCTGCACCGCATTCGAATCCGCGCCCGCAGACCCGCTGGTGCCCCTGGAGGTGTACTGGGCCAGGCAGCAGGACGGCTCCTACAAGCTCCACGCCCTCGGCCCTCCGCAGGTGGCCCGGGTGGACTACCTGGTGGGGAACTACAAGATCGCCACCGCCTCGAGGGCCCAGGGGGACAACTTCCCGGCCTTCTACACCTTCAACGTGGAGACGGTCAGCCGCCTCTTCGAGGTGAAGGGCTACGACTCCAACGGACAGCTGCTCGGCCTGGGCGTCGGACTCATCGACACGGTGCCCTCCACCGCCGTGTACATCAGGCAGATGGGGAGCCGTCTCTACGAGATCGGTCTCGAGCGCGCCCCCCAGGAGGTGGCGGCCATCGAGGTGGTGGTGGACGGGCAGTATCTGATCGCCGACTCGGTGAGCGGCGAGACCATGTCTTCGCGCTTCGCCGTCAGGCACACCTTCGAGACGCTAGGCGAGCGCAGCTTCGAGCTCCGAACCTACGACTCCCTCGGAGTGCTTCGCGGAACCCTCCGGCGAACCTTCACGCTTCGCTAGATGCAATTGCCCTTTGGATATTGAAAATACAAACAAATTTAGTGACGCGGGAGCGGCTTGATTTCGTGAGAGGTAAGCTGCTCCTGCGGGAGCTCTTCGAACCGCAAGGCAGCAGCCATGGCTGGCATGCTGCGTGAAAATGTCAGCTAGCCGGGACCTGGTTTCTATTGTACCCATCCGGTCGCTCTTGGTGGTAGCCTGGCGCATCCTGATTAAATCGGTACGGATTGGAGGAGCCATGAATACCTGGACTGAGAGAAGGCGGCAGCCCTGCTTTGCGCCCTGGGCAATCGTCATCCCGATATTGGCGGTGGGCTGCGCACCCAAGGACGATGGGACCACCAAGGCGCGGATAGCCTCCTTGGAGTCGAAGGACTGGCAGAGCCGCGTGGACAAGGTGGACGTGCTCGCGGAGGCCCAGAGCCTCCAGACCCTCGCGCTGATCCGGCTGGCGCTGAGGGACTCCCACCCGAGGGTACGCGAGGCGGCGGTCAAGGCGCTGGTCAGACGGAAGGCCCAGACCTCGGTCCCGGACTTCGTGGAGGCCGTGAAGGATCCCGACGAGGGGGTTCGGGTCGCCGCGGTGGAGGCGCTCCAGCAGTTCACCGGGGAGCAGGCCGTGTCCCTCGTGCTGCTGCGCCTGGGCTCTGGAAGCGAGCGGGAGCGCGAGGCTGCGCGAGCGGGGCTTGCGGCCCAGCTCAGGCGCAGCGCCCCGCCGGTTCGCCAGGCAGCCCTCGGGCGCCTCGTGATCATGGTGAAGGCCGAGCGTCCGGACGCCCAGGGGGACGCGATCAAGGTCTTGGCCCAGGTCGGGCCCGACGCGGTGGAACCGCTGCTGGACGCCCTCGCCGCCGCGCGGCCCGGAAGCGAGGGGCAGTGGATGGAGCGCATCGAGACGCTCCTCGGGCGCATGGGCAGGGCAGCGGTGCAGCCCCTCGTCGCAGCCCTCTTGCAGGCATCGGAGAAGGAAGCCAGGGCATCGCGGGCGGCCCGGGTGCTGGTCCGGATCGGCGCCGAGTCGGTGCCTGCCTTGCTCCAGACCCTGGACGGAAGCAAGCAGCAGTCCCTGGAGGCGGCGGAGCTGGCGGAGGAGGCTCTGGTCTCCATCGGCCAGGCGGCCGCGCCCGCCGTCGCTGCCCTTCTCTCCGACCCGGCGGACCACAGGCGGCTCGCCGCGGTGGAGCTGCTTCAGCGGCTGAGGAGCCCCGCCGCGGTGCCCGCCCTGCTCGCGCTCCTCGAGAAGGAGAGCAGCCGGGTCATCCGCCTGGCGGTGGTGAGGGCGCTCGGCAACGCGGGCGATCAGCAGGCGGTGGCTCCTGTGCTCGCGGCGCTCCGCAAGGACTCCCTTGGCCGCGGCAGGCTCGACGCCCAGCAGTGGTCGGCCTACAGCGAGGCTTTGGCGGCCCTGAGAGCCCCTGCCAAGGACTTGGTTCCGGCCCTGGGCGATCCCCGACCGCAGGTCAGGCTCGTGGCGGCCCAGGTGGCGGCCAGGCTGAGGCTCGGCGAGGCGGCTCGAGCCCTTCCAGCCCTGCTCAAGGACAAGGAGGTGGACGTCCTCGGGGCCGCGGCCACGGCCGCCGGTGACCTTGGGGTGCAGGGGGCGGCTCCTGCGCTG
>JAVEWA010000464.1:0-5743 GCA_034004785.1 Polyangia bacterium
AGAGCTCGTAGTGCTGCGGCCTCCTCACAGAAGGCCCAAGAGCTCGTAGTGCTGCGGCCTCCTCACAGAAAGCCAAGATGATCCATGGGTGCGAGACCAGGTGCAAGGAGACCTCTCGACCCGGTCTTCTCGACCCCTTCTTCTCGACCCCGTCTAGGGGCTCCGTCCCGGATCCCCGGCGATCCTCGGGTACGCCCCCCGGATGCAGCCTGGGTGGAAGAGCAGCTCTCCTCGCTCGAGCGCCGAGCGGAGATCGTCCAAGCCGTGGCGGAGGAGATCACCTCCCAGGGAGAGCACCGCCTTCCCGACCTCTTCGGGTGGCAGCGCCTCCACGAGCTCTTGGGCGCGGTCGAGGATCGTACGCCAGGTGCGCGACAGGGCCGCAGGATCCGGCGGCGCGCCAGCGAACTCGAGCGCGAGCACCTCATCCGGAGCGTATCGCGAGGAGCGGCGGGCTTCGGTGAGGATCGCGGAGGGTCCGAACCCAGGATCCTTGCCACAGGCG
This sequence comes from Polyangia bacterium, assembly GCA_034004785.1. Classification (GTDB taxonomy): domain Bacteria; phylum Myxococcota_A; class Polyangia; order HGW-17; family JAJRWW01; genus JAVEWA01. The sequence continues at coordinate 506 of JAVEWA010000464.1, forward strand.
GCCCAAGCCAGGTAGCCGAGGGGCTGAACTCCCTGATCGCATGCGATCACATCGACCCAGTCCCTCACGGTCAGCCGGCCCACCAGCGCAAGCACCTTGTTGGTTGCGAGATCGAAGGGATGAAGGGTGAGCCCGAGGTCAGCGTGCTCCATCAGGGGGAAGAAGCGAAAAGCGCTGTCACGCAGCCACTGGAGGAGGACCGAGTCGCGTTGCGCGCTCACCTGAGCCTCGATGAAGCCCGGAGCCCGGCGTAGGATGGCGACCTCGAGGCCCGCATCGAGGAGCAAGCGGCGGTCCGCCTCGAAGGTCGAGTCGACGGCCTCCTCGGTGTCGTGGAAGAGGTCGATGTCGCGCGAAACACGAGACCGTGCGAGCAGCTCGTTGAGCGCCGACCCTCCCGCGACGTAGCTCTCGCCAGAGGCGATGCGGTTCTCCGCTATGAGGCGGACTATCCGGCGCTGGAATTCAGTAAGAGCCACCGGCGAACCTCGGCTGCGCGTCGAAAGGCGTCTCGATCGCCATACCGCTCGATGTCCAGGAGCACCCGGAGCGCTGCCTCTGGGCTCTCAGGGTAGTAGTCGCGACGGAGGAACCACAGGCAACTGCTGCGGAACTCGTCCACCAGCCGATTCACGGCCCAGGCTCCGGGATAGGGCTCGGCGACAGTGGTCGGGTGCGGCTCTGATGGCGGCACGGATTAACCTCGAGCTGAGTCTAGCAGCGGACCAGCGAGGCAACAAGGCGGTTCCTCCTGGCAATATCGAACGGATACAGCAGACATGCGAGCGAGGTTGGGTTAGTCGGTGTCACGGTGAAGCAAGCCGAGCCTAGTTCGCAATGCACGGGCGACCACGAGGGGCTCTGCTGCCCGCAGGATCATGTGGATTTGTTCGGCCTCTGAGCAACGATGTCATTTGGGGTTAGTTTTGGTACTTTTTTTCCTTGATGCCCTCCTGACAATCTGCAATATGCAGATAGCAGTGGCTGAAAAACTCAACAAACAGTGAGGCTCGAAGATGTTTACCAACAAAAAACGCATTGCATTATGGATGGTTGTACCCTTCGCGGCCATGGGGCTCCTGCTCCCGGCCTGCAGCGACGACGATGACGACGTCCCAGAGTGCACCAACGGCGCCACCAGGTGCAGCGGCACGGTGGTGGACACCTGCACGGGCGAGGCCTGGGTACCTGGCGACGACTGCGCCGACCAGCAGGGCACCTGCGAGGTGGTCGCGGGCGTGGCGCAGTGCGTATATCCCAATCCCAGTCCTTTCGAAGGGATGTCGATCACGCTCGACCTCCTCAGCTCCACTCTCGCCGTGGACTTGGGCGAGCTGGACATCACCGAGTTCGAGGGTGACGACGCCATCCGCCTGACAAGAGTCGTGGAGGTGGCGGCCCTCGAGCTGCCCTGGGACAACCAGTACAACTTCATCTCCTCGGACGACTTCGACGTGATGAACGATCGCTTCGCCGGCGACGCCAGCGCCCTGCCCCACTATGGGGAGCTGGACTACGGCTTCCTCGTCAACACCGAGGAGGATGGCCTGCGGGTCTTCTGGGGCCCGGAGGTCAGCCTGCCGCGACCCCTCTCCATCAAGTTCATGGATGGCGGCACGATCCAGCTCGTGCCCTTCGACGCCACCGAGCTCCTGGTGGTGGGCGGCGAGGTCCGCGCCAGGGTGGATCTGAGCGCACTCCCCACCGAGGACGTGGTGGACTACAAGTACCCCGAGGACGGGGCCAAGCCCATGATCCCCATGGTGGACGTCTTCGCCGCCGCCGAGCTCACCAGCCCCGACGCCTTTGCATACAAGATCTACGGCAACGACGGGTTCTCCAACAACGACACGAACCTCATGCCCTACGTGAACACTACCCACGCCTGGATCAACCCGGCGGATCGAAGGGTGATCGCGGAGGAGGCCTGGGACACCACCGAGTGCTGCTGGCGAGTACGCGACACCGTGCTACTCATTGGCATACCCGTGCAGTAGCTGCTGGGAGAGCACGGGCTGTAGGGAGAGCACGGAATGAGAACCACACCCAATAGAAGCCTCCTAGCGGCGCTCTTCGTGGCGACCTTGCTCGCGGCGTCCTGCGGGGATGACAATGGCACGGGCGACGACGCCGGCACGGGTAAGGACGCAAGCACCCAGGACGCCGCCACTCAGAGCGACGGCGCCACGGGCGAATGCAACGCACTCACGGACAAGAACGCCATCGAGGTAGTCCGCGGCGAGCAGACCTTCTGCCGGTATCTGTCTGACTACGACTCGTTCTCGTACCAGGTCGATGTCTACTCTGGCACAGCCATCAACCTGCACGAGCTCATAGACGAAGAGATCACCACTACGCCCGATTCCTGGCGCTACCAGGTGTTTGGCACCGACGGCTACACCTTTGGCGGCTTTGCCACCTGGACGAACATGCTCAGGGGATACCTGGAGCTCACGACCAGGCGTGTGATCTTCGAGCTCGACCAGGAGCTTCCACACTCCTTCTACGTCAAAGACGCCTACCGGATCGTGCTCACGCCCGCCGGAGGCTGACCTCGACCATGCTCCCTCGCCTGCTCGCCGTGGCGCTGCTCACAGGCGTCGTCTGGTCTCCCGCGGCCGAGGCCTCCGACAAGAAGCTTAGCTGGGCGAGCGCTTCCAAGGCCCACTGGCTTCGACTCGACGCCTCCCTCGTCACCGACCTGGTGATCTTCCCCAGGGTGGAGACCGGCTACGGGGTGAGCTGGCACGCGGGGCCCGAGCTAAGGGAGGCGCGGATAGGCGCTCACTTCCAGGTCGCGAGGATCTGGGGTGGTCAGCTCGACCTGGATCTGGCCAGCCTGGACCCCCTCTCCATGGACCTCTGGGTCGAGTCCAGGGCCTGGGCCTGGCTCAAGATCCGCTTCGGGCGCTTCAAGATTCCCTTCGGCCGGATCCAGCAGCTCGCCGTGCGCGAGCAGCTTCTCCTGGAGACTCCCCTCGTGGTGGGCAACTCCAGGGACTTCAGGGACACGGGCCTCATGCTGCTCGGTGAGCTCTGGGGCCGGCGAGTGAGCTACGGCCTGGCAATGGTCACGGGAAGCCGGGACCTCGCGGTGGACGTCAACGAGCTGCCGGATCTGGTGGGGTCGCTCCAGCTACACCCGATGCGCGGCCTGGGCCCCTGGCTTCGCAACCTGGGTCTGGGCGCGTCCTTCTCCTTTGGGGAGGGACCCATCCGACGAGGCTTCAGGGGACGCACAACGGCAGGTTGGACCTTCATCAACCCTCCCAGCATCAGGGGCCGCCAGCTCCGCTGGGGGGTGAACCTGGAGTGGCTCACTCACTGGATGACCTTCCGAGCCGAGTACATGTGGCAGCGCCAGTACAGGGAGGACATCGAGGAGACCCAGCGAGTGGGCACCTCCATGGTTGCGGTGGGCGATCTCGAGCCCTGGACCGTTCACGGCTTCTTCACGGATCTCACGGTCCACGTCTGGGGCAGAAGGAGCCTTCAGGGTCCCCTCTCCGGCATCGAGCTCACGGCTCGCTTCGAAAGCCTGTCCTTCTCGGATGGCTCGAGGCAGGAGACCATACCCGAGGGAGTCGCCGAGCACGCTCCCCTCACCGACTCCTGGATCCAGGGAGTGAGCGCCGGGCTCAATGGATACCTGGGCTGGGGAGTCCGCCTCTCCCTGCTCTACCAGGGCCTTCGCTTTGGGAGGAGAGATCTGGCCCCGGACTACGACTCCACCGCCACCCCCGCCCAGGACCCGGCGGCCATGGGCCACTGGGTTCACCACGTGTTCCTTCGCGCCCAGTGGAGCTACTGACTTTCTCGGGTGAGAGCCCCGCTTCCCTCGGGCTCGCTCGCCCGCACGAGCGACCTTGCTGATGTCAAAGACCTTGCTGATGTCAAAGACCTTCTGGTCTGCGACCTTCTGATTGACTCTCCGCCGATATGTGCAAGATTGTGCCCCGTCGCCGCCCAGGACCCGAGCCCCAAGGAGCCCTCATGTCGAGCACGCCCACCATCCAATCCAGCTTGAGCCTGCAAGAGTTCTGGCGCTGGCTCGGCTTTCACTTCAACTGCATCCTGAGGGCGGGAGGTCCTGGGTTCTTGGTGTACGACCAGCCGGACCTGCACTGGCACCTGGTCACGGATCCGGACGGGCTCCTGGTGGTGCAGCTGATCAAGGGCAAGGATACCCTGGCCGAGTTCTACGTGAACCCGACCGAGATCCTCTACGTGACCAGCACCCCAGGGGAGGAGGAGCAGGCCCTCTTCGAGCTCCACGGCGACCCCGAGGAGGGCGAGCTGCCCCTCTACCACTTCTTGCTCGCCCATCCCTACGAGGACGAGGAACCGATCCCCCAGCGCAGGCTCACCCACTAGGCTCTCGGCAAGAGATGGCTCGCTGGCTCGCCCGCGCTGCATGCAATGCTCACTCGGCTTGCAATGCTCCCCTGGGTCGGGTGTAAGCTCCCCCGGGCCCGGACGTTTCACTGGAGTCAGGCGACAGGCGGGCCGGGCCCAGACCCTGTCGAACCGAGAGAAAGGAATCCACGATGACGCAAAAGAGCTTGCCACTGCTGGCCATCCTCGTCCTGGCCACGGGCTGCACCAAGCCCTCCTATGGCTACGGAGGAGGCGGGGGAGGACCGGGCGAGGTGCGCACCCTGTCCGCAGAGCGCGAGGAGGGGAGGAGCTGGAGGGGCTCGAGATACCGGGCGCAGAGAAGCTACCCGGCTTCCCCTGCCCCGGCCGCCACATCCTCAGACAAGGAGAGCGATTTCTCGCCCCAGTCGGGCTCGGTCTCGAGCGAGCCGGTGGCCAAGGCCATGCCGCGAAGAGGAGGCCCGGCCGCATCCACGCCGGGAGCCCCCGCCGTCGACACCCCGGCTGACGGACAGACCGCTGGAAAAGATGAGGACGGCCAGGGGAGCGGCGGCCCACGGGTGGCCTCCGACGAGAAGCTGCCCCAGACGCGGCTCATCATCTATCGAGGGACCCTGATCCTCCAGGTGATCCAGCTCAACGACTCCATGGAGGCGGCGCAGAAGCTCGCCCTCGACATGGGAGCCTACCTCCAGGCGCGAGCCAACAACCAGCTCACCTTCCGGGTGCCGGTCGAGAAGTTCCAGCTCCTCCTGAAGGCGCTCGAGTCCATCGGAGAGGTGGCGAGCAAGAGCATCCACGCCGACGACGTGACCCAGCAGAACTACGACATCGAGGTCCGGCTGAAGGCCGCCGAGACGA
>JAVEWA010000465.1:0-5720 GCA_034004785.1 Polyangia bacterium
AGGCGCGGTCCTGGCTCACGAGATCGATCCCCGCCTCGAAGTAACGCGCCTCGTTGATCTCGTCGTAGAGCAGGGCGTAGCCGCGTTCGATGCCCAGCACCTCGCGGGCGAGCCTGAGGAACTCGAGGTTGGCCTCGTCGGACCCGAGGACGGCCACCGCGCCCTGCGCTCCCTCGGGCGCGGCGCGCTTGAGCACCAGGGCCGAGGTGGCGTCGCCCTGATGGATCGTCACCCCAGGGCCGGTCGGATCCACGGATAGCCGCGCGCGGTCCACAGCTGCCCCGTCCTGCTCCAGCCCGCTCACGGCCCACTTGGAGGAGAGCTTGCGGAGCAGGTCCACGCCGGTGTTTCCGAGGCCGGCGACGAGGATTCGAGGTTTCATGTCAGCGGTGCATTCTGCTTCGCGTTCTCGAGAGCTTCGCAGCGGAGCGTAGGATTGCGCCCCTGCTCTGTCAAGGAGCCGATGACCAACCTGATCGGGCTCTTTCTCGATGCGGCGCTTTCGAGGTCCTCAGAGCGGCCACCGGAGCCCAAGCGGGAGCCGGTTCAGGCGGCGAACGGCATCGAGCCGGCTTGGTCTGAGGCGATAGGGATGGAGAACGTCGGAGCAGGGCACTGTAAGGAGGACGGGAGGGGGGCGTTTTCCCTGCGTGCAGTCAAAAGGCCCCTGGAGTGGAATGCGAGGAGAAGCCATGGGAAATCGTGTAGTTGAGCTGAGAAGTCTCTGGTGCTGGGGAAGGCCGCGGGGCCAAGGCAGGGCCAGGGTGGCCTGGTGGCAGGCCTCGGGCTTGAGCGTCATCGCCGCCGCCACGTACCTCCTTGCGATCTCCTGCGCCGCCTCCAGGACCGGGGAGGCGGAGGGCGCCAGTGCCAGGCAGGGGAGAGGCTCCAAGGCTGGCGCTGGCTCCTGGGAGGCTGCCTCTGCTCCCAAGGCCACCCCTCGGCTGGAGGCGGGCCGGGCCGAGCGGGATCTGGACAAGGGCATCAAGAGCTACTTCGAGGGCTCGAGCGGGCGCCGGCTCTACATCCAGGTGGACAAGCCCCTTTACAAGCCTGGCGAGACCCTCTGGGTCAAGGTCTGGGACCTGCGGGCCCGGGACCTCGCGGGAGTGGACAAGAACCCAGGGCTGCACCTGTGGCTCGTGAGCCCCAGGGGCTCGGTGCTTCAGCGCAAGCTCGTCGAGTCCAAGACCGGCATGGCGGCAGGAGACTTCGAGCTGCCCGAGGGCATGGACGGAGGCGAGCACAAGATCAGGGTGATCACCATGGACGGTCAGCAGGTCGAGCGGCCGGTGGTGGTTGCGAGCTACGAGGCCCCCAGGATCCACCAGACCCTCGAGCTGCTGAGAAAGGCCTATGGCCCCGGAGAGAGAGTCCAGGCCACCCTGGAGGTGAAGCGGGCCACTGGAGAGGCCCTCGCCCACTCGAGCCTCACTGGAGTCGTGCAGCTCGACGGGCAGGAGCTGCCCCGCTTTCCGGTGAAGACCGACGGTGCGGGCAAGGCGCTGGTGGAGTTCGAGCTGCCGAGACAGATCGCCCTGGGGGATGGGCTCCTGACGGTCCTAGTGCCGGACGGCGGGATCACCGAGTCCATCTCGAAGCCCATCCCCATCCTGCTCCGCAAGGTGACCGTGGAGCTCTTCCCAGAGGGAGGGAGCCTGGTGGCTGGGTTGCCGACCAGGATCTATTTCGCCGCCAAGACGCCCCTTGGGAAGCCAGCCGACGTCGCGGGGCACGTGGAGGATGACACCGGCAGGCGCGTGGTGGCCTTTGACAGCGACTTTCACGGCATGGGCAGGTTCCACCTGCGGCCCGAGCCAGGGCGCTCCTACCGGGCCGTGATCACGAGGCCCGAGGGCATCGAGCACGCCTTCCCGCTCCCGGCGGCAATGGCCGAGGGCTGCGTGCTGGGGACCTACGACGACCTCGATGGGGCCGTGCCCGAGCTGGTGGTAAGGGTGGCGTGCAGCAAGGCGAGGCCCGTCATCGTGACCGCGGTCCAGAGGGAGCGCCGCCTGGACACGGCAAGGGTGGAGGCCGGGCCCCTCGGGCCCGCCATCGTGCGCCTGAGGAGCGGCGAGGCGGCCCTCGACGAGGCCCAGGGCGTGGCCAGGGTGACGCTCTTCGACGCCGACCTCGCTCCGCTCGCGGAGCGGCTGATCTATCGGAACCGCGGCAAGGGGCTGCGCGTGGCCCTGGTTCCCAGGAAGGGTTCCCTCGGGCCCAGGGACGAGGTGGTGCTGGAGGCCCGCACCACCGACTTCCGCGGCAGGCCCGTGCCCGCGGAGCTCGCTCTCTCGGTGGTGGACGACACGGTGGTGAGCTATGCCGATGACAAGACCGGGCACATGCTCTCCAGGCTGTACCTGGAGACCGAGGTGCCCGTGGAGGTCCACGAGCCCAAGAAGTACTTCGATCCCAAGGAGCCCAAGGCCGCGGTGGGGCTCGACCGGCTGATGGGAACCTGGGGCTATCGCCGCTTCGAGTGGCAGCCAGTTCTCCAGCCGGCACCCAGGGTCCGCCCGGTGGCCACCAGCGCTGCCAGGCCCTGGCGCCGCTGGGCCAGGGACCTTCCCGAGCCGAGCGCCGCCGCTCCCCGAGCGGAGGCTGCCCAGGTCAACGAGGAGGCGAGAGCGCCGAGGGGCGCCTGGAAGAAGCAGGCGGCAGCGGGCCGGCCCGTGCCCCGTCTGCCCCTTCAAGCCAGGGCATTGGCCCCGAGGCCAGTGGGCCAAGACGACGTCCCGCGGCGCGTCGCCCCGGTCCTGGCCGAGCCTGTCAGGGCGCGGGCGCCCATGCCCGTGGCGGCGGGAGACGCCGAGCGGGCCCCGGAGCCTCCGCTCCGGGGTCGCATGCTCGAGGCAATGCCAGTGGCGAGGCGTCTTCGCATTGGGCCCAGGGCGGAGCGCTGGGGTGGCCGGTGGGGACGCGCCGCCGAGCTGGGCCCGCGGCAGGGCTGGCGGGCCTGGGGAGATGCGCGCGGGCGTGACCGCGCTGGGCGGCTGGCGCCCGAGGCCATGGCCTGGGCTCCTGTGCGGGTCTTCCCGCTTCCAAGGTACAAGGGCGAGCGGCCCGAGAGGCGCACCGACTTCAGGGAGACCATCTTCTGGGGGCCGTCGGTTCGCACCGACGGTCGGGGAAGGGCCACGGTCCGGTTCCCGCTTTCCGACGCAATCACCACCTTCAGGGTCTTCGCCGAGGGCGTGGGCAAGGGCATGGCCGGCCGCGGCGAGGGGGTCATCCGCTCCGCCCTGCCTTTCTCCATGGCGGTGAAGCTGCCCCTCGAGGTGAGCGCCGGGGACGAGCTCCGGCTGCCCCTGACCCTCACCAACGAGACCAAGAAGCCGCTGTCGGTGACGGTGCGGGCGAGCTTCGGCGCGCTCCTCGCCGCGGCGCCGGCGGACGCCCGCCGCACCCTGGAGCTCGGCGCGGGCGAGCGCAGGAGCCTCTTCTACCCCGTGCGCGTGACCGGCGTCTCCGGCAAGAGCGAGGTGACCTTCGTTGCCGAGGCCGGCGGGCTGAAGGACGCCTTCACGAGGGAGGTGGCGGTGGAGCCTCTCGGCTTCCCGGTGCAGGCGTCCTTCTCAGGGGAAGCCCTGGGGACGGTGACCCACGCCGTGGATCTCGGGGGAGCCATTCCTGGCAGCGCCATCGCCAGCGTCCGGCTCTACCCGAGCCCCGAGTCCACTCTGGTCTCGGGCATGGAGGCGCTCATCGCCGAGCCATCGGGCTGCTTCGAGCAGGCCAGCAGCACCAACTACCCCAACGTGATGGTGCTCTCCTATCTCCAGGAGCACAGGGTGCAGAACCCGCAGCTCATCGCTCGCAGCACGCCGCTCCTCGAGCGGGGCTACCGCAAGCTCTCGGGTTACGAGAGCAAGGACAGGGGCTACGAGTGGTTCGGCGCAAACCCGGGCCACGAGGCCCTCACCGCCTACGGGCTCCTTCAGTTCAAGGACATGGCGAGGGTGTATCCCCAGGTGAGCAAGGCCATGATAGAGCGCACCTCGGCCTGGCTCCGCTCCCGGAGGGACGGCCAGGGTGGTTTTCAGCGCAACCCACGGGCTCTCGACACCTTCGGCCGCGCCTCCAAGGAGACCACGGACGCCTACATCACCTGGAGCCTGGCCGAGGCGGGCGAGAAGGACATCTCCTCTGAGCTTCGGCAGCAGGAGGCCCTCGCGGCCAGCTCCTCGGATCCCTACCTCCTGGCGCTCGCCGCCGGGAGCCTCCTCGCTGGCGGCCGGAACGAGAAGGGTCGCCAGGCCGCGGCCCGTCTCGCCGCGCTTCAGAGCGAGGCTGGCTCCTTCCCGGGGGCCAAGGAGAGCATCACCAGGAGCGGCGGGCACAACCTGCTCGCCGAGACCACCTCCCTCGCGGCCCTGGCCCTCATGCGTTCAGGGCTGCACGGCGACAGAGTGAGGAGGGCGGTGAAGTGGCTGAACGGCAACCGGCAGGGCATGGGGAGCTGGGGGGCGACCCAGGCGACGGTGCTGACTCTTCGGGCCATGACCACCTACGCCAGGGACAGCCGCAGGACCCTGCACCCGGGAGAGGTCGGCCTGAACCTCGACGGCCGAGCCGTGGCCTCGGCCAGCTATGGCGCCGGACACCGTGACACGATAGATCTCGCGGTGCCGGCCGCGACCCTCGGCCGAGGGCGACACCTGCTCGCCATCGAGCACAAGGGCAAGGAGGCCATGCCATACTCGGTTGCGCTGTCTTACAGGGTACAAGCGCCCCCATCGAGCCCATCCTCCGTGGTAGAGCTGACCACGAGCCTCGGCTCCGCGAGGGTGCGGATGGGTGAGACCGTGCGTCTCACGGTCCAGGTGGCGAACCGGACCGCCCAGGGGCAACCCATGACCCTCGCGCGCGTGGGGTTCCCCGGTGGGCTCGTCCTGCAGCAGTGGCAGCTCAAGGAGCTGCGGGAGAAGGGCCTCGTCGGCTTCGTGGAGACCAGACCGAGGGAGGTGATCCTGTATTTCCGGCAGCTCGCGCCCTCGGAGCGGCGCACCGTGACCCTGGATCTGGTGGCTGCGGTGCCCGGATCCACGGTGGGCCCCGCCTCCCGCGCCTACCTCTATTACACCGACGAGCACAAGACCTGGGTGTCGCCGCTCGCCGTGACCGTTGACCCCTGACGGGCCCTGCCCCGAGCCAAAGGAGCACCGGAAATGACCTCCCATAGCCCCACGATACGCAGCCTCGCCTTGGCCGCCCTGGCCTCTGGCATCCTCCTCGGGACCTCGGAGCCCGCCCGCTCCCAGGCTGGCATCTCGCCCTTGTCCACCGCCAAGCTCCTCGTCCCGAGCGCGGATCCCGTACCAGAGGGCCGCCTGGAGCTCGGCCTCCACTACCAGATGGGCTGGAGCCATCGCCTGTTCTCGAGCGCGGGGCGGCTCGAGAAGGTAAGGAGCCTCGACGCCGAGGCCATCATGGGTGTGCGCCTTACGTACGGGATCGTGGATCAGCGGGAGTTTGGCATGGAGCTGGGGACGGCGATCCCGATCCTGTTTGGCTGGGGCGAGGACTACGAGACGGGCGTTACCTACTCGGCCGTGGGCCTGGCGGAGGTGCCCATCGGGGCCAAGCTGCGGGTGGTCAGGGAGCGGGACTGGTCCCTCTCCCTGGCCATCCTCGGCCAGGTACCCACCGGGGATAGGAACCAGGTTACCTCGGGCTACGGCAAGGTCGGCGGCGGCATCCTGATCTCGGGCCGG
>JAVEWA010000466.1:0-5719 GCA_034004785.1 Polyangia bacterium
GCTTCGATGAGGGTCATGGTCGGTCTTCTCTCGGGAAGAAGAGGGGGTTGGCCGGGGGGGGCGGCTCATTAGACCCAGGCGGTTGCCAGGCGTTTTCCGAACCAGGCCTGGAAGCCGCCCTCGGACTCGAGGCTCAGGCGGCCCGAGGATCGCTCGAAGACCCAGGCGCGGCTCGTTTCGCTCCCGATCCACAGGGAGGTCCGATCACCGCCGTCGGTGTAGAAGGGCCGCAGGTCCGCGGGAGGCTCCTTGCCACTCTCTGCGAGGCGCTTCGAGATCGCCGCGGCCTCTGGGCCCGCGTCCACGAAGATCTCGTCATTGCCATGAAACGAGATCAGGCCGAGCCGCGCCAGCGGCCCTCGGAAGTCGGGCGGCCAGTCGAAGGGCAGCCAGTGCTCGTTGCCGCGGAAGAGGAGGTGACCGCCGTCCCTCCAGCTCACGCAGAGGGAGCGGAACCTGAGGGAGGTGCGCCGATCCGGATCGCGTGGAACCAACAGAGTGAGCTGTTGCACCCTCTCTGCAAGGCGCGAGGCCAGGGGTGGGAGGAGTCCGAGGAGGTCGGCGAGGGCCGCGCCTGCCTCGCGAGGAGGCGCCTCGATGAGCCCGGCCCAGGCCGACATGAGTGGCTCGTCCAAGGGAGCCAAGCGCGCCTCCTGCTCTGGGAATGTCTCCTCGAGGGAGAGATGGCGCATCGCGGGACCCTCCATTGATCCTCGGCCGAGGATGATCTTCAATCTACCACGATTAGCCGGTTCGAGATCCTCCAGGATCCGTGGGGAGGATGAGCCCGCTCTTCTCGAAGAGGGTTCTCTGGCAGGCGCCCTCGGCGGTTCAAATCTCCTGTTCCCTGTGCTACGAAGGGTCGTCGCGCCAAGGCCAGGCTCGCCAAGGCCCAAGGGGCGCAATCTCAACGGGAGGAAACCATGAGGTCTTTCGATGTGGCCGTGATCGGCGCGGGCCCCGGGGGCTACGTGGCCGCCATCAGGGCCGCGCAGCTCGGGATGAAGGTGGCCATCGTGGAGAAGGAGGCCCGGCTGGGCGGGACATGTCTGAACATCGGCTGCATCCCCTCCAAGGCGCTGCTGCGGTCGAGCGAGCTCTACTTCGAGGCTCGGCATCACTTCGCCGAGCACGGCATCGAGGTGGCCGGGCTCGGCTTGAACATTCAGGCGATGCTCGCGCGAAAGGCGAGGATCGTGACCGAGCTGACGGACGGGATCGCGCTCCTAGTGAAGAAGAACAAGGTGACGGTGGTGAGGGGCCGCGGCAGGCTCGTCGCCAAGGACCGGGTGGCCGTGACGGGAGAGGGAGGGGAGGAGGAGATTCAGGCCAGCTCCCTCATCCTGGCCGCCGGGAGCGTCACCACGCTCCTGCCCGGGCTCCCCGTGGACGGCGAGCGCATAGTCACCTCCACCGAGGCCTTGTCCTTCGAGAGAGTGCCCGAGCACCTCCTCGTGGTTGGAGGCGGAGCGATCGGGCTGGAGCTCGGCAGCGTGTGGCGCAGGCTCGGCGCCCGGGTCACGGTCGCTGAGATGATGCCCCAGATCGTGCCCCAGGCCGACTCCCAGGCGGCGAAGCTGCTCCAGCGGTCCCTGAAGGGGATCGGGCTCGACATCCGCACCAAGACCCAGGTCACGGCAGTGGAGCGAAAGGGAGACCTGGTGGAGGTGACCCTGAGGGACGACAAGGGCAAAGAGGAGACTCTGGGCGCGGATCGCGTGCTCGTGGCGGTTGGCCGGCGCCCCTGCACCGAGGGGCTCGGCCTCGAAGAGGTAGGTGTCCTGCTCGATGAGCGGGGGCGGGTCCAGGTGGACGAGAGGCTGGCCACAAACGTCCCTGGTGTCTTCGCCATTGGCGATCTGGTCCCTGGACCCATGCTGGCCCACAAGGCCTCGGAGGAGGGGGTGGCGGTGGTGGAGCGCCTGGCAGGACTCCCTGGCCATGTCAGCTATGGCTCCATTCCCAACGTGGTCTATACCTGGCCAGAGCTCGCGCAGGCGGGGCTCTCCGAGGACGAGGCCGAGAAGATGGGCCTGGAGGTGAAGACGGGGCGCTTCTACTTCAAGGCGAACGGGCGGTCGAAGACCATGGGCATGGACGAGGGTTTCGTGAAGCTGGTGGCCGATGCCGGCACCGGCGCCCTCCTCGGGGCGGCCATCGTGGGACCAGGCGCCTCGGATCTCATCGCCGAGGTGGTTATGGCCTTGGAGAAGAAGGCCACCGTCACCGAGGTGGCCAACATGGTGCACGCGCATCCCACCCTGGCAGAGGCCATCAAGGAGGCGGCCCTGGCGGTGGACAAGCGAGCCATCCACGGCTGACCAGGATCCCGTTGACGTCTGAGGTAGGCAGGCGGGGGGAGCTGCGGCCCGAGGCTCAGGCCGTCAGGCGGAGGGCGGCCAGGTTCACGAGGTAGCTCCCCAGCTCGCCGTAGGAGGTCCCCTGTAGCTTGGCGGCCAGGGCAAAGCTGGTGTCCACTGTCATGTCCGGGTTGGGGTTCACGTCCAGCACGTAGTATACGCCGTCCTTCTGGCGAACGTCCATGCGGGCGTAGTCCCGGCAGCCGAGCACCCGGTAGGCCTGGAGGCAGACCTGCTCGAGCATCGCGAGCTCGCCCGGCTCGAGTGGCGCGGGGAGGCGCACCGTGATGGTCTCGAAGTCCTCCGAGCCGGGCGTGAACTTGGAGTCGTAGGAGCAGAGGCGGTCCTGGAGGCTGGACAGGGCCGAGAAGTCCATCTCCGCCGGGGGCAGCATCTCGATCTTGCCGTTGCCCCAGAGCGAGACGTGGAACTCCCGGCCGTCCACGAAGGGCTCCACCATCGCGGGCTGGCCCACCTCCTGGAGCAGCCAGGCGACCCTCTGCTTGAGGCTCGCGGAGTCCAGCACCACAGCGTCCCGATCGATGCCGGTGGAGCAGTGGGCATAGGCCGGCTTCACGATGGCTGGGAAGAGCTCCCAGTTGTCGGTCTCTGGGCTCTCGAAGTAACCCTCCCACGGGGTGGGTACGCCCGCCTCTCGCAGGAGGGTCTTCCAGCGGGGCTTGTCGTAGGAGAGGTCGAGCACCTCTGGCGTCGCGCCGGTGTAGACGAGGCCGCGGGACTCGTAGGCCTTGGCGGCGTCCACGCAGCCGCGCTCCGCGCCGGGCAGCTCCTCGACCCAGTTCAGCACGACCGTGCGCGCCGGGTCGATCTGGTCGAGCACCGCGTCCATGTCCGGGGAGCGCACGGGCAGGCACTGCACAGGGTGGCCGAGGGCCTCGAGCGCCTTTACCATGGCGCCGACCTGGGCACGGGTCTCCTCTTGTTCTTCCAAGGTCCAGGCGGGATCGAGGTCGTGAAGGACCGCTACCGAGAGGTCGGTGCGGCGCAGGTGATCGTCCATCCTACTCTCTTCCTGGCCTGCGAGGCCGGGTATTGCTTTCCATTGCCTTCGATCACTTTTTGTCAAGATACACGGCTTTGATCCGATGGGGCAAAAAAAAGTGGCGTACAGGGCCCAAAAAGTGAAGAGCTGAGGAGGCTGGAGGAGTCCTTGGCCCAGATCGACCCTTCTAGGGAGACTTGTGGCGGAAGGAGCCGGGACGGGGTAAACATGCTCCTATGAGCCTCCTAGGGCGCTTTGGCGAAATTCAGAGACAGGCCGAGCGGGCCGGGCGAACCCTGCGTTCTGCCTTGACCCAGGGTCAGGCGACGCTCGTCTATCACCTCGAGTACGCCGCGCCCGAGAACGCGGTCATCGATCCCCAGCGGGCCCAGCACATCCTCTCCTACCTGCGCCGCGAGGGCTGCCTGGCCCAGAAGCAGCTCCGCGTGCCCGAGAGCGTGGGGCTCCCGCAGCTCGCCCTGGTGCACGACTACGCCTATCTGGAGGCGGTTGGAGAGCCGGCCCTCATGGAGAGGATCTTCGGTGAGCAGGTCCTCGGCCTGGACTACGAGCGCATCATCGCCTCGCAGCGCCGCATGGTGGGGGGTACGGTGCTGGCGGCTCGGATGGCCGTCGAACCCTCGCACCGCGGCAGGCCGGTGGTGAACCTGGGTGGTGGGCTGCACCACGCCCACGTGAACCGCGGGGGCGGCTTCTGCCTGTTCAACGACGTGGCGGTGGCCGTGCGGGTGCTCCGCGCCCAGGGCTGGGCGGGCCGGGTCCTCGTGGTGGATCTGGACCTCCACCAGGGGGACGGGACCCGCGCCATCTTCTCCGCGGACGAGAGCGTCTTCACTTTCTCGATGCACGCGAGCGACTGGGAGGAGACCCAAGCGGTCGCCGATCTGAACGTCGCCCTCGGCCCAGGGGTGGGGGACGCGGGCTTTCTGGAGGCCCTTCGCGAGCAGCTCCCCCGCGCGATCCGGGAGGCGCGGCCCGACCTAGTCTTCTACGTGGCGGGGGTGGACATCGCCGCGGACGACCAGATCGGGGCCTGGAGGGTGAGCTCAGACGGGATCCTAGCGAGGGACAGGCTCGTCATGGATCGGCTCGGGGACCGTGGAATCGTCTGGCTGCTGTCCGGCGGCTACGGCGCCGACGCATGGCGCCACTCAGCCCGGTCCCTGGCCTGGCTCCTGGCGGGCCTGGACCGCAAGATCCCCTCCAAGACCGAGCGGGACCTCAGGCACTTCCGCCGCATCGCCAGCCAGTTCACTAGAGGCGAGCTCTCGAGCGGCGGCGACGACGACGACATGATCATCAGGCCCGAGGACCTGTTCATGGATCTCGCCGGTTCAGGGGCGCGGCGAAAGTTCCTCGGGTTCTACTCCGTCTTCGGGCTCGAGCTCGCCTTCGAGCGTTACGGCGCCCTGCCCAAGATCCGGGAGGCCGGCTTCCCCGACGTCTCCTTCGAGCTGCAGACGGACCACCCCGTTGGAGAGCGGCTGCGCATCGTCACCAAGGACGACCGGCGGGATGTGCTCCTCGAGCTGGTGCTGCGGGAGAACCTGTCCGTGACCCCTTACCGGATGCTGTCGGTCGAGTGGCTCCTTCTTCAGAACCCACGCCGCGCGGCGTCTCCTCTGCGGCCGCTCCTCCCTGGTCAGCAGCACCCAGGGCTCGGCATCCTGAGGGAGGTCGTGGGGATGGTGGTGATGATGTGCGAGCGCCTCGGGTTCGACGGCCTGCTCTTCTGCCCGGCCCACTACCACGTCGCCGCGCAGGCTCACGGCATGCTCACGTTCATCGACCCCAGGGAGGAGGCGCGCTACTCGGCCATAGGCGAGGCCATCACCGGCCTTTCCCTGTCCCAGGCGACACAGGTCGTGCAGGGCGGCGGCCTGGAGGACGCGCGGACGGGCGAGGTGGTGCGCTGGCACGCCGTGCCGATGGTGTTCCCGGTTTCCGAGGCCTGCAAGGCGCAGTTCGGCTCGGACGCCTACGACCAGGCCGTACACGATGCCGCGAGGGATCTGCGGTTCCAGAGGCGCGGGCAGGCCCGTGGGCAGTTTCGGGACCAGGACCGGACGTCCTGGTATCAGGCTCCGATCGCCTACCTCCAGAGGGAGTGAAGCAGCTCGCCGTAGCGCTCCATCACCACGCGGCGCTTCAGGGAGAGCTTGGGCGTGAGGAAGCCGTTGGAGGTGGTGAACTCCTCGGGCAGGAGGGCGAACTTCTTGACCCGCTCGTAGCCCTTGAAGTCCTTGCTGTATCGATCCAGCTCCGCGGCGATGAGTCGCCTGGTTTCATCCCGCTCGAGGAGCTCGGGGAAGGAGCCCGCCATGCCATTTTCCGC
>JAVEWA010000467.1:0-5706 GCA_034004785.1 Polyangia bacterium
GGGTGGGCGGTGGGGTCGGGGTGGGGGCCGGGGCCGGGGCCGGGGCTGCGATTGGGGTAGGTGCTGTGGCCGGGGCCGGGGCCGGATCGGGCGGCGAGCTGGGTGCCGGGAGAGGGGTGGGGGGCGGGGTCGGGGTCGGGGCCGGGGCTGGGGCTGCTGGCGAGCCCGGAGGAGCTAGCGGGGAGCTGGCTGGGGGCAGGCGCAAGGTGCTGGGAATATTGACTGTTGCCGATATCCTGCTCTCGTATCAGCGGGCCCTTTCCTCGTCTGGGGTGCCCGTCGAGACCGATGAGAGCCAGCCAACGGGAAGGATTTCACGTCGTTAGGGTACAGGCGCGGCCAGGCTGGGCCCGGCTGGCAGGCGCGGCCCGCCTATCGGGGCTGTCGCCGGGGGCGGGACAGGGAGCGATAGCAAGCTCTACCAACCCTTAGGGCAGACGCGGAAAACCCCAACGAATTTGACAGGGATCCCGGGTGTGGGGCGATACTGGGCAGGGAGAGGTGTCTCCAGGGCCTAGCCCATGGCTTGGAGACGGGGTCGTGGAGCAGGGCCGGAGGGTCGGCCTGAAGGCGAGGTAGAGATGAGACGACCGCTGATATTCGTTTGCCGGCGAGCGAAACGCCATGAAATAAAGAGCCTATTCGACTCGATGACGGCCATGGTCCTCGGCCTTGGGCTCATGGGCCTCGGGCTCATGGCCCGTGGCGGCGTGGCCTGGGGCGCACCGAGAGCGAGAACGGGAGCTGGAGCGGGGGCGGGCGCTGGCGCTGGCTCCGATGCGAGGGCGAGGGGGGCGGGCGCTGGCGCTGGCTCCGATGCGAGGGCGAGGGAGGCGGGTGCTGGCGCTGGCTCCGATGCGAGGGCGAGGGAGGGAGGAGCGGGCGGTGCGACGGAGGCCGGGGCCGGGCCGGGAGCGAGCCGGGGAGCGGCGGGCAGGCGGCCCCGGGTAGGGGTTGTCGGCGTGGCTGCGCTGGGCATGCCCTCGGAGGCTGTGCCCACCCTGCTCAAGAACCTCACGGGTGGCCTGGTGGCCTCCGGGCTGCGGGTGGTGGCGCCAGCGGAGGTGGGGCGAGTGCTCGCCGGGAGCGAGGCCCTTCGCGGCTGCGAGACCGCGGTGTGCCTCAAGAGGATCGGCGAGCTCGCGCGGGTGCCGCTCTGTGCCCGCGCCACGGTGGAGGCGACGGGCACCTCCTATCGCGTGGAGGTGGTGCTGACCGAGGCTGCCACTGGCAAGGCAGCCGCGCGGGTCGAGCGCCGCTGCGACGTGTGCACCATCAAGGAGGTGAACGACGCTCTCAGCCTGGCCGCGCAAGAGGCGGGCCGAGGGTTCCCCTCGGCCTGGAGGCCGCCTCCTGGCTCGGTGACCGGGGACGAGCCGGCGGGCGCGGGCGCTGGCGGCGCTGGCGGAGCTGGCGGAGCTGGCGGAGCTGGCGGAGCTGGCGGCGCTGGCGGCGCTGGCGGCGCTGGCGGCGCTCGGGCGGGTGACGCGGGCGGAGCGGGCAGCGCTCGTGCGGGCGCTCGAGACATGGCAGGGAGAGGGGGGCGTGCGGTTGGGCAGAAGGATGGGAGCTCGGGCCGGACGGCCTCCATGACCCCGCTGCGGCGGCGCCTCGGGCTCTCCGGCGTGGTCACCGCCTCGGTCGGAGGGCTGCTTCTCCTGCCGGGCGCGGTGCTCCTCGGCCTGCACGGGAAGGTCACCGACGGAGGTTGCGGCGCCAAGAAGTGCATCTACGACAGCGCCACCGCGGGCGGCGTGGCAACGGGCCTCGGCGTGGCGGCCCTGGTCGCGGGCGGCGCCCTCTTGCTCTACGCCTATCTGCCCAGGAAGCGCGAGCACGGCCTCGACGAGGGCAAGGCCGGCGAGGGGCCGGCGGTGCGCTTCGGGGCAACTCCCCTTTTGGGCGGCGGCTTCTTCCAGCTCGAGGGCCGGTTCTAGGGCGCCAGCCGACAGCTTGGCTTGGTGCCGAGTTATCGAAGCACGGTCTTGCGGTAGAAGAGCAGCTCCTCGATGGACTCCCGGATGTCGTCGAGGGCGCGGTGGGTCTCGGTCTTCTTGGGCGCGGAGACCTCGGGGTACCAGCGCCTGACGAGCTCCTTGAGGGTCGAGACGTCCACGGTGCGGTAGTGCAGGAAGGAGCCGAGGCGCGGGAGGTAGGCATCTATGAAGCGCCGGTCCTGCCAGACCGAGTTGCCAGCCAAGGGGCACTTGCCCGCGGGGCAGTAGCGCTGGAGGAAGGCGAGGGTCTCGTTCTCGGCTTCCTCAAGGGACAGGGTGGAGGCCCGCACCGCGGCGGTGAGGCCGCTTTTGCCGTGATGCTCGGTGCACCAGGCGTCCATGGCCTCAAGCACGGAGTCGGGCTGGTGGACCACCAGGTCCGGGCCCTGGGCGATCACGTTCAGGTCGCCGTCGGTGACGATGGAGGCGATCTCCAGGATCTGGCAGCGCTCGGGGTCGAGGCCGCTCATCTCCAGGTCCATCCAGATGAGGGGAGGCAGGGCGGTCTCGGTCGTCTCAGCCGTCTTCTGGCCGGTCATGGGATTGCTCACGCTGGCATTCTTCATGCGGGCACTTTACGGAAAAGGGCGGCGGGCGCAAGAGAGCTCGAGACAAGGGACAGCCCTGGGCGCGAGATGCTGCGGCCCGCGAGGGCACGGGCCCTAGAGGCAAGAACCCCTTCGACATGAAACATGTGGTGGCAGTTGTTGCCGCTCGGGGCGCCTGACAGCGCAAGAACCCCCATGACATGCCGGCATCTGGGTGTAGTTTTTGCCGCTCGAGCCGGGTATGGGTGCAAGAACCCCTTCGACATGAAACATGTGGTGGCAGTCATTGCAGCTCATGGGTCCCTGTCGCGCCAGGAACGGGGTTAGAAACCCTGGGGGGTGGGCGGCGAGGTTTGGAGAGGAAGTGGTCGTCTTGCCGAGCTCACTTCGCGCGTGGCTCGGCCAGGGCGAGGGCCGAGCTCACTTCATGCGGGACTCGGCCAGGGCGAGGTTTCTCGTGGCCTCGGCGTGGCCCGGGCGGTAGCGGAGCACCCGGCGGTACTCGCCCGCTGCCTCGCGGTAGCGGCCGAGCTTGAGCATGCTGTTGGCGTAGAGCATCTGGGCTACGGTGCCGCCGCCAGCGGCCACGGCTCGGCGCGCAGTGTCGGCGGCGTCGGCGAGGCGGCCTCGCTCGAAGGCGAGGCGGGCGAGGCCAGTGAGGGCCCTGCCGCGCTGGCCCGGAATGGCCGCCAGCTCGGAGAGGGCTTTGCGGGCGGCCTCGTGCCTGCCCGCGGCGATGTGGCCCTGGGCCTGGGAGTGCAGCTCGTTCGCCCTGGCCTTGTCCGGGGCAGGGGTGATCCGGGCCCGTCGGCGCTGGCCCTCGGGCTCGGCGACCCGGGGGCGCTCCGGAGCGGTGCGCGGAGGCTCGCTCGAGACGCGGGCGTGGGTTCCGGCGCGCATGCCTTCCCTGGGGGAGACCTCCCGAGCCATGGCCTGGTTGCCCGCAGTGGCCTGGTTGCCCGCAGTGGCCTGGTTGCCCGCAGTGGCCTGCTCACCCGCAGTGGCCTGGTTGCCCGCAGTGGCCTGGTTGCCCGTAGTGGCCTGCTCACCCGCAGTGGCCTGGTTGCCCGCAGTGGCCTGGTTGCCCGCGTCTGCCTGCGCGCCAGCGCCCGCGGCCTGCTCGCCCATGCCCGCAGTTTGGTTGCCAGCGTCCGCGCCCGCCTCGCGCGGCTCGATCATCGGGCGGGGGGAGGGATCGCTCGATCTGGCCGCGCCGGGCTCGCCGGTCGCGCCAGGGCGAGGCTCCGGTCGCTCGGGCCGGTCCTGCTCCTCCATGGCGGCCTTGGCGCTCGCCTGCAAGGAGGCGCGGGAGTCGCCGCTGCCGTTTGCCCTGGTGGAGAAGGGCCAGAAGGCCAGGCCCAGGCCGATGAGGGCCACGAGGCCGAGGGCCAGCCCGCCGCCCACGAGGATCGGCCTTCTCGAGCGGCCGGCATTCTCCTCGTCGAGCACCATGGTGCCGTCGTCCTTGCGACGGGTCCAGGCGCGGCGGGCGCTGCCAGAGCCGGCGGTGAAGGCGGCGGAGATGGGGATGTCGAGGGGCGGGGCCAGGCCGTCCTTCACGTTCTCCAGCACCACCGCAACCTCACGCATGGAGCGGGGCCGGGCGTCCGGCGACGCCGCGAGGCAGCGCATGATCACCGCCGAGAGCTCTGGCGGGAGGTCGGTCCGGAGGGTGTCGAGGGGCGCGATGGGCTCCTGGAGCTTCTTGACGAGGACCTCCTTGACGGTCTCGCCGGTGTGGGGCGGCTTCCCGCCCAGCATCTCGTAGAGGATGATTCCCACGGCGTAGACGTCGGAGCGGGCGTCGGCAGGCTGCCCAGCGGCCTGCTCGGGGGCCATGTACTCGGGCGTACCGAGGGTGGTGCCAGGCCTGGTGAGGTGCTCGGACTCCACGCCGGAGGAGACGTCCTTGGCGATGCCGAAGTCGAGGATCTTCACGCGCTCTGCGCCGTCAGCGCGCCGGACGAGCATCACGTTCTCGGGCTTGAGGTCCCGGTGCACCAGATCGGCCTCGTGGGCGGCGGTCATGGCGCTGCAGATCTGGAGCCCGATGTCCATGGCCTTGTGCAGGGTGAGGGCGCCCTCGGCGTCCATGAGATCCGAAAGGGGCCGGCCCTCGAGGAGCTCCATCACGAAGTAGAGCCGGCCGTCGGCCGAGACGCCGAAGTCGGTGACGTCGGTGATGCCCGGGTGATCGATCCTGGAGGCGACGCGGGCCTCCCGCTTGAAGCGGGACACGAGGTCGGCGTTCTTGCCGTAGCCCCGGTGGAGCAGCTTCAGGGCCACGCGCTTGCCGATGTCGGCGTGCTCGGCCTCCCAGACCTCGCCCATGCCGCCCTCGCCGAGCTTGCGGCCGAGCCGGTAGCGGCCACCGATGAGGCTCGGGTCCCCGTCCGATGGGCCAGAGGTGAAGGGGCCGTGTATCCCCTGGGCCGGGCCATCCCCTGCGGCGATCTCGGCGTCGAGGTCCGCGGCGGCCACGAGCTGGGCCTCGATGCGCTGCCGCTCCTCGATCCTGAGCTCGCCGAAGAGGTCCTGGATGAAGGAGGCCACGCGGTGGGGATCGGTGCCAGGCCAGTTGGTGGACAGGAAGCGGCCGAGGGCGGTGCTCATCTCCTCGGCGGTCTGGAAGCGGTCGTCCGGATCGGGCGCGAGGGCCTTGAGCACCAGGGCGTCCAGGCCGGGCGGGACCCGCTTGGTGTGCTGGCGGGTGGAGGGAGGGACCGGGTTCTTGGCCCTGGCCGCGATCTCGGCCGCCTGGTTTCCGTCCGAGGGGAAGAGGCGCCGGCCCGTGAGGAGCTCCCAGAGCACCACGCCCACCGCGTAAACGTCAGTGCGGCCGTCGAGAGGGTCGCCCCGGGCCTGCTCGGGAGACATGTAGGGCACCTTGCCGAAGACAAGGCCCGGCTGGGTGTGCTCCAGCTTGATGGCGGAGTGGGCGAGGCCGAAGTCCATGACCTTGCTCTCGCCGGCGTAGGTCACCATCACGTTGGGGGGGCTTATGTCTCGGTGAACCAGGCGCAGGTCCTCGTAGTAGTGGGCATAGGCCAGCCCGCGGCAGGCGTCCTTCAGGATGTGGATGGCCACGTCCACCGGGAAGGCTCGCTTTACCTCCACGCAGCGGTTCCAGATGGTGCGGAGGTCCTGGCCGGCCACGAACT
>JAVEWA010000468.1:0-5696 GCA_034004785.1 Polyangia bacterium
GGCCGCAAGAAATAGAGCAACGAAGAGGGTGGCTGCCTGTGCAGCTGATCGCACAGAGCATCGATCGAGAGCAGGCTGCGTTCTTTTCATGTCGCGGGTTCCTTTCCTATCCGACAAGTTTTGCTTTTTGGTTCTGTTCTCAATGGGTTCTGCCCTCACACCATGGGGACGACCTCTTGAAGACAAGCAGGTGACTCCATCCAAGAATTGAGAGTCTTGACCCAGTCTAGTGTCTATCGATGGAGAAACGCAAGCCGTTTTTCCACTGAACGACCATTAATGAGCACCCACAACTCCATCTATTGTATGAGGCACATGAGTCTCGCCAGGATCAGGTCTCTTTTCGGGCAACGAGTTCGCCAGATCCGCGGCGAACTCGGCTGGTCTCAGGACCTTCTGGCCGAAAAAGCCGAGATCAATCCTCGGTACCTGTCTCGTATCGAGCTTGGCCAGGCTTTGCCATCGATATTCGTTGCTTCGCAGCTAGCAAGCGCACTAGGTGTGCCTATCACCGAGCTCCTCCGGGATGACAAAGGCACCGATGTCCAGGAGAGAGTGCGCCGACTCCTGGAACCACTTGGCTCCCATGAGCAGGACAGAGCGCTGCGAGTCCTCATTGAGCTCTTCCGGTAGCCTGCCACTCGAGGTCGCAAGAACGAGCTAGCGCAACCCCCAATACGCTCAGATGGCCACGGACCCCAGCCAATTACCCCCGCGTTCCACGCAAGCTCGCCTCAAGCCTCGATGCGATAGCCACCCTCGTGTCACCGGGTGTCGCTCCTTGGGTCAGCAGGCCCTTTCTTGAAGAGCGGAGATGCGAGCGAGGCTAGGGTAGTCGCGGTCACGGTGAAGAACGGTGAGCCCATTTCGCAAGGCACAGGCGGCCACGAGGCAATCCACCGACGAGCGGAGGGTGAGCCCCTGTCGCCTGGCAGAACGGAAAAGCTGTGCCGCCTCCTCGAAGACGCCGAGAGCCATGGGTGACTCCACCACGGGGAGGGCGAGCATGGCCTGGCGGGCCAGGCGGTAGGCGCGTTCGTCGCGAAAGCCCTGGAGCACCTCCTGGATAACCGGGAGACAGGTGATGACCTCGTCGAAATCCACGACCGACTCGAGCGCTAGCGGATCCTTCTTACGAAAGGTCTCGATCCATACCGATGTGTCCACGAGATACACAGCGTTCCCTCTCAAGAGTTTCTTGACGAGCGATCGCCGCGCATCTCGGACAGGTCACCCTCCCAGAGGCCGGAGCCTCTCAGCTCCAGGATCTGCCGAGCCTCCGCCCTGCGCACGAAGTCGCGAAGGGCCATCTCCACAGCCCGCGAGTAGGTCTTGACGCCCGCGAGCTGGACGGCCCTTTCGAGGAGCTCTTCGTCGAGCACAAGATTTGTACGTTTCATGTGTATAGTGTGCCATGGGCCCCCCGGACTGGTCAACCTGGCATCCCGTCAGGTGTCATGCCGTCAGGAGTTTCGCGGAAGGGGCCCCGGTCTCCCCCATTTGCCATGCTCGATGGGACTGCGCGCCCGGGCCCGCGGCCTAGGCCCCTGCCTTGCGGACCTCTTCTGAGGGGGCGGGCCCGTCCTCGGATTCGAGGCTGCAGGACTGCTGACGGAGGGTGGAGAGCACCAGGCTGCCGATGTCGATGACCTCGAGCTTCTCGTCCACGTCCATGGCCTTGGTGGAGTCGGTGAGCATCTGCTGGCAGTAGGCGCAGCTCGTCACCAGGGTGTCGGCGCCCGCTTCCACCGCCTGCTGGACTCTGAGGTTGTTGATGCGCTTGGCGTCCTTGCACTCGGAGCTCTTGAGGTCCATCCAGAAGTGGCCCCCGCCCCCGCCGCAGCAGAAGCTCTGCTCCCTGGAGTTGGCCATCTCCACGAAATCCGCGCCGGGAAGGGCCCGCAAAGTCTCCCTGGGGCTGTCGAAGATCCGCTGGTAGCGGCCGAGGAAGCAGGGGTCGTGGTAGGTGACCCGCCTCGTGAGCCCCACCGAGGGCAGAAGATCCCCGCTCCAGAGCATCTCGTGGAGGAACTCGCTGTGGTGGACCACGTTGAAGTTCCCGCCGAGGGTGGGGTACTCGTTCTTGAGCACGTTGTAGCAGTGCGGGCACCCGGTGAGGAGGTACTTGAAGTTGCGGCTCTTGAGCTCCTCGATCTGACCCCTCGCGACCTCCTGAAAGAGGCGCTCGTCCCCGAGCACCCGGGCCGGGTCGCCGCAGCAGCGCTCGTCCCCGCCCAGGATGCCGAAGTCTATCCCGCAGCGATCTAGGAGCCGCACGAGGTCCATGGCGATGCGCTGCTTGGTGGGGTCGTAGGTGGTGCAGCATCCCACGAAGTAGAGCACGTCGCAGGACTCGCCGGGGTTTATCATCCTCACGCCGAGGCGCTTGGGCCAGTCCTCCCGCTCGCTCTGGGGCCCGAAGGGGTTGCCGCGGCTCTCGAGCATCTTCAGGGCTCGGGAG
Organism: Polyangia bacterium; assembly: GCA_034004785.1. GTDB lineage: Bacteria > Myxococcota_A > Polyangia > HGW-17 > JAJRWW01 > JAVEWA01. The sequence continues at coordinate 2,462 of JAVEWA010000468.1, forward strand.
GCGTCCATGGGCATCTGCTCGTGCATCATGACCTGGTTTCGGCGCACCTCCACGATGGTGTCGGCGTGATCGATGCACGCTGGGCAGACCTCCATGCAGGCCATGCACATGCGGCAGTACCAGATGAACTGCTCGTCGAGGCCCCCCTCGCCCACCACCACCGGGTCCGCGGCGGCGGCAGGCTCGCCGTCCTCGCCCTGCGAGGAGGCCTTGGCGGCCTTGGCGGCCTCGGCGGCCTCGGCGGCCTCGCCGCTTGCTCCACCAGGCTTTGTGGCGGCGGCGGCGCGAGCCACGAGGGCCTTGCCGGTCTGGATGAACTCGCGGGGGGAGAAGGGGTGGCCCGCCTGCACCGCAGGGCAGATCTCCTCGCAGCGGCCGCACTGGATGCAGGCGTCGAAGTCGAGGCGCTGCTTCCAGGTGAAGTCGCTGGCGCCCTCGATCCCTACCTTGAAGGCATCCTCGTCGAACTCCTCCTCGCTCTCCAGGGCGGAGAGGTCCGAGCGCTTGATGGAGCCTCTCGGCCCGAGCTTGGAGAAGAATATGTTCGTGGGCAGGGCGAGGATGTGGAAGAACTTGGTGTAGGGGATGGCCGCGATGAACCCGAAGGCCAGGGCCAGGTGGAACCACCAGAGGCCGAGGTGCGTGGCCTTGCCGGCATCCTGGGAGATGCCCGTGAATATCTTGGAGAAGCCGAGGCCCACGAAGGACAGGTTGGCCCATGGGTCACCAGCGGTCGCTATGCGCAGCCCCTCCACCAGGAAGCCCGTCAGGGTGATGCCGCCAATCAGCACGAGGACCCAGGTGTCCACCACGTGATGAGGCAGAGTCTTGGGGCGCCTGGAGCGGCGCCAGAGCGCCATGCCGATCCCCACGAGCACAAGGAGGCCCGCCACCTCGGCCGCCACGGTCAAGGTGACGTAGAGCCAGCCGCGGAAGAAGCTGGTGCCGAAGTCGTAGTCCATGGCCACCACCGCGGTGACCACGACGAGCACGAGGAACGAGTAGAAGATTAAGGAGTGGAAGATCCCTGGGAACCACGAGCCCCGGACCCTTCGCTGAAGGACGAGCTCCTTGACGAGGTGAACGAGGCGCTTGCCCCAGTCCCCGAACCGCTCGCCGTCCGGCTTGCCGCCCCTCCACTGCTGGATCCGCCGGAAGAGGCCGTAGCCGAAGATCACCAGCGTGAGCCCGAAGAGGGCGTACATGATCCAGGCCCCGGTGATGTTCCACATGAGGGGACGGGTTGCTTGACTGAGGTCTGCCATGGTCTTCTCCTCCTGGGCTCGGAGCTCGCGCCCCACCTGGCCCCGTCACCAGGGACCAGCCATCGCACCACCCTGCCTGGCCGCCAAACCCGTGGGCCCGATGAGACCTAGCTGCGCAGGGTGGAGAAGCGCAGCACCTGGGGCCGCGCGATGAGCACCGTCTTGGGGGCCATCCCCTTGACCGGCTCGGCCGCCACCCTCGGGTTGAGGCGGGCGGTGCTCTCCCCGAGACGCCGCGGGTGGAACCGGGCCATCTGGGAGACGCAGTCCCAGCGCAGGCTGGTGGACTCGAGCTTCACGCTCCTACGCTCCAGCAGGTCGAGGAAGCTGTGGAGCTCGGGCCACTTGCCCGACAGGCAGTGGACGCGCTCCACCAGCACGCAGTCGCAGGCGTCGTCGCAGGCGAGCATCGCCTTCACGCCGGGGCGGTCGAGGAGCTCTGGCACGTACACCTCGTCCTCGAACCACGCCACGATCTGAATATCGTTCTCCCGGGCGTGCTGCTCGATGGCGGCCCGCTGCTCCTTGCGGCTGACCACGTCTCCGGTGCGGCCGAGGATTACGTCGCTCGTGTATGCGATGGCTTTCTTTGACATGGCGGCTTCGCTCCTTCCTGATGCCTGGCGTCCAAGGGAAGGCGCCTGGCTGCTTGTTAGCGTGTGTTTCTGCAAAGTGACAATGCAGGGAGCGTGCCGAGAACGCCCAAGATCCGCGTCCCGTGCGCTAATTATTTGTATTCAAAGCGCATTTTCTCCAAGCCTCGCAGATCGCGGCGCCCCTCCACAAGTTAGGTGTGTATCATTTCTTTATACAGTGCTCGCCAGCCCGGGGCAGCGATTGAGACCGTGACTTTCACTAGTTATACAAGTAAATACAGTCTGTTGACTGTTGCCGGGCCTCTGACGGCGATCTGTATGAAGTCTCAGACAGTGTATACTGGATTTGATTGCCCGGACGATGCAGAAATGTAGGGGACGAAGCTCCCGCCCGGGCCACCTGGGGGAGGTTCGAGCAAAGCAGGAAGGCGCGACATGCCAAAGCAGCCAATGAAACCCGACGACAGGGCCACGCACAAGGTAGGGATCTTCCGGCTGCTCAGGCGGTGGCTCCAGCGACGCACCATGAGGACCAAGCTCCTCACGGCCTTCTTCTCGCTGATAATCACCTCGGCCACGGCCACCGTGGTCATCGCGCTCATGGTCTTCGGCAGGCAGATCTCGGGCCTGGCCGCCTCCGAGATGGAGGTCGGCCTCAACGTGGCCGAGCACAGCCTCAGGCTCCAGACGAAGAGGACGCTCGACCTGGTGGCGCAGGAGGCAAAGAGGCCCGGCTCGCTCCGCTCGGATCCGGCCCACTCCTCCCCCTGCGGCTTCAGGCGGGAGTTCACCGACTTCCTGCTGGAGATCGGCCCGAAGGGCACGGTGGCCCTGCACTTCATTGAGGACCGGAAGCAGGGAAGCGACGATCCGGGCGCATTGGCAGCGGTCAACTGCCGACGGAAGGAGGTGCCCGAGGGAGCGATCGATGGCTCGAGCCTCGGGGAGCTCTTGAGCCACGTGCGAAAGACCCGAGCCGCCACCGCGGGCTTCTACATGCTGCCGCTTGCCACCAAGAGGGCTCTTGGCATCGCTGGGGAAGGGGCGGAGGGGCTCTTCCTGGCGGCGGCGGCGAGCCGCCCGGACGGCGGCATCGTCCTGCTCGGCTCCAGCCTTCACAACCGGCGCGACATCCTGGACGAGGCCCTGAGGGTCCTTCGGACCAAGCACAGAAGGTGGTACGAGGCCTCGATCTTCCTGCGCGGCATCAGGGTCGTCACCACTTTGAAGGGGGGCAGCATAGGTACGCGAGTGGACGAAACCGTGCTTGGGGAGGTGCTCGGGCGCGGCCGCCGCTACGTAGGGTCGGCCAAGGTGATAGACGAGCCGTTCTACACGGCCTACATGCCCCTTGTGGACCACAGGGGAGTCCCG
>JAVEWA010000469.1:0-5696 GCA_034004785.1 Polyangia bacterium
CCGTGGCCCCCAGAGAGCCGGCGGCGGGCGGCGCGCGCGCCAGAGCATCGTCTCCCTGCATACCTGATTCTCCGCGCAAGGGATGCCCTGGGTGCGAAGCAGTCCCGCCCCAGGCGGGACCTTCATCTTGGTCAGTACGAAGCCGCACGGTCGCCGCCCAAAGGGCGGCTGAGCACCCAGAACAAACCTCACGATGGGCAGAACTCGACCGCCCCGCCCGCCGGCCCACCCGTGTGTTGTGCCCCCTGACGGCTATCCCTATAATCAACGCTCGTCTCAAGACATGCGCCAGCCCTGGAACCCATGAGCCGCCATCGGCCCCACGCCTCCTATTTGCTCTTGCTTGCGGCCCTCGGCCTGCCATGGGGGCTCGCTTCGGCCTCGCCAACCTCGCCCGGCGCGGCCGCATCGCCCGGCGCGGCCGCATCGCCCGCAACCCCCGCCACAGGCGCGGCGCAGGCCACCCGGGAACCCTCTCCTGCCCGCCCTGCGAGCCGCCGAAAGGCCTCCTCCTGCCCCCTTCCCCATGCCAATGATAAAGCCCCAGGCAGATGCAGGCGGTCGAAACCCAAGGGCGACGACTACTCCACCGTGGTGGTGGCGAGCCAGCGGCCGGAGGAGCTCCTGAAGACCCCCAGGTCCGTGGAGGCCCTGGGCCTCGGCGACCTCAGGGAGCGGGCGCCAAGGAGCACCCCGGAGCTCCTCGAGGGCGTCCCCGGCGTGGTGGTCCAGAAGACCGCTCACGGAGGGGGATCCCCCTACGTCCGAGGCTTCACTGGCCAGCACGTGCTCCAGATGCTGGATGGCGTGCGGCTGAACAATGGGACCACGCGCTACGGCCCCAACCAGCTCCTCAACACAGTGGATCCCTTCTCCCTGCGCCGCGTGGAGCTCCTGAGGGGCCCTGGATCCCTCTACTACGGCTCCGACGCCATGGGAGGGGTTATCTACCTCCTCGGGAGGGATGCGCCATACCAGCCGGGCGCCCGCTACAGGGCGGGCGGCGAGGCCAGCGCCCGCTGGTCGAGCGCGGACTCCAGCCAGAGCTACAACCTGGGCGCCTTCGCGCAGCTCCACATGGTGACGCTCTTCGCTGGAGGCTCCTTCAAGGACTTCGGCGCCCTGTCGGGGGGGCGGGGGATAGGCCCCCAGGCCTGGACCGGCTACCAGGAGGGGAGCTGGGACGCGGCCCTGAACGCTCACCTGGGGAGCGACTGGTCGATCAAGGTGGCCACGAACGGGATCCGCCAGGACGACGTGCCGCGCACCGACAAGTGCTCTCCTGGCGACTTCAGGTACTTCCGCAACCAGGATCGGGATCTCGCGTACGCCAAGCTGTCCGGACGACACGGCCGCCTGCTCGATCGCCTCGAGCTGACCCTTTCCTACCAACGCCAGGCCGAGGACCGGGACCGGTACAGGATCTCCAGAGACCGAATCGAGCGGGAGTCGGACCGGGTGCAGACCCTCGGGGTCTCGCTGGTGGCGGGCACAAACCTGGGGCGCGCGTCGGTGCTGAGCTACGGCGGCGACCTCTACCTGGACCGCGTCTCCTCCTGGCAACGGAGGGAGTCCATCTCCAGCGGGGAGCTCCTCGGGGATTCCCCGGCAGACCGGCGGGGGCGCTTCGTGGAGGGCTCGAGCTACCTACAGGGAGGGCTGTTCCTGGCGGACGCCTTCCGGCCCAGGCGCTGGCTCCGCATCCAGACGGGCGGCCGCCTGGCCTTTGCCAAGGCGGACATCCCCACTGATCCTCTCGCCAGCTCCTTCGGGCTGCCGGGAGGGCCGGTGTCCGACGCGAACCTCGGCTTCGGAGGCGGCCTCTCCTTCACCTTCATCCCCTGGCGGCAGCTTCACCTGGTGGTCTCGGCGCACCACGCCTTCCGGGCCCCTAACCTGGACGACTACTCGCACCTCGGCTCCGAGGGCGGGGGCTTCGACATCCCGAGCCCCAAGCTGCGCCCAGAGCAGGCCACCACACTGGAGGCTGGCCTCAAGTGCGCTCGCCGCTGGCTCCGCCTCTCGGTCTTCGGCTACTACTCCTGGCTGAGCGACTTCATCACCAGGCGCCTCACCGGCGCCCTGGTGGATGGGGAGCCTGCCACCGAGAGGGTGAACGCGGGGCGCGGCTACACCGCCGGCCTCGAGGGGAGCCTCCAAATCCTGTTTCCAAGGGGCTTCGAGCTGACGGCCTGGCTCTCCTACTCCCGTGGGGACCTCGTCTCCCCCATGGACAGCCCGGCCTCCCAGCCCATCAGCCGCATGTCCCCCCTCCAGGGCCTGGTGTCCCTCGCCTACCGCTCGAACCGAGGCCACTTCGCCCAGGCTGGGCTGAGGTGGTCAGCCCGCCAGGACCGCCTCGCGCCACAAGACCTGCTCGACCCGAGGATCTGCCCCCAGGGCCCGGATCGCTGCGACGGCACACCAGGCTTCGCGGTGATCACCCTGTCGGCGGGCCTGCGCCTGGGTCCCTACCTGCACGCAACCGTCAGGATCGAGAACCTGACTAACGAGCCCTACAAGCACCACGGCTCCGGGGTCTGGGCTCCCGGCCTCTCCGCAGTGGGGCTGCTACAGGTAAAGTATCGATGAACAAAGTACTTTCTGCTCTCGCACTCGCCTCAATCGTCCTTGGGCTCTCCCTCGGGGCGACCCTTGGCTGCCAGGAGTCGCTGCCCGGAGACCGCTGCACCACCAAGGAGGACTGCGAGCCGCCCCTGGTCTGCTCGAGCAGGGATCTCCCGGCCGGCTCAAAAGGGGTCTGCGTGCTGCCCGAGGCCCTGCCAGACGCGGCCATCACAGGGGACGCATCCCCCTAGGCTCCGTCAGGTTCGTAACGCTTTCCTCAGATATCCGTCTCTCCAAGCCCTACTCCCGGGGCAGCGCAGTCGCCCTAGAAAAGACCTTTCATCTTTGGTTTCAAGCTGTTGAGAGCTAATAGTCAGGTTTGGCATCGCAGTTGCTTGGTTCCAATGCTGGCCTATCAGGCATTGACGTCAGCAACCCATTCTAAGCGCTCTGGCGCGGAAAGGATCGAGCCCATGCGTAAGACGAGCCTGACATTCTCTGGAGTTGCCGCTCTCCTGATGGTGGGCTGCGCCCACTATGCACCCCAGAGCCCCTCCATCACCTACGTGCCAGACGAGTTCAAACCCAGGGCCGCTCAGGAGACCCAGGTCGCGGCCGAGCAGCAGGTCGCCCAGACCCGCCAGGCCCAGGTGAACGACGAGGGCTCCACGCGGGCCCTCTCCCTCGGGACCGGCGGGGCGGCCATCCGTGAGGACGGAGAGCGCCGGCAGGCCCTGTCGGGCCAGAAGGTCGCCGCTCAGAAGGGCAAGAGCACCAGCAACGGCAAGAAGGGCGACCCCTCCCAGCTCAACCTCCCCATGCTCATCAAGATGGGAGCCTTGCACCGGGACCTCGGCGCCAGCAAGAACCCCGACGCGGTGGACAAGCGCAACGCGAGCGCCAAGGCCTCTGATCCCAAGAAGGCCGAGCAGGTCCGCCTGAGCTCGAACCGGGTGGCGAACCGCAGCGAGAAGAACCAGAAGTCCCCGGGCATGCTGAACCTCTCCATGCTCATCAAGATGGGTGGCCTCGCCCGCTTCCTCGAGAGCGCCGAGCAGAAGGGCAACAAGTCGAGCCCCGCGATGCTGAACGTGACCATGCTCATCAAGATGGGCGGCGTGGCTCGCGGCATGGAGAACGAGAAGGCCAAGGGCCCCGAGCTGCGGAGCATCCCCGAGCAGGTGAAGCACGGCGGCATGGTCCTGCCCGAGGTCGTGCAGGAGCGCCGGAGGCGGGCCGCCGCCATGAACGGCACCAACCCGAACCGCATGATCCAGCGCGACCTGGTGGGCGGCCGCTGCTTCGGCACGAGCTGCGACAGGTAGCCCCTCCCTCCCCCCGACCCTGGTCACCTACTTCACGTTGATCCGCTTCAGGTCCAAGCCTCCGGCGTAGCCGTAGGACACGTGCTTGTCGAAGCCATAGACGATGAGCCCCACTGGCCGGTCGGCGGTGATCACGTGGTAGCCATCGTCCTGCACGCCGTCCTCCACGTTGTCGGGCGGGGGCAGATCCGGGCGGAGGATCGGGAAGCTGAGCTGACAGCGGTAGATCACCCAGGGAGAGGCGTCGGGCAGCGAGCCGCAGGAGGGCTGCGCCACCTCGCAGTGATCCGGAAGGGGGAGATGATCCAGGTACGCTGGCGTGCCCCTCGGGGTAACCACCACGATGAAGTCGAAGGCGTACTTGTTGGGGGTCAGAAACACGTTCACCGAGCGCCACTGCTCCACCGGCGGCACCAGGATGAACGATGGGTCCCCGCCGGGCACGTCGAGGGGGATCCCGTTGCAGCCCTGGCTCGCGGTGAACTGCCCTAGGAAGATCGGCTGGCTAGCCTGGACCGTGAAGTCGCACCAGGCCTCGATGGTCACGTGCTCGCCCGCCTGCAAGGTGAACCTGTCGTCGGGAGGTGGCAGGGTCGTCACCACGAGGGTGGCGGGCTCGGTGGCCAGGATGCGGAAGTACTCGGGCTCCTCCACCACGCTCACCGCGCCTCCTGCCGCTGCCACCACGGGAGAGCGGGCCGGGGTGCGGGCGGCCACGAACTGCGAGCCCGCAGAGGACAGGGGGAAGAGCTGGTGCTCCATGTGGTCGGCGCAGCAGCGCCGCTCGGACAGGTCCGGGACATAGGGCACGTCCGAGGCCTCGTTGCCGGAGAAGACCACCACCGGACGATCGGCGAGCACCCTGCTCCCGGTGAAGTCGGCAAGGTAGTCGCCGGTCTCCAGGTTCAGCACGTCGAAGGGCCCCAGATGGAAGGTGGCCATGTCCCCTGCCCGCATGGCGGGCACGTCACCCGAGCCGACCACGTCCGTCGCCACCGTGACCTGCACGTCCGTGCCCGGCTCCACGCCGACAATGGTGAGAAAGGCCCTCAGGTGCCGATGGAAGTCCGTGGCCGGGTTGTCGGTGTCGGCGATGGTCTGGGGCCAGCCGAGCACGAGGTACTCCCGGTCTATGGCAGAGGTCGGGATGAGGAGGGAGGCATCATTCGAAAACACGTCCACGTTGTCGAGTGGGTTGAACTGGTAGGCCACTATGGGCACGTTGCTCCGCACGCGGTAGGCGTTCGAGGAGAGGGCGCTGTGCCCCCCCGTGTCGAACTGGCCCGGAGGCGAGCCGTCCACCTCTCGGGCTGCCAGGGGGATGACGCGCAGGCCCTGCGGCGGCACCTGCAGCTCGGCCACGACCTCCAGGTCCAAGGGCCACCCCGGTGGAGCGTTGTTCTGCTCCACCACCACGTGAGCGGTCATTCCGGACGGGTTCGACACCACCACTGCGAACTGCTGGGAAGCAGCGTTCTCCGTGCTCGAGATCCTCGCGTTGTCGAGATCCACGGCCCAGTACTCGCACCCCACGTAGCTCCTGTCGGCGAGGGCCTTCTCGCAGGCCTGGACGCAGTTGCCGAGGTAGCAGGCCTGGCCCTGCCCCACCTCGCAGTCCACCATGTGCTCGAAGCCGGTGGCCTCCGCAGTGCACCTCACGACAGCGTCCCCTTCGCAGGTGAGGCTCAAGGGGTGGCAGGGCAGACAGCCCCGGGCGCCGCTGCAGACGCCATCGGTGGCAGCACAGTCCTCCCGGTGTTAGCTTCTGCCATCGGCGAGACAGGTGAGGGCCACGTCACCCTC
>JAVEWA010000470.1:0-5678 GCA_034004785.1 Polyangia bacterium
TCGGCAATGGGGAGCTGAGGCTGGCTTCGCTGAAGACAGGCGGAGGGAAGTCCACCCTGTCGGCCGGGGGCGCGCCCGTGACATCGGCTGCCTTCTGTCCAAAGGGCGCCCTGGCGGCGGTGGCCCGGGACGACAACGCCGTCGAGCTATGGGACCTCGAGCGAAGATCAATCCTCTTCCGCCTGAATGGTCACTCCGAGCAGGTGACCTCCCTGGCCTTCGATTCCCGGCGTCGTCTCCTGGCCACGGCGAGCTGGGACGAGACGGTGCGTCTCTGGGACATCGCATCGGGCAAGGTGCACCGGATCCTGGCAGGGCATCAAGGCGAGGTGACGCAGGTCATCTTCGACCCCTTGGGAGTTAGGCTCGTGACCGTCTGCGCGGACGGTCTGGCCAGGATCTGGGATCCCCGGGCAGGTACGCTGCTCACGACGGTCGGAGTGACTGGCTCGAAGCTGGTGGCCGCGGCGTTTTCGGCCGACGGCCGTGAGCTCATGACGCTGTCCGAGGGGCTCCAGATCCTGACCTGGGACGCAAGGACCGGCACCATGCGCTCCTCGGTGGAGGGGCAGGGGATGTCTTTCTCTCAGGCGCGCTTCGCTGCAGGCGGGGCGCTGCTCGTGACCAGCGACCGGGTCCGAGGGGCCCTGTGGGACGCCAGGGCAGGCAAGCTGCTTCTCCCCCTCGAGGAGGGCGGGGCTGCCTCGGTGAGCGCCGACGGATCACGGGTGGTGACGGTGGATCCCGCGCTCCGGGTGGCCTCGGTCCGCAGGGTGCCAGTGCACAGGATGAGCGAGGAGGCCATGAGCAGCCTGCTTGCGAAGGTGCCCTGGAGGCTGGTCGAGAGGCGCCTCGTGAAGAAGCCCGAGGACCCGGACTGGCTGCGTTTCCCCGAGCGGCCGCTGCCCGCCGCGGGCGCTCCCATCCTCAGGGACGAAGCCCTCGGGCTGCTCATCGAGCACCGCCCGGGGTGGACGGTGAGCAGCCTGGAGGGGCGCCATGTCCTGGAGAAGAGAGTCGGTCGCCGCGCGCGCATGGTGGTGGAGCTGGCCCTCGGCAAGCCGGTCGGTCCCAAGGAGCGTGAGCGCCTCGTCGAGACGGTCAGGGAGCGGGAGCTGAACCTCAAGTTCGGAGTGGCCAGCCACTGGGGGACCTTCGCCGGGTTGCCCGCCATGACCTTGACGGGGCCCCAGTACACCCAGGAGGCGGCCACCCGCTGGGTCGCGGTGTTGCCCGAGGACCGCCCGGTCATCTTCACCTTCGCCCTGGAGGGGAGCTCCTTCGATGAGGACCTGGGGCAGGGCCTCGTGGCCGAACTGGAGGGCGCGGTGCGTTTCATGGCGCCCTGGGCCGACACCCCCCTGGGCCGCAGCCATGGGTTGCTGTTCTCCCTGGGTGAGCCGAGGATCCTGCTCGGGAGCGGTTGGCGGCTCAAGGAGCGCGGCCCGGGGGCGTCGCTGACCTTCGAAGGTCCCGAGGGCGTGAAGGCCGTCCTCAGGTCCCTCGGACCAGAGGGGGAGGGAGCCGTGTGGTGCGAGCTGGGCGAGCGCTTCCCTATCCCTGAGGAGGTCGAGGTGGCGGGGGTGAAGGCCATGCGCTACCTGTGTCCGGGCGATCGCGCAGATCAGGTCTTCTACATATTTGGAAGACGTGGATATTGGATCTACCTGGGGTTGACCGATCCCAAGGCCAGGGCTCTCGCCGGCCCCGCGGCGGACTTTCTCTCCTTCATGCGCTTCGAGCCCGTGAGGTAGGAGCCTCGAGGGGAACTGGGTCTCATTGTCCTTGTGAGCGCTGGGGACATGGCGATATAGTGCCGGGCAATCCGCGGGATGGGAAAAAGGGGCAGCTAGAACGAACAGGGCACTTGTATGCGGCAGCCATGTTGAGAAACGAGCAGCAGCTCCCAGCGGTCTCAGGACTCGTCTGCGGCGCCATCCTCTCCTACGTGGAGTCGCACGGGGGCTCGGCGGCCAAGCTCGCCGAGGGGCTCGGCGCTTCGCCCGAGCGGTTGAGCCAGTGGCACGCCTGGTTTCCCTGGGAGACCTATCTCAATCTGGAGCGCCGCTTCGGCCAGGCGATGGCCCACCAGGAGAACCCTTACGTAGATCTAGGCAAGTACGTGGTCGCCGGACGCTGGCTCGGTCCAGCCAGCCTCGTGCTGGGCACCTTCGCTACTGCGGCCCAAACCTACAGCATCGTCCCCTGGCTGGTGCCCCGCTTCTTGCTCTCGGGCGCCTCCATCGAGCACCAGGAGCTCTCGGAGGGCACCGTGGTGCTGGATTACCTGTTCCCGGAGCACATCTTGCCCACGGCCTCCTTCCTGGAGGTCATCAGGGGGCAGCTCACCATGGGGCCCTCCTTCGTGGGGCAGCCTCCGGCCGAGGTGACCGTCACCCGAAGAGATCCCAGGCTCACCCGCTTCGAGGTCCGGCTCCCAGGGCAGGAGCGGGCCCGCGGCAGGGATCTGGCCCGCTGGGTCGGGCGGCGGGTGTTGAGCGCGGGGCGGCGCTCGAGGGTGCTGCTGGACCTCGGCGGAGAGCTCCTGCGCACGAACGAGCTCCTCGGGCAGAAGCTGCGCGAGCTGGAGGAGAGCCACGAGAGGCTCCAGGCAGAGGCGCTCGAGAGGCAGCGAGCCGTGGCAGCGGTGAGGGCCTCGGAGGAGCGCTACAGGGCCCTGGCGGAGGCCGCCGAGGACGTGATCGCCGTGCTGGATGCCGAGCTGCGCATCCATTTCGTGAATCCACGCGGCGCCGCCTTGGGCAGGAGCTCCCCCGAGGAGCTGCTTGGCCTATCGCTCGCGAGTTTTCTCCCCGAGGAGCGATGCTCTGCGATTCGGAGTTACGTGGCGGAGGTGCTTCGCACGGGCCGCACCATCAATCGAGAGGGATCCTTTGGCGAGGGCGATGCCGCGCTCACCTTCGATGCGTCCTTCGTGCCTCTCAGGGAAGGCCAGGTAGGAGCGGACAAGGTGCTCTGCGTGGCCAGGGACGTCACTGGCAGAAGGCGCGTCGAGCGGGAGAGGGAGAGCCTCTACGCCAGGCTCCGGGAGAGCCAGAAGATGGAGTCCCTGGGAGTGCTCGTGGGGGGAGTGGCTCACGACTTCAACAACCTCCTGACGGTGGTTCGCGGCAACGCCGAGCTCGCGAGTCAGAGGCTCGCCTCGGATCATCCGGTCCGGGGGCTTGTCCTGCCCATAGTGGAGGCAGCTCGTCAGGGCGCAGCCCTTTGCCGCCTGATGCTCGCCTACGCCGGCAAGGAGGCCTCGGAGAAGCTTCCCTTGGAGCTCTCCGCCACCCTTGGAGGCATGGAGAGCATCCTGCGCGCGGCGATCCCGAGCGCCGTGGAGCTGCGCTTTCAGCTCTCCGAAGGCCTGCCCCTGGTCCAGGGTGACTGCACACAGCTCAGGCAGCTGGTCATGAACATGGTGGTGAACGGCGCCGAGGCCCTTGGGGGCGGTCCAGGCCTCGTAACGGTGCGAACCGGCGTCTTCGAGCCAAGCCAGGCCGAGCTGGCGTCGGCAGTGCTTCTCGCCAACCATCCCTCGGCGCGCCGCTACGTGTTCCTCGAGGTCTCCGACACGGGCTGCGGCATGGATGCCCAGACCCGGGCTCGCGCCTTCGATCCTTTCTTCACCACGAAGTTCCCGGGCCGGGGCTTGGGCCTGGCCGCGGTGCTGGGCACTGTTCGCGGGCACGAAGGGCTCCTGATCCTGGAGTCTGCCCCAGGCCAGGGCACCAGGATCCTCGTGGGCCTGCCACAGGTCATGGGAACCGATTTGAACTCTTCGGATCATCCACGTCCAGAGGGCGTCTCCACGACGGATGCGGGCGAGGGCGTGGCTGACCGGGTGCCCGCCCTCGAGGAGGAGGGGGAGCCGGAGGTGCAGAGCCGGCCGGACTTCATTGGGGAGCTGCGCCTGGGAGTGGAGCGTTCATTAGGACCGGTTCTCTTGGTGGATGACGAGCTGGAGATCCGTGAGCTCGGCCGGGTCATCCTGGAGGGTCTGGGCCTGGAGGTGCTCACCGCGGCGGACGGAGAAGAAGCCCTAGCCCGCTTCGAGGGAGCTGCCGCCCGCATCTCCGCTGCGATCCTGGACATCACCATGCCTAACATGGACGGCGAGACCCTCTTCTGGGCCCTCAGGGAGCGAGCTCCCGAGCTGCCGGTTCTCTTCGTCAGCGGTCACAGCGCCCAGGAGGTGCGGGCCCGCTTCGAGGGCCTCGATAAATACGCCTTCCTGTCCAAACCCTACTCGATCCCAGACCTCGCCCGGGCCCTCGGCGCCCTCCTCGAGGAAGGGGCGCGGCGCCGGACGGTGACCTGAGCGGCTTCCGAGTGCCAAGGTGTGCTCCGAAAGGGGACAATGGAGGGTCAGTCCGGCCCGGGTCGCGGCCCAGGCTCTGGCTCAGGTAGTGCCCAGCCCGGTCTTACCTCGAGCATCGTGGAGATACTTGCTTGATATTGAACATGGTTTCAGCGAAAACGCACGTGGGCTTTCTATCGGTGCTTCGACTGAGCTATGCTCTCCCAGGCACTGCGCGGCGCCACACTGCAACGGGTAAGCCAATGAAGCACCTGACTCTGGTCTCGATAGTATGTCTGGTCGCGGTCCTCGGCGCCGGCTGTGGGCGCATGGCCTATGGCTCATATGTGTGCGGCGACGGGGTCTGCTTCGGAGAGACCTGCGAGCGCTGCCCCGAGGACTGCGGCCCCTGTCTGGATGACTGCGGTGACGGGATCTGCGACGCCGAGGAGGACTGCGAGCTCTGCCCCGAGGACTGCCCCTGCGTCTTCTGCGGCGACGGAACCTGCGGAGGCGGCGAGAACTGCCAGACCTGCGTGGAGGACTGCGGCGCCTGCCCCGCGGGTTGCGGCGACGGGGTCTGCAGGAGCTCTGAGAACTGTGTCACCTGTCCGCTGGATTGCGGCGAGTGTCCCCCAGGCTGCGGCGACGGCGAGTGTTCCCCAGGCGAGGACTGCTATAGCTGCCCTCCGGACTGCGGCATGTGTCCGTCTTTCTGCGAAGACGGCTACTGCGACCGGGACGAGTCCTGCGCCACCTGTCCAGAGGATTGCGGGGAGTGCCCGCCGGGCTGTGGAGATGGAGTCTGCGAGCCGCTCGGCGGCGAGTCCTGCGCCAACTGTCCCCAGGACTGCACCTGCGGCTCCGCCACCTGCCAGGACGTGCTGACCTGCGCCTATAACTGTGGGTGGGACGAGGGGTGCCTGAACGCATGCGCCCAGACGGGCTGCTACGAGGCCCAGGTCCAGGCCTCGGAGCTCCTCATGTGCCTGTCGGCGAACTGCGCGTCCCAGTGCGAGGTCCTCAGCTCCCAGGAGTGCCTGAGCTGCGCCATGGGCGCCTGCATGACCGAGGCCATGGCCTGCTACAACGGGACCTGCGGCCCCCGCCAGTGCGGCGACGGCCAGTGCCAGCCCGAGGAGGACTGCGTGAGCTGTCCCGAGGACTGCGGCGCCTGCCCCGACCGCTGTGGGGACGGCATCTGCCAGCTCACCGAGACCTGCGGCACCTGCGAGGCCGACTGCGGCCCCTGCTTCTGGTGCGGCGACGGCTACTGTGACCGGGAGGAAGACTGCGAGTCCTGCCCCGAGGACTGCGGCACCTGTCCCATCCTGTGCGGCGACGGCATCTGCGAGCAGGTCCTCGGCGAGAC
>JAVEWA010000471.1:0-5676 GCA_034004785.1 Polyangia bacterium
CCGGCTGAGGCACTCTACCTCGCACGTCATGGCCGACGCCGTCACCCGGCTCTTCCCGGAGGCCAGAGTAGCCATCGGTCCCTCGACTGCGGACGGTTTCTACTACGACTTCGACGTGCCCCATCCCTTCTCCGATGAGGACCTCGAGCGAATAGAAGAGGAGATGCGGAAGATCATCGCCGAGGACCTCCCATTCACCAGACAGGAGATATCGCGATCGGATGCCATCGCGCTGTTTGGCGCGAGGAACGAGAGGTTCAAGGTCGAGCTGGCTGAGGGAATCCCGGAGGGCGAGACCATCTCCCTCTTCGGGCACGGGGGCTTCACGGACCTCTGCCGCGGACCGCACGTAGAGCGCACGGGCGAGATCAAGGCCTTCAAGCTCACAGGGGTAGCGGGAGCTTACTGGCGGGGCAACGAGCGCAACCCGATGCTCCAGCGCATCTACGGCACCGCATTCGAAAGCGACAAGGAGCTGAGGGTCTTCTTGCAGAACCTGGAAGAGGCTCGCAAGCGGGATCACCGCAAGCTCGGCAGGGAGCTGGACCTCTTCTCCACCAGCCCGGATGAGATAGGTGGCGGGCTCATCCTCTGGCACCCCCGTGGCGGGAGAATCCGCACCATAATCGAGGATTTCTGGAAGCGGCAGCACCTCGCAAACGGCTATGACCTCGTCTATACGCCCCACATAGCGAGGGACACCCTTTGGCATCGCAGCGGGCACCTGCAGTTCTACAAGGACGCCATGTTCTCTGGCATGGACGTGGATGGGCAGCAGTACCTGGCAAAGCCGATGAACTGCCCCTACCACATCTCGATCTACAACTCCCGGCTTCGCTCCTACAGAGAGCTGCCCATGCGTTGGGCCGAGCTCGGGACCGTATATCGCTACGAGCGTGGCGGCACCCTCCACGGGCTGTTTCGAGTTCGTGGGTTCACCCAAGACGACGCGCACCTGTTCTTCGCCAGAGAGCAGATGGCCTCGGAGCTCGATAGGGTGCTCGGATTCTCACTGTTCATGCTGCGCTCCTTCGGTTTCAGGGACTTCGAGCTGAACTTCTCCACGCGCCCGCCATCCAAGTACGCCGGAACCGATGAGATCTGGGATGACGCGGAGGCCGAGCTACGCGCTGCGCTCGAGCGCAGCGGAGTGCCCTACGTGGTGGACGAAGGCGGCGGCGCCTTCTACGGCCCCAAGATCGACATCAAGCTCACCGACAGCTTGCGCCGGCAGTGGCAGCTGACCACCATTCAGCTCGACTTCGTCCAGCCCGAGAACTTCGACCTGCTCTACGTCGGCGCCGACAACACGAGACATCGCCCGGTGATGATCCACAGGGCGCTCCTCGGTTCTCTCGAGCGCTTCTTCGGCATTCTAATCGAGCACTACGGCGGCAAGTTCCCCCTGTGGCTCTCGCCGGTTCAGGTGAAGGTCCTCACCGTGACGGATCGCCACGAGGCCTTCGCGCTCGAGGTTGTGAAGAGGCTCGAGAGCTCTGGGCTGCGAGCCGAGGCCGATCTCAGGAACGAGAAGCTCGGCTTCAAGATCCGTGAAGCTCAGATGGAGAAACACCCATACATGCTCGTAGTGGGCGACAAAGAGGTGGAGCAAGGCATGGTGGCGCCGCGTCCAAGGGACAAGAACCCCGAACCGGCCGTTCCGCTCGAGGGGTTCGTCGAGCGGCTTTGTCTGGAGGCAGCCTGGCCGACGGCGCAGTCCGTGGCGGATGCGCTCCTTCGGGAGCGATCCGAATGAGCCGGACAGCCCGGCGGCAGCTCTCGGCCCTGGTGCGTTTTCTTTGCTCATGATGCGTTGACAAACTGCCCCATGCTTCTCTATCTTCAGGCTTAAACCACCCTAAAGGAGGTGTGCTATACGACCTAAGAGCCGACCCCAGCGACCGCAGACGACCGAGCAGTTTCGGATCAACCGCCGCATCCGTACTCCGGAGGTTCGAGTAATCAACCAGGAAGGACAGCAGCTCGGCGTAATGCCCACAGGAGAGGCCATCCGGATCGCGGAGGCGGCGGGCTTGGACTTGGTGGAGGTCAGCCCCAAGGCAGCGCCCCCCGTCTGCAAGATCATGGATTTTGGCCGCTTCAAGTACGAAAAGAGCAAGCAGGCGGCAGAGAGCCGCCGGCACCAGAGCCAGGTTACCGTCAAGGAGATGAAGTTCCGGCCGAAAACGGACGAGCACGATCTGGACTTCAAGATGAAGAAGATCTTGGAGTTTCTCACCGAGGGGAACAAGGTGAAGCTCGTCGTCCAGTTTCGTGGCCGCGAGATCGTTCATCCCGAGATGGGGCAGATCGTGCTCCAGAGGATCATAGACGCGCTCACCGAGCAGGCCAACATCGAGCAGATGCCTGCGATGGAGGGTCGTCGCATGATCATGCTCATCGGGCCCAAGGCGGGTGTGGTGCGGAGCGTCAAGCCGGTCGCCCCCACTCCGCGGCCACGCGTCGATCAAGAGATGGAAGGCGGTCTGGGGGAGGACGTGGAAGGGTAGTCCCAGGCGCGCTCTGCCAGCTCGAGTGTTTACGCGCCGTTGCCAGGGGTGAGGGTATTCGGCCCTCAGAAAGGACGGCCCTTGGATGCCATCGGCCTCGGGAGCCGGGCATTCTTGGGCAGAACCTGTTGACAATACGGGAGGTGCGTGCTATCCGGACGCACCTGATTCCCAATAGACCAGGAACTGAGCCATGCCCAAGATGAAGTCCGTTAGTGGCGCCAAGAAGCGGTTTCGCCGCACAGCGAGCGGTGGCTTCAAGCGCTTCAAGATGGGAAAGAGCCATATCCTGACCACCAAGACCAGGAAGAGGAAGCGGCGTCTGCGCCAGGGCACCATGGTCGACTCTGCCAGCCGGCGACTCATGCAGGCCATGCTGCCCTATGCCTGATGGAGGAGACTGAAGATGCCTCGCGCAAAACGTGGATTCAAGGCACGACGGCGCCATAACCGGATCTTGAAGGTAGCCCGTGGGTTCCATGGCGGCCGCTCGAAGCTCTGGAGAAGCGCCGTTGAGGCGGTGCACCGAAGCTGGGTCTATGCCTACAAGCACAGGCGCATGCGGAAGCGCGACTTCCGGAAGCTCTGGATCGCCCGCATCAACGCCGCTGCCCGGCTCCATGGCATCAGCTACAGCCGCTTCATTGCCGCCCTGACTCGTGAGCACGTCGCTCTCGATCGCAAGATCCTGTCGGACCTCGCGGTCCACGAGCCCCAGGCCTTCGCTCAGGTGGTTGCGCTGGCCAAGCAGGCCTGAAGTCTGGGAGCTGCTTCCATCGGTTTTTCCATTTGACATGCCTAAGTTCCACAGATAAAACGAGATTACCAATCCGACGGCGGGGAAAACCGAATGACCAAGGCCGATATCATCGAAAGCGTTTACGAGAAGGTTGGCGGATTCTCCAAGAAGGAGGCCGCGGAGATCGTAGAGACGGTCTTTGACACCATCAAGGAGACCTTGGAGCAGGGCGAGAAGATCAAGATCTCCGGTTTCGGGAATTTTGTTGTTCGCGACAAGAAGGCTCGCGTGGGCCGTAACCCGCAGACCGGTCAGGAAATTACTATCAGCGCGCGCAGGGTCCTGACGTTCAAGCCGAGCCAGGTATTGAAGAACGCGCTGAACATTTGATCCCGCGCTGCTTCTGAAGCTGGGCAGTCCCAAGGTGCAGCCGACGGTAATCCCAGAGAAGGTCTTCTTCAAGATTGGAGAAGTAAGCCGAATCATTGGCGTCCCTGAGCATACCCTCCGCTACTGGGAGGATGAGTTCGGCCAGATCAAGCCGGAGAAGACCAGATCAGGGCAGCGGTTGTACCGGCGCAGGGACATCGAGCTCCTGCTGCAGATCAAGCAGCTCCTTTGGGAGGAGAAGTTCAAGATCGCAGGAGCTCGGGAACGTCTGAAGCAAGCTGAGCAGGCCCAGCGAAAGGAAGAGAAGCAAGAGAGCCCAGGCGCCGAGCTGAAGGAAGAGCGCCGAAGAGAGGCCGAGGCGATCAGAGAGACGACATGTCAAATCCGGCACGAGGTGCAGATGCTTCTCGCGCTGGTGGGCAAGACCGATAGTCGGGGCGTAGCGCAGTCTGGTTAGCGCACTTGACTGGGGGTCAAGGGGTCGGAGGTTCAAATCCTCTCGCCCCGACTCAGGCGCCATGGTTTTCGCTGACCATGGCGCCATTTTTTTTCGATGGATACTGTAACGGCACAGAGACCTCTGGTGGTCATCTCCAACGACGACGGCGTTGACGCCCCAGGGCTGGAGATCCTCGCCTCGGCCTTCCGCGGGCGGTGCGAGCTACTGATCGTGGCGCCCATCACCGAGCGCTCCGCTACGAGCCACGCCGTGAACATGGAGGCCGAGTGGTACATCGAGCAACGTGGGCCCGAGCGCTACGCGGTGGACGGAAGTCCCGCCGACTGCGTCTATCTGGCCCTCTGCCAGCTCGCGCCGCGGCGGCCCTCCCTGGTGCTCTCCGGTATCAATCGAGGCTACAACCTGGGCACGGACGTGTTCTACAGCGGAACGGTGGCCGCGGCCGCGGAGGCGGTCATCCTGGGCGTCCCCGCCTTGGCCATCTCGGCCCAGGCCCAGTCCACGCCCGAGACCCTCAGACGGGCCGCGCGGTTCGCCAGCGCGCTCGCGGCCTGGGTGCTTGGCAATGGCTGGGGGCCTGGCGACACCTTGCTCAACGTCAACGTCCCTGCCGGGGACTTCGAGGCCTTTTCGGTTGGCTCGCTCGGGACGAGGCGCTATCCACCGCCCCCCCGCCTCCCGGGGCCGCTTGCCCCCAGGGGCCGACTTCGTCTCGACAGGCCCCGCATCTCCGGGCTGGAAGGCAGCGTCGGGCAGGACGCGGACATAGTACGCTCGGGCCTGATTTCCATTACTCCGCTGCGCCTGGACTGGACCCATCCCGGGGAGGTGCAAACCCTGTCCAGGGTGCTCAGGCTAGATGGCTTCGAGCATCGTGAGAGGGCAGGGGGGGAGCCGGAGGGGCAGAGCCGATGAGACCCTGGGATTCGAATCCAACGGCTCCACGGGGCGCGCCAATCGGGTTCCGAGATCCTTGGAATGACTGATACCGGCGAGCGGCATCGGCGCGAGATGGTGGAGCGGCAGCTAGTCGGGCGCGGTGTGAAGGATCGGCTCGTGCTCGACGCGATGATGGCGGTCGAGCGCCACCGCTTCGTGCCGGGCGTCTCCCTCGAGGAGGCCTACGCGGATCATCCGCTCGGCATCGGCTGGGGCCAGACCATCTCACAGCCCTACATGGTGGCTCGGATGACCGAGCTGCTGGCGCCAGAGCCCCACCATCGTATCCTCGAGATCGGCGCCGGGTCCGGATATCAGACCGCCATCCTGTGCCGACTCTGCGCCCATGTTTTCGCCGTGGAGCGCATTCCCGAGCTGTCGGAGCGGGGCAGGGCGATCCTCGGCGACCTCGGGTGCGGCAACTACACCTGGATCACCGGTGACGGCACCCTGGGGCTCGTGGCAGAGGCCCCTTTTGATGGGATCCTGGTTGCGGCGGGCTCTCCCAGGCTGCCAGAGCCTCTCCTCGGGCAGCTCGCCCCCGGGGGGAGGCTGGTAATCCCCGTTGGCGAGAGGGGCTATCAGGAGCTTCAGACCGTGACCCTGGAGGCCGGAGGTCCGAGGGCCCTGCCGGACAC
>JAVEWA010000472.1:0-5670 GCA_034004785.1 Polyangia bacterium
TGCTCCAGAAGCTGGCCGCGCCTGTCTTCTCCCAGATCCCGATCGCCATGCCCGGGTCCAGGCCGAGCGCCGACGCCTTGAGAGCGGACGGCGACAAGACCGTGCGCCTCGTGGACGCCCCTGCCCAGGGGCCGGAGGAGGCCATCGTGACGGCCATCCTCTTCGCGAACTTTCGGTGCGGCAATCTGACGGAGATCTGGAATGCATTCCAGGAGGTCGCTCGTGCGCAGCCGGGGCTCTTCAGGCTCCACTTCCTTCACCACGCCCTGAACCCGAGCGACGCGTTGGCCTGGCAGGCCGGACAAGCCGCTCTCGTCGCCCATGCTGCCGGGAAGTTCTGGGAGCTGGCGGAGCTGCTCATGCAGAACCGATACAACATCACCCCTGGCCGGCTGACCGAGCTCGCCTCCGACGTGGGGCTGGACGCCAAGAGCGTGGCCACGGCCCTGCGCGGCGGGGCCCATCGCTCGGCGCTCCAGAGAGAGAACGAAGGCTCCCGGCGATTCCTCAAGGGGAACACGGCATGTCCGGTCCTCTGGATTAACGGACACATCCACTCCGGGTACCTGTCTTCCTGGAGGGTGAAGAACGCCTTCCTGGAGGCCGCGCGGGAGGTCAGGGGCCTGCGCGTCCAGCCGATGCCTTAGGTCCCCCCCCTGCGCCCCGGCCCAGGCGGTCATTGACCACGCGGTCATTGACAGGGAGGGGCCTTTGAGCTAGTCATCCTGGTCCGCGGGGCTCTTTGGCCCGGCCGTTCCGAAGGAGAGCGAGGCAATGGCATCCAACACCAAGATATTGATGTCCAAGCGGGACAACCGTCTCAAGGCCCAGGGACGAAAGAGGAAGAACAAGTCTGCCATCAGGTCCACCCTGACCGCGACCGAGATCTTCGCCGAGGTGGACGCTGCCCAGGGCAAGAAGAAGACGAAGAAGTGAGCCGGGACGCCGCTCTCCCGCGGGGAGGGCCTACTTGTCTATCGCCCCTCGCTCCATGAACTTCCTGACGAGATCCCGGAGGCGCTTCTTCTCCTCCGAGCTCTCCGCCGTGAACCGGACTCCCATCCCGCTGAAGGACTCGTCGGTTCGAACCCAGGCCACCCTGCCGGGGATCCTGAGCTGCTCCTTGCCCATCTCGTCGAGAGACAGCAGCAGCACCACGTCCGTTCCCACCGGGGGCGGGTTCTGAGTCCGGATCTGTACTCCGCCTCCGCTGACGTCGTCGGTCGAGCTGATGACCACGTCCCTGTGACCGTCGATCTGCCAATCCACGGGGATCTCGAGCGGGATGCGGTAGTACCGCCGCCCTCGCGGTGAGCCTGGATCCGTCTCACCGCGGGCGACCCTGATAACGAACTCCACGGTCTCGCTCTCCTCGTCGGCGAACCTGATCAGGGCCCCCTGGGGAGACTCCTCGAGGGCGGCCACGCGGCCGCGCAATAGCGTCCGGCTCGGCATCTCGGGGAACAGCACCTCCAGGATGACCTGCTCCTGGAGGGAGAGCGGGATCTTGGTCGTGTAGAAGAAGGTACGCGGCTCGTCGGCGTCCTCGTCCCCGCGCAAGTCCTTCAGGAAGGCCTCGCCGGATGCGTACTTGGCTTGGAGGATCCTTGTGCTTTCCTTGCTTTGTTGTCTGTCGGACATCACCGCGCTCCTGATTCTTCACTGCCCGGGTACCAGTGGGCCTTGGGGTCCCACCGGACGAGTCTATCCCACCAGACGAGTCTATCCCATCGGCATAGGATGTCACCCGTCTTGTGCCGGGCCTCGGCGCTGAACTGGTCTCGAAAGACCCACTCGCTGCCATGACCCATCCTCGAAAACCTGAGGGCACCTTGGAGCACATTGGCATATTGGGGCGATGTTGATAATCCGGGCCATGCTAAGTATCATGCGCCGCGGGAGGTTCGCATGTCCGAGGGTCAGCATGGCGCCTACAGGGTGGGCGACCGCTTCGTGCTCGGGGAAGCCATGGAGCGGCGCGGGATTGGAGACCTCTACAGCGGCACGGACGACCTGTCCGGAGCCCCGGTGCAGATCCTCCTGGTCTCTCCATACCTTTTTGCCGAGCGCTGGCAGTGGGAGCGGGCCCACTCGGAGATCGGGCGGATCTGTCAGACGAACCACCCTAACATCGTACGGGTTTTTTGCGTGGGAGCGGTCGAGGACGGCCGGCTCTTCGTCGTGTCGGAGCCGCCTCCCGGCCCCACCCTGGCCGGCTTCGTGGGCAGCCGAGGCCCCATCCCCCTGGAGCGAGCCGTTCCCCTGTTCGAGGGTCTGGTGGCGGCCCTGGAGGAGGGCCGCCGGCTGGGGGTGTGGCACAGGGACCTGTCTCCATCGAATCTCTACCTCAACGAGGACCTCGGCACGGTCAAGCTGCACAACTTCGGGCTGGCCGAGCCCGCAGGGGGCGCTGCCCGGGGGGATCCCTGGTTCATGGCGCCAGAGCAGACCACCGGCGCCGAGCCCGACGAGCAGAGGCTCGTCTATGGCCTGGGAGCCCTCTGGTACTACCTCGCCTGTGGGCAGCCGGTCTTCATGACCGACGACCCCGCCCGCGCCATCCAGAGGCTCCTCACGGAGGTCCCTGTTCCTCCCAGCCAGAGGCGCCCGGATCTGGGCATCCCCGAGGCGCTCGACTCCTTCCTGATGGGGGCCCTGTCCAAGAGCCCTTCAGGGCGTCAAGCGGGTCTGGCCGCGTTCCTCTCCGGCGCCCGGGCGCTCCTTGTGCGCTCGCCGGTCGGGGACACCCTCGTGGACAGGGTGGCGGCGCCGGCGGCGCTTGCGGCGCCGGCGGCCATGACGTCCCCACCTGCCGCCGCAGAAGCAGGTGCACCTGCTCCAAGGCCCACCGCTCAGTTCGCGCAGGCGCTGCATCCGGCCTTGGCTCGGCAGCAAGCTCAGGCGCCCGCGGCCAGGGCCGCTGCGCCCGCGAACAGGGCCGTGGATCCCCAGGCGCGGGAGGCCCAAGACGGCCGCCGCGTGGCCGCGGCATCACGACCGCGGCGGGGAAGCCCTACGGACTCCTCCGCCCGGTCCGGCCGACGCAAGAGGAGCTTTTTTCGCGAGACCCTCTGGTTCAAGAAGGGAGAGTCGAGCGAGGACGACGAGGCGGGCGCGCAGGATCTCGGCGAGGTGCGTGCCGGAGACGGCATGATCGCCGACGCCGAGCGGAACCTCGACGAGAGATACCGGGACGACGGCTCGGTTTCGCCGGAAGACAGGCGCAAGTACTCCGTCAAGACGGGCTACACGGGGCAGATGACGCCGGTGCGTCTGCCCAAGCCCATGGATCCAGGCGCCATGCCGGATCCGGAGAGGCGGCGGGCTCTGTGGGCCTGGCTGATCATCGCGTTCCTCCTGCTCTGCGGTGGCGGCGCCGCGGCCGCGTTCTTCCTGCTCGGGCAGCCGAAGAGCTTCGTGCCGAGCCACCTGGGCGCGACGCTCGCCGGGCAGGTCTCCGAATACAAGGAGGCCAAGCCCCGGAAGGTCCTCGTCCCGCCGAGCCTCAGGGCGATGCCCGAGGGCAAGGAGGCGGAGCTGTTCGCAAAGCTCAGGGAGACGGCGTACAAAGCCGAGCTGCTCCTTCCGCAGGGCTCGACCGGGGCGGTCGATGTCCTGGCCGCGCTGGAGCAGAGGCGCATTGCCATCGACAAGGAGAACGCCCCGCTTCCCGCCCACAGGAGGACATCCCTGTGGAAGAGGATCCACCGGAGAAACTACCGGGCCGTGGAGCGCGAGTATGGGCAGCTCAAGGGAAAGGTAGTGGAGGGGGTCAAGGCCCTGCTGGAGTCCGCGCTGAAGGGGCAGGGAGAGCAGGCGCTCCTCGACGCGAAGGCGGCGTGCCTGCAGCTCCTCGACAGCGGAGGGATGGACTCGGAAAGAGCAGCGCTCGAGAGCTCCTGCAAGGCCCTCGATGTCCACTTCGGCCTCGAGGAGAAGAAGGCCGGTCAGGGGCCGGAGAGCCCGCCCGGGGAGCGCTCTCCCGCGCCGGAGCGGTCGCGGTAGCAGGCGGGGCCCCACAGGCACCACAGGAACTGCTGGAGGATGTCAATGACGGTAGATCCCAAGCTTATGGAGATCCTCGCCTGCCCCAAGTGCAAGGGGTCGCTGGAGCACGAGGAGAACACACAAGGGGA
The DNA here is from genome assembly GCA_034004785.1 of Polyangia bacterium. Classification (GTDB taxonomy): domain Bacteria; phylum Myxococcota_A; class Polyangia; order HGW-17; family JAJRWW01; genus JAVEWA01. The sequence continues at coordinate 4,137 of JAVEWA010000472.1, forward strand.
GGCCTTCGTCTGCCATGCCTGCAAGCTCAGGTATCGCGTCGAGGACGAGATCCCCAACTTCCTCATCGACGACGCGGAGAGGCTCGGAGACTAGATGCCGCGAGCCCTCCTCGTACAGGTGGATCCCTTGGTGGTGAGCCAGGTGAGCGAGATCCTCCGGGGTGAGGGCTACGAGGTGCTAGTCGAGCGGGATGGCCTCGACGCCCTGGTGGCCGTCGAGCGCCTCGCTCCGGACGTCGTGCTGAGCGACATCGCCATGCCGCGCCTGGACGGCATCTCCTTCCTGCAGGCTCTCCGCGCGCGAGAGGACACCAGGCGGATCCCTGTCCTAATCCTGTCCACCGTGGCCGACCCGGAGACCATGCTCCTCGGCCTCGCGGCGGGAGCGCGTAGCTACCTGACCGTGCCCCTGGAGCGGGAGGAGCTGATCTTCAAGGTCAAGCGGGCGGTCGTCTCCTGACGGCCCAGCTCACTCCCGCGGCGGGATGGGGTAGGCGTCCAGCAGGTCCTGGGGGATGGCGTTGGCCTCGATGATTCGCCGGTAGGCCGCCGCCAAGGGGCGGGCCGTGCGGTTCTTCTGGGGATCCGATGGATCCACGGCATAGAGGCCGAAGCGCATGCCCATGCCGTGGTTCCACTCGTAGTTGTCCATGAAGGACCAGTAGAAGTACCCCTTGACGTTCACGCCGTCCTGGATGGCCCGGCTCACCCAGATGAGGTGATCCCGGACGTATCGGGTGGGGTACTCGACCTGGTCCACGTTCGGAGTGCCGTTCTCGGTGATGATGATCGCCAGCCCGGGATAGCGCTCCTCGAGCAGGGTGAGCCCCTCGTAGATCCCCGAGGGCTCGTCGTAGCCAATTTCGAGGGTCACGGGGCTGAAGGTCGTGAGGGGCGAAAACTCGCCGAACACCGGATACTCCGTTCCCTCCACTCTGCTCACCGCGTAGTAGTTCATGCCGAGGAAGTCCATTCGCCCCGCGAGATCGGCCCTGTGCTCTGCCACTCCGTCCAGGTCTTCGTCGAACTCCCCCAGCACCACCGCGTCCAGGAAGGCCCAGTTGTAGAGGTAGGTGACGTTCTGGGCAGCCTGACGGTCGAGCTCCGAGCCCGGGTCGAGGGGGTGGGAGGGGGCGACGGCGAAGACCAGCCCGACCTGGGCGGGGCTCCCGTCCCCGTCCGCGTCCACGTCGTCGGCGGCCTTCACCGCGTCGTACATGCGTGCGTGGGCCTCGATCATGGCCGCCGCCGAGGTCTTCACGGCGTCGAAGGCCAGGGACACACCGGGTGGGTTGGTGCGCTCGGAGCTCGGCTGGAGGTAACCGGCCAGCACCACGGCGAACGGCTCGTTCTGCGTGACCCAGCGATCCACCAGATCCCCCATGGCTCCCGCCACGAACCCGGCGTACTTGGCGATCTCGTGGACGATCACCTCCCGGTCTAGCCAACCCCGCGGGGAGCAGCTCTCGAGGCCGTAGTGACAGGCCACCGCGTCGTGCATCCAGACCGGCAGCGTATAGTGGTGCAGGGTCAC
>JAVEWA010000473.1:0-5668 GCA_034004785.1 Polyangia bacterium
CCGAGCTGAGGGCTCGCTTCGATCGGGAGGCCCGCGCCATGGCGATGATCACGGACCCCCACGTGGTGTCCGTCTATGGGATCGACGAGCATCGCGGACTCCCCTTCTTCGTCATGGAGTTCCTTGCAGGCAGGGATCTGGCCACCCTCATCAAGGAGTCGGGCCCCATCCCAGCGGCAGAGGCGGCACAGGTCGCCCTCTTCGCGGTGCGAGGCCTCAAGGCCGCCGCCGACAAGGGCCTGGTCCACCGCGACGTCAAGCCGGCCAACATCATCGTCACCGAGGACGGGGCGGTGAAGATCACCGACTTCGGGCTCGCCAAGCAGATCCACGTGGACCCCGAGCTGACCGCGGCGGGCGTGGTTGTGGGAACGCCGGACTACATAGCGCCCGAGCAGGCGCGGGGGGACGCGATGGACAGCCGGGCGGACATCTACGGCCTGGGCTGCACCCTCTTCCACATGGTCTCCGGGCAGCCTCCCTTCCGAAAGCCCGAGGGCCCGAACACCTACATGGCCATCATCAACCGCCACCTGGGCGAGCGGCGCCCCTCCCTTATGGAGGCCGCGCCAGACACCGACGCCGAGCTCGCGCGGCTCTGCCAGGTGATGATGGCCATCCGCAAGGAGGACCGCCCCGGGTTCGCCGAGCTGGAGGCGGCCCTCGCCGCCGTGACGAACCGGCTGGCCGCCCAGGTCCCGAGAGTGGAGCGGCGGCGCGGCACCGAGTCGCAGCCCACCGTTACCGACGGGCCGAGGGGACGGCGCTCCCAGGATGACCTCGAGGGGACGACCCACGAAGGCACCTGGATCTCCCGCGGCGCCAGCGGTGTGCCGGGCTGGGCCATCATCGTGACCATCCTGTGCGCGGCGGTGTTCCTCGTGGGGCTCGGCCTCCGCATCACGGCCCCCTGAGCAAATCCCGAGGGCTGCCCCTACCTCCAGGGCTCACTACCCCGGACTGGTGACTGGAGAGAGGACGAAGGAGCGGAGCAGGACCCCGCTGGGCTCCACTCCGTAGAGGGCCCTCACCGCGGTGAGCAGGGTCTCGGGCAGGTAGCGGCCCCACATCTTTATGGGCAGCTCCGAAACGTTGACGGTGGGGGAGTAGGCCACCTGGAGGAGGAACTCGATGAGGTACTTGGCGTTCTCGGCGATCTGCCCCGAGTAGGACTGGCGCTCCCTGAGCCTCAGGATCCGCAGCTCGTGCAGGGAGCGGCCCAGCTCCGACTCGATGAGCTCCGGGAAGGTCGTGAGGATCACCTCGGTGCGGACCGTGCGAGCCCCGGTCTCCAGGAACTCGAAGAAGTTGCGACGGGCATCCTCCGGATCCAGGCCGCGCCTCCTGGCGATGGACCAGTCCAGGTCCCTGGTGCGATCCGCCAAGGTCGAGACGGGCGGCAGGTCGATGTCCACCTGCAGGTTGGTCGCGTTGTAGTGGCCGAGGTGCACCTCCCGCTCCACGATGTGGGCGAAGGGCGCCTGGGAGAGCATCTGCTCGGCGTAGAGCAGCTCCTCGGGCTCGCCGATGATCTTGAAGCCCACTACGTCGTTGATCGTCAGCTCTCTCTTCCCCATGTGGATCGCACCGGTGCGGAACCCAGCCGCGACCCGCCGCTCCGCCGCCACGAAGTCCTCGCGCATCTGCTGCTCGGTGGAGATGAGGTTACTCAAGGGGAGCCCCGCGCCCCGTGCGCGCTCGGTGGCGAAGACCTCGGCCTCGCTCCGGATCAGGTCCGCCAGGGCGTCGGCCATGCGAAAGGAGGCCTTCTCCGCCACGCGGGCCGGCCGCTTGATCCGGCTTATGGACACCAGGCGCTGCTCGGGCGAGAAGAGGAGCACAGCGTCCACCGGGAACCTCGGGAAGAACTCCTCCGGGCTCTCGAGATACCTGTCGGCGAGCTCCCTGGTGCGCGGCGTGTGCGCGGGGATGCACTGGAGGAGACGGTCGCGCAGCAGGTTCTTCATCCTGATGCGCTCCACCGACAGGCCGCACCCGTAGAGCCGCTGGAAGAAGGCGAGCATGTAGTCCTGAAGGGCCGGCCCGGTGGCGATGCTCTCGTAGAAGAAGATCTCGGACAGGCGCCGCCCGTCGTCCTCGTGGAGGTCGTTGAACCAGCGGCTGGCGATGTCGAACAGGGCGTTCCTGTGCATCAGGCTGGTGAGGTACAAGGATCGCGTCCTCCGCTAACTCATCGCGGCGGGGGGAGCCCGCCAGACAGAGGCCGAGAGTGAAGCCCCAAGCCGGGCACTTGTCAAGATGGCCTGGAGCCAACAATGCGACGACATGCAGGAGTGGTTTCGACGGTCGAGCGTCGGGGAGCCATCAATGCGCTCTCACGCCGACCGTGGAGCAAGCCGCGGCTGCCGACAAAGCAGGCCCTACCGCCCGCCCCAGCTCCGCACCGGCCCCGTGTCCAGGTGCACGAAGCGGGAGTGGGGGTAGCGCCCAACCCCACCCCACCGCTTCGCCCTCAGGAAGGCCACCAGGTCCTCCACGCTCACGTCGGCGTCCACCAGGCGAAAGTCGACCGCCTGGCCCAGCCTGTGGAGGCTCCGGCGCGCCACCTCGTGCCCCTTCTTCCTGAGGACCTCGTTGAACTTGGCGTGCCTGAAGGCGGACACTAGCTGGACCTCCCTGGAACCGAAGTGCCGAGCGGCCTCCAGGATCCAGGGTAGGAGCCGAGGGTCCATGGCCGTCAGGCGCCCTGTCCACCGGCATCGAAGCAGGCGGTTCACCAGATCCCGGGCGGGCGTCTCGCTCCCCCGGGCCGCCAAAAGCTCCCCGGTGTGCAGGTTCCGCAGCGTGATGACCGCCGGAGGGGTCTGGGACACGCGAGCAAGAGCCGCCGCGAGTGACCGACCGGCGGGATTTCGGAGCTTCCAGGTGACGGAGCCCTTCTTGACAATGGACCCCGCCTGGGCACTCCCCTTCCGGGATGCCCCTGGCTCCGGGCGGCCTCGAGCGCCTGGCGCGGAGGCCGTCCCCGAAAGGAGCGCCCAGACGATGGCGGCTGCTGCCAGAGCTCGAACCATGGACTCCAACCCCAAGCGCCGGACGCGAGGCCGCGCCGCTCGTTTCGAAGCATCCTATCCCTCCCTCGCGGAAGGCGCCACGGTCTTCTGCCCTCTCGAATGCGCCGACGCCGATACACCCGCGCAGGATCCTGGGCAGCCCCCCCCGCCGAGTGCTATCCTGCGCCCCTGATCGGCTATGCAGCGAAGGGACACCTGAACATGGCAACCGATGCAAAAGGAGAGCCCCTCGTGGGGCGCAGGATCATCCTCGGCGTGACGGGCGGCATCGCGGCCTACAAGAGCGCCGAGCTCTGCCGCCGGCTAGTCGGCGCCGGAGCCGAGGTGCACTGCGTGATGACCGAGGCGGCGACCAAGCTGGTCGGGCCCATAACCTTCGAAGCCCTCAGCGGCAACCCAGTGGGCCTGGACGCCTTCGCGTCGAGCGAGCCAGGTGCAATCGAGCACATCCGCCTGGCCAGTCTGGGCGAGCTCGTGGTGGTGGCACCTGCCACCGCGAGCTTCATGGCCCGCTACGCCAGCGGGCTCGCCGAGGACCTGCTCGGCGCGCTGCTCCTGGCGACCAAGGCACCGGTGCTCCTCGCGCCGGGCATGAACACGAACATGTGGGAGCACTCCGCCACGCAGGCCAACGCTGCCCTCCTCAGGCAACGAGGAGCCCGCTTCGTGGGCCCCGAGGAAGGTGACCTGGCCTGCCGCACGCGCGGCGTGGGCCGCATGGCCGAGCCCGACCGGATCCTGGAGGCCGCAGAGGCGGCCCTCGCTCCGCAGGACCTCGTAAGGATGAAGGTGCTGGTGACCGCGGGAGCGACGCGGGAGGCCCTGGACCCGGTGCGGTTCCTCTCGAACCACTCGACCGGAAAGATGGGCTTCGCCCTGGCCCGGGCCGCCGCCTCGAGGGGCGCCAAGGTCGTGCTTGTGTCCGGACCGACCAGCTTGCCCACGCCACTGGGCGTCGAGCGGGTGGACGTCTTGAGCGCCGAGGAGATGGCTTCGGCGGTGCTTGGACGTTCGCGGAGCCAGGACGTGATCGTGAAGGCCGCGGCCGTGACCGACTGGCGGCCCGCGACACCTGCGCCAAGGAAGCTCAAGAAAGGCCCAGGCGGCGGCGCCGAGCGGCTCATCCTCGAGCGGACGCCCGACATCCTGGCCTCTCTTGGCGGCTCGCGCCGGGGGGGCCGACCCATCCTCGTCGGCTTCGCCGCGGAGACCGGGGACCCCACGGCGGAGGCGGAGCGGAAGCTCGAGGCCAAGGGCTGCGATCTCGTGGTGGGCAACGACGTCACTGCCGAGGGCGCGGGCTTCGGCGCGGACACCAACCGGGTCGTGATAGTTGGGAGGGGCGGCCCACCTGAGCAGCTCCCGCTGGCCAGCAAGGCGACCATTGCCCATGCCCTCTGGGACAGGGTGGCCACCCTCCTCGTCTCTCCTCCCAGGGCCCGGTCCAAGGAAGGCGTCGGACGCGCCAGGGGGAGGAGCGGGACTAATCGACGCAGCAAGGCCTAGGTGAAGAGTAAGCCCAGGGCCACCTGGGCCGGCCCCCGCCTGCTCAGGGCGCCTCGGCGCCAATGTACTACAATTTCAAGATGTTATATTCCTGCGGACTCGGGCTGGCGCCTATCGGGCAACCGCGAGCTTCCTGTCGATTGCGACGCCTGAATTATAGATAATGCCTAGGGTATTGACGCCGCCCACCCTCCCGACTATGTTCCAGGCTCCGAAAACGGCGCGGGCGGCCCTGGCACCCGCGCTCAACTCCTGGAGAACAGCCGACATGACTCGCATTGCCATCAACGGGTTCGGCCGCATCGGCCGCTGTGTAGTCCGCCTTCTGGATGGGCACCCAGAGCTGGAGCTCGTCGCCGTCAACGATCTCATGCCGCCAAAGACCCTCGTGCACTTGCTCCGATACGACTCCGTGCACGGGCGGTTCGAAAAGGCCCAGGAAAAAGACGGGGACCTGCTGCTCGGCGGCAAGGCCATCAAGATCATTGCAGAGCGGGATCCTGCGAAGCTCCCCTGGAGAGAGCTGGGCGTGGACATCGTCCTGGAGTGCACCGGCCTCTTCAGGGACAGGGACAAGGCAGGAATGCACCTCTCTGCTGGAGCGAGGAAGGTGATCATCTCCGCCCCGGCAAAGGGCGAGGATGGGACCTTCGTCATGGGCGTGAACCACAACGCCTATGACAACAAGAAGCACCACGTGGTGTCCAACGCCTCCTGCACCACCAACTGCCTGGCGCCAGTGGCCAAGGTGCTGCATGACGAGTACCGCATCGTCAACGCCACCATGACCACCATCCACTCCTACACGAACGATCAGCAGATCCTGGACCTGCCCCACAAGGACCTGAGGCGCGCCCGCGCTGGCGCCCTCTCGATGATCCCCACCACCACTGGGGCGGCCCGCGCCATCGCCCTCGTGATCCCGGATCTCAAGGGCAAGATCGACGGCATGGCCATCCGAGTGCCCACGCCGAACGTCTCGGTGGTGGATCTGGTGGCCCAGGTGGAGAAGGTCCCCGGGAACCCCGAGGAGATCAACCAGAAGCTCCGGGCCGCGGCCCAGGGCCCGCTGAAGGGCATCCTCGAAACGACCGACGAGCCGCTCGTGTCGGTGAAATAAAACGTTT
>JAVEWA010000474.1:0-5660 GCA_034004785.1 Polyangia bacterium
CCTAGGATCACCGTGAACGACGTCTCCACCGGGCAGCAGGAGGAGCCCGCCCTCGCCGTGGCAGGGGACGGCACCTTCGTGGTGGCCTGGAGGGACGACGCCGACAACGACGGCAACTACCAGATCCTCGCCAGAGCCTTCTTCGCCGCGGGAGAAGAGTGGCTCCCGGACTTCGCCCTCAGCGCGGCCACCGGGCAGCACCTCACCCCGGCCCTGGCGATGAGCCCATCGGGGGCCTTCACGGCGGTCTGGGCGGACGACTCCGACGGCAACGGCACCTACCAGATCATCGCGCGAAGCTACAACTCGGACGGGAGCCTGCTCCAGGATCGCTTCACCGTGAACCGGGTGGCGGCGGGCCAGCAGCTCCGTCCTGGGCTCTCCCTGGGCGACCAGGGGACCCTGGTCATCCTATGGGAGGACGACATGGACTCCAACGGCTCCTTCCAGCTCCTCGGGCGAGGCTACTAGCGGTCCCTCGGAGAGGCCGCCGGGGTTGCGAAGGCGATGAGGGGAGCCAAGGTGATGGAGCGAGCGCCCATGGGGGCCTCACCTCCCCACAAGCGGAGGGTTCACGGCTATCCGCAGGTTCTCCCAGGATCCCAGCTCCCTGTCCGCGGCCGAGTAGAAGAGCAGGGTCTCGTCTCCCCGCCGGAGCACCGCCGGCGCTAGCTCCGAGGCGTGGTTCACGAAGGTGTTGGGGTAGATCCGGTCGAAGATGGGGTTGTAGGGGTAGGCCTCGAAGTCGAGGCCGTCCGACGACGCGGCGTAGCCGATGCTGTAGTTCGACGGGATCTGGTCAACGGTTCCGAAGGAGGAGGCCTGGGGAGACTCGAAGCCGCGGGCGCTGAAGTAGAGCCTGAAGAGCGGCCTCCCCTCGAAGTCCTCGTCGAGTACGACGCAAGGGGAGCGCAGCCTCGTCACGTTGCGCCACAGGAGCTCGCTTTCCACCTGATCGAGGCCGAGGACCCGATGCCGCGATTCGGCATCCGCCGGGAAGGCGGCGCCCTGTGGGTCCAGGGCCCGCACCAGGGCAACGCCCGCCCCGTTGCCATGTTCGTAGTAGAGCCAGGGGAAACCGTCCGGCCCGATGATGGCCGATGGAGAGGCCACCCTGCCCTCCTCCCAGGACGCCACGGGCCCCAGCACCGGCTCCTCGGGATCCAGGCGCCAGCTCCTGCCACCGTCGCTCACGGCCCGCAGGATGCCCTCCCCAAAGCCGAGCTCCAGGAACATGACCCAACGGCCGCCGATGGTGAGCACCGTCGGGGCGCGGTAGTCGAAGGGGATGTCCGGCGCCAGCACCGGGGCCGCCGGATCAACGGTCCAGGCCCGCCCGTCAGCGGTCACCGCCCGGAAGATCATGTGCCTCGGCCGCTCGTATGGGCCGGCGTGGATCATGTCGAAGAAGACCGTCCAGGGCCCGCCGCCATCGACCGATGAGACGATGGCGGGCTCGGTGAGCTGCCTGGGCTCCCGCTGGATGACGCACTCCTCGTCGGCGAAGCACTGGTCGTCCGACGAGCAGGGCACCGAGATGCAGCGGGCCCGGGAGAGGGAGCAGATCTCCCCGGTCTGGCACTCTGCGTTCACGATGCAGAGCTGCTGACACATGCCGATGTCGCATCGGGCGTTGGGGCCGGCGCAGTCGCAGAGGTCGTCGCACTTCTGCACGCAGCGGCTCAGGGTGAAGTCGCAGAACCGGCCCTCGCCACACTCGTCGTTCCGGGTGCAGTACTTGACCGTGCAGAAGCCGCACACGCAGGACTCCCGGCTACGGCAGTCGGCGTCCCGGACGCAGCTCTCCCTGGGTGGCGCGGACCTCGGCGCGCAGAAGCCCGCAAGGGCGGTGTCTGGAGAGCCCAGGCGGTGGTCGGAGACGCAGATCTCCACCCCGCCGATGTCCTGGAAGGGCGCCACCCCGGTGCTCAGGCGGCTTCCTGACCAGAGGGGCTCGTCGGCCAGGGTGCAGGCAAAAAGGTGCCATGCGGCAATCGTGAGAAGGGCCCAGCCGGGCAGCACCCGGGCCGTGTCCCGGCGCCCCTCGCCTCGCCTTCCCCGCCATGCGCCTCGCCTTCCCCGCCCTCTTGCCAAGGCCGCCACGAGTCTTCCCTCGCTCATGTCAGAACTCCGCCTTCAATGTCAGGGCCATCGACAGCAGCCCTCCCTCGGACTGGAGCACCCCGCCCACCGGATCCGACAGGAGGTTCCTGGCTACCCGCCTGGGGACCAGCGCGTGATACTGCAGCCCCAGGTCCGCTCCGACGGGGTACGGGAACCATGAGGCCAGGCTCGCCAGGCGAAAGCCGAGGCCGAGGGTCACGAGGTGCCTGTCGTTGTCCACCAGGGCCGAGAGCCCCACCGGATCGGGCGCGGGCGTGGGCGCGTAAACGTAGCCCGCCCGGAGCGCCAGCTCGCGACCGCCCCTGAGGGGATGCCTGTACTCGGCGCCCAGCCTGGGCGTCAGCACGTCCCTGAAGTTGTCCACCGGGAAGAAGGCCTGCACCATGGGCGGGTTCAGGCCGAGATCCACCAGAATGCGGACGTCCGACGTGCCCCCACGGAACCTGGACCACATCTCCCAGGCCAGGCCCGCCGCCAGGGTCAGCCGCGGGTGCGGATCCGCCGAGATCCCCACCTCCACCCTGTGGGGAGTGAAGTAGTTGATGGCGCGGATGCTGATGATGGCGTCGCCAGTGACGATGCCCGCCACGTCCACGTTGGCGAGGATGTCGAGCCGGACCCCGAGATCCACTTCGCCCCTGTAGGCCGCGCCGAACCGGAGCCAGGGCAGGGGCTTGATGAGCAGACCCGCGAGAGGCGCCACGCGCATGGGGAGCATGAGATCGATGGCGGTCTCGCCAACCTTGGTTCCCCCCTTGACGCCCACGTTGAAGGTGATGCCGTTGCCCGCCGCGTCCGCGAGGATCGTGCCTCCCAGGCCCAAGGACAGCCAGGGCGCGGGCTGTATAGACAGGGCCAGGTCAAGCACCAGCCTGTGGGGACGGTGGTCGAGGAGCACGAAGCGCGGCTCCGAGGCCGGGACGAGCTGCACCCGCGCCAGGAACTGGTCCGGCAGGTATCCGGTCATGGAGATGGCGACGCCCACCTTCCGCCTGATCCGGAAGGGCGCGTTGAAGCCCACCACCGTCCCCCTTGCGTCCATCACGTCGGAGCGCGCGCCGTTCAGGCTGAGCCTCATGTGGGTGAAGGAATAGCCGAGACCCAGGTCGAGCCGCCTGGCCATGGCTCCCGCGCCAGGGTTGCAGGCCGCGGCGGACCAGTCCTCGCACAGGGTCAGGGTGGACATGCCCATGCCCCGAGCGCGGGCGTCGAGCCCAGTGAGGTCGCTGACGTCGGCCCGCGCCTGGCGCAGCGGTCCGGCCAAGAGGAACAGGAGGGCGAGCCCGAGGGGCGGGAGCCCGAGGGGCGGGAACCCGAGGGGCGAGAGCCCGAGGAACGGGAGCCCCCGCAGGGTGGCGCGGCCGCTGTGCCTCACAGCTCCACCCCCAGCCCGAAGCCCCCCGAAAGCACGAACCCGCTGGCGCGGAGCCTGGGGTAGCCGGGGTTGGAGATCTGAAGCCCCAGGGTCTCGTCGTTGGTCCGGTCGCAGGGCACCTCGTCGCCCAAGGCCTGGTCCAGGCCGAGGGGCGGCCGCGAAGCAGGGCACTCTTCGGCTGGCGTGGAGATCCGCTTCTCGAACATGCGCGGGACCAGGGCGTGGAGCCTGAGGTGAAGGTCCACCCACACCCTGCGACCAAGCAGCCGCCCGAAGTCCAGCCCCACCCCGGCGGAGAGCATGAGCTTGTGTCCGTCCAGCATGTTGGTGCGGCCAGGCTGCTCTGGCACGGGAGAGCTCTCGAAGCCGAGCCCCAGCCTGAGCGGGAGGACGAGCCCCTTGGGAAGCGGCGCCCTGTACTCCACGCCCGCCCTGACTCCCAAGGCGTCCCTGAAGTCGAGCCGTGGCACGTCCCCGGTCAGCTCTCCGACGAGCGGCAGGAGGCTCGAAACCCTGACGTAAGGCCCCCTGTAGGTCCGCCACAGGGCATAGCCGAAGTCCAGGCCCACCGTGAGACGCTCGGATGGCGTGGCCCCCAGACCGAGCACCAGGGTGTGGGGCGAGAAGAGCCCCTCGGCGTCCACGTTCAGGTTCAGGTCCGCCCCTGCCACGAAGTTGAAGGAGTCCGTGCGGAAGGGCATGGAGAACTGCTGCCGGTAGGTGAGCCCGAGGTGCAGCCAGCGCCAGTCGTATCGCAGGCCCGCGCTCAGGCGTATTAGCCCCCCAAGGGCCTGGGACACCCGCGCCTCCAGGGCGCGCGAGGCGCCCTCCTGTCCCAGGATGACCCCGGTGAGGCCGGCAAAGACGTTCAGCCCCACCCCCAGGGTGAGCCGCCCTGCCCTCGGGTGATCCAGGAGCCGGGCAGCGAGGGTGGGCAGCAGCACGACCCGCTGCGAGCGGTTGTCGAAGTAGGGGTAGAAGGGATCCGTGGGTAGATGAGAGATGACCCGGGCGACGATGTCCGGATGGGCCATGAGCAGCAGCCCGAGCCAGATCCGCTCCCCAAGGATGCCCTTGAAGGGCACCGGCACGGTGAGGCCGAGGGAGAACTCGTAGGGGTTCTCGATGGAGCGGACCTCGTCGCGCACCCGCAGCCAGCCGGCATAGGCCAACGAGGCGAAGTGCAGCTCCGCCCCCTTGCCCGCGGCCACCCCCGCCGGGTTGTAGAAGGCCGCCGCTGGCCCGATGGCGAGGGCGGCGGCGGCGTCGCCCATGGCCCCGTAGCGCGGCCCCACCCCAAATAGGTCCGCCGAGTTCGCAGCGGCGGGACGGGCGCCCCCGACGAGGAGCACCCCGAGAGAAAGGCAGGCCAAGCAGCCCAGGCGTGGACCTCGCCTGCCAGTCACGTGACCATCCGGATTGGAGATTGGAAGCGGCAACCAGGCTCCTCGCCGCCTGGCCTCGGGTGGGCGCGGCGCGAATTGGAGAAACGAAGGAGCTCCCAGGGGCCCATTCTATAGCGAAGGCCCTCTCCCCAGGCAATCCCTCGGGATCCCTGTGGGATCCAGGCGACAGTCCACCAGCGCCCAAGTAGCCAGCCCCAGAATACCCATCGAGTTTTCCAGGGTTTCATCTGGCAAGCCTTCTCGGCCAAGATCTAGATCCCGTCCACCTCGGCCTTGAGATCAGGGTACTGCCGGGCACCAGGGAGCTGCTTGGCATTTCTCAGCGGGGTGCCGTCGCGAAATAGGAAGCTCGCAGGGGTGCCCTTCACGCCAGCCGCGGCGCCGTCCTTCATGTCCCGCTCCACGGCCTTGCTCGCCCGGCCCTGCGCCTGGCCGAGGGCCAGGCGCACCTTGGCCACTTCGGCCCCCACCTGTCCCGCAAAGGTGAGGAGCGCCGCCTCGGAGAGGCCGCGCGGATTGGCGAAGACGAGCTCGGTGAAGGCCCAGAATGCACTGCTCCCCTTCTGGAGGAAGACCTCCTGCCCAACGACCGCCGCGGGCTTGGCCTCCTTGTGGAAGGCCAGGGGGAAGTCCCTCCACACGACCTTCACCTTCCGGGGCTGGTCCTTGACGAGGAGCTTCAAGGTCTTTACGAGCCTCGAAGAGAAGGGGCACTGGAAGTCTCCGAAGACCATCATGGTCACTGGAGCCTTGGG
>JAVEWA010000475.1:0-5657 GCA_034004785.1 Polyangia bacterium
CCGCCGAGGATCTGGTAGGAGCGGCCCCTCTCCGTGCCGAGGGAGGGGATGGCAAATGGGAAGATCGGTCGGAAGTTGTTGAAGGGCAGGGTGCGGAGCTGCCAGCCTTGCCAGGAGGTCAGCCGGCTCTCGGTGAGCATGCCCACGCCGTAGTCCAGGGTCTGCCTCTGCATGGTGACCCAGCCGTCCGGGCTCGAGAAGTTCTCGTAGAAGAAGCCGTCGTTGCCAGGGGTGTCTATGGCTATCTCAGTGCCCGCGGAGTCGAAGAGGCGCCAGAGGTCGGGCCCTTCCTGTCCGTTGGCCGTGTATACCGTCGGGAACTCCTGGGCGGTGGAGCCGTGGTCCAAGGTCGCCAGGTTGCTGAGGGTGTAGTCCAGCTCCACCACGTGGTAGCGCACGAACCTGAGGCGCTGGATGACCCGCACGTCGCTCGGGCGAGCCCAGAGCTGCGAGTCGTCGCAGCCCGAGGAGTCGCAGGTCTGGAAGTCCCAGTTGGGGTTCCAGAAGAGCGGCCTGGTGGTGACGGTCATCACTCCAGAGGTGAGGTCCACCGCTTCCACGCCCGAGCCGCGGTTGCAGCGGTTGCCTCCCTGCACCGGGTTCCAGCCCAGGTAGGTGATGGAGAAGGGGCACTCGGTGGCCACCGTCTCGCAGGAGGCGTTCCAGGCGCAGTTCTGCATGGCCCTGGCCGGGTCGTAGAAGGCCGCCTGGACCTCCCTGCCGGTGTCGTTTGCGTCGATGGTGTTGGTGTCGTTGGTGCCCGGGCCGCCGCCCGACATGCCGAAGAAGATGATCGTCCCTCCCCACTCCCTGCGTACGCCAACCTTCAGCTCGTGGGCGCTGTTGTAGACGTAGTCGTCGGTGAAGCCTCCAGCTTGGACCGTCTCGAAGGTGCCGGGCAGGGCCTCCGGGGGCAGGGGCGCGTCGGGAACGAGGGCCGGGGCCTGGACCGCGGGGCAGTAGCCGTCCCCGAGCGGGATCAGCGCGTCCGATGGCCCGGCGTCCGCGATGGCCCCGTCGAAGGCCGCCCCGTCGGAGGCCGCCCCGTCGGGCGGGGCCCCGTCCGGCGCCTCGCCGTCCTGGGTTGTCGCCGCGTCCGGGGCCGCGGCGTCGCTCCCGGTGGCGCCGTCCTTCCCTTCCGAGGCGGAGGGCCCGCAGGCCGCGGCCCCAAGGGCAAAGATCAGCGCCGCTGAAAGCTCCATTCGCAGCTCGGACGGCCTGCTCATGACTCCACCTCCCTGTTTGGCCTTCAGAGGCTCCTCATGGCCCCTGCCAGGTGCTCGGTTTCAGGTCGCCTCATGAAGTCCGAGCATACCTCAGATCGCCTGGTTTCCGACACCCGGGGATCCGAATCGTCAGTCCATGTTCTCCGGCCGAATCGAGCTGGCCTGTTCGGCCGATCCAGGCAAGACAGGCGCGCTTCGATCGGCTACCATGCTTTCGGCTGAGAATTGCTTCGAGTCAGCTATCTCCGGGCCCTGGGTCCGCCCCTCGCGCAGTCCTCCTGGGTGACGGGCTCGGGCTCGCGACGAACACCATTGGGAGGTGATCCGGATGAGCCTTGGCGGTATCGGAGGAGTCCTGGACGCAGGTTCGCGTGCCCGCTACATGGCGCGCCAGATGGCGGCGATCCGCGCGCCGCACATAAGGCTGAGGCCGGGAGAAATGGCATCTCCCTCCGCCTCGGCCAACGAATGGGAGCCCCACGAGTGCTTTCAGCTCTGCGTGGAGTGTGGCTACCTGGCCGAGGGGCGGGAGCAGCCATGTCCTGGGTGCGGGTCCAAGGGCTGGGTGGACCTCCGCCGGATCTCGGAAGCCAACCAGATCCGGGAGATGGAGCGGGGAAACCGGCAGGTCATCCCCCGGAGCCTGTCCAGGATTGGCTACTTGGTTGGCGTGGCGCTCGGCCTGGGTGCGCTGGCTCTGACCTATTCGATCGCGCTCCCCCTCCTTGAGAACAACACCTCCGGGGCATTGGTCATGGCCATGGCAGTGGGCATCGTGACGGCGATCCTTGGGAGCTGGCTCCTCCCGAGGCTGCTGGTGTTCCTCCTGTACAAACGTCGGCCGACCTTTCCGCTCCGCTGGCGCCTGCCCGTCCCGCTCCCCAGCTCGGGCGACGAGCCCGCGGCCCTGCACGAAGGCCAGGCCGTCGCCACGAACGCTGGGGAGCTGCTCCGGGCCCCCATCACGGGAGAGCCCTGCCTCGCCTACGAGGTATCGGTCCTCTTCGACACCCCCGGAGATCTCAGGCCTCCCATGTGGATCCTGGAGGAGGAACGCTCGGTGGCCTTTGCCCTGGACGGCCAGGAGGTGCCTCCCGACCGGGTGACCCTCGAGCTGCCCGTCGAGCCGGTCGGAGATGAGAGCCCCGAAGGCTCCCGGGCCGTGGCGCTCTTTCTCCGGAAGCGCGGCCTTTTCGCGAGCGAGGGGGACTACACCCTCTTCGAGGCCCTGGTGAGGCCGGGCCTGACCTATCGCCTGGAGCTCTTCGACTGCAAAGCAGCCAGGATCTCCCAAGCGGGATGAACGCCCATCTGGCTCCCTAGTTCCGGTTATGCACGATGGTGTAGAGGCGCTCGAGGCCGCGCTCCTCGTCGATCAGGTAGTCCGAGAGGCGCGTAATGATGTGCTCGAAGTCCTCGGCGGTGTAGTGGCCCCGCTCGGCGGGATCCAGGCGGTGCACGGCCTTCAGCACGGTGCCGAGGTTGTTCACCGCGAAGAGGCCGGGGCGCTGCTCCCTGAAGAGGTTGAGGGCGAGGGAGAGGAAGACGCGCTCGGTGTCCTCTCCGTAGAGAGTATCCAGAAGCTCGACCAGCTCGAAGAGGATGCGGTCGTCCGGGGAGATGACCTCCCCGACCCAGCGCAGGAGCTGCTTGCCCGCGTTGTGGTCTATCCGGCTCTGGATCATGTCCGACAGCAGGGCGAGCACCGCGCCGAAGAGGTCCTGATCCCCTGAGCGGGAGGCGTCGGTGATCCTGGCGAGGAGGTTGTCCACGAGGGTCTTCAGGGGGGCGTGGGCAGGGTCGTCCCTCACCGCGGTCACCACGTCGTAGAGGTAGGCGAAGCCCCGGCTGCCGAAGAAGGACTCCAGGTCAGCTAGCTCCTCGTCGAGGTCCGTCTGGTAGGAGGGCTGGGCAAAGCTTACGGCGAGGTGGTCTGACAGGATGGGCAGGAGGGCCTGGAGGAGGGGCACGGCGGTGGGGTTCGCCAGGCTCTGGCCGCTCGAGTCCAGGTCCAGGAAGTAGCCGAGGAGGTCCATGCGATCCCAGGCGGCCTTCGCGTCTGGAGAGCCCTCGAGCATCCCGTCCATCCGGTCGAAGGCGTGAAGGAGCAGGTAGAGGCGGCTCAGCTTGTCCACCCGGCGGACGCCGTCGCCCGCGTGGATCCAGGTCTGGCCCTGGCGCGTGGTGAGCCCGGCGTCGGTGTCCAGCATGTAGGTGAGAAAAACCGCCAGCTCGTCAATGGCCGAGATGGGCTGGCCGCCGAGGGCAACGGGCAGGGCCGCCAGGACCCGGAGCAGCTCGATGGCCTTGGGCATGAGGTCGGTCTCGGACAGGGTACGGGCGAGGGGCTCCTCCAGGGCCCGGAAGTTGGTGCCGTGCTGCGTCTGGAGCCCCGTGGGATCCTCGACGCGGGTGGAGCCGTAGTGGAAGTGGAGCACGCTCAGGAACCTCGTGAAGGCGTGGGCGTCGTCCAGGGAGGCGAAGGCCTCGGCGAAGGGCTTGAAGCCCTCGAGGGCGCCGGTCCGCTGGAGCCCGAGGAGGTAGCGGCCCAAGTGGTCCTTCACGATGTAGCCCTGCTTGCAGAGGGGGTCGCCGAGGAAGGCGTGGCTGTGGTTCATGTACAGGCCGAACTCCTCGGCGCTCGGGTACTTGTCCTCGAACTCGGGGATGAAGGGCACCACCAGGTCGCCGTCCACGTCCCCTGCCGAGAGCTCGGCCACCCCCGCCATGGCCTCCACGTAGTAGCTGGCCATGTCGTCCGTGATCTGCATGTCGGGCATGTTGAGGATGTTCATCAGCACGATCACCACCGGCACCTCGAAGACGTCCCACACCAGGGCCATGAACTTCTGCTGGATGCTCTGGTTGCTCGTCGCGGTGTCGGGCTGGTCCCAGCGGGTCATGCCCGCGTAGGGGATGTCGTAGATCTGCTGGATCCTGGCCTGACACTCCGAGTCGGTGCTGCAGGCGAGCTCCTGGTCCGGGTCCCCGAGCTCGAGGTCTGTGAAGACCATCATGTTGAACATGCCCTGGGCGAGGCCGTCCATGCGGGGATCCTGGAAGGAGAGCAGCACCTCCCTGAAGAGGCCGGTCTTAGCCCAGTACTCCAGCTCCAGGTGCAGATCGTCGAAGAGGTTGTTCCCCGGGGTGAGGCGGTCCGGACCCTCGAAGAGCGCGATGGCCTTGCCTAGCTCGGTCACGAGCTCACCGAGCAGGGTAGGGTGCTGCCTGGCGAGGGCTCCGAGCACGGCCGCGAGCTCGGGGAGCCTCGGGTAGCGGCGAACCTCCCTCAGGGCGTACATGAGGTCCAAAATGGGGTTTTGGGTGGGATCGAAGCCCGGGAAGGGACCGTCGGGGTCGCTGCGGGTGACCTTGGGTCCCAGCAGGCCGCCGAAGGCGGTGAAGAGGTCCCAGAGGATCCCGTCCCTCAGCATGGGGTTGAGGTTCCAAAGAGCTGCGCCCAGCAGGGTCCGCTTCACGTCGAAGTACTGGTAGAGGGGTTGGCCAGGGGCCTGGGCCTTGCCGTCGGCGTCCCTGGTCTCGCCCCTGTGGGACTCGTCGGAGAAAACGGGGATCTTGATCTTCTGCCCGCTCGAGTCCACGGGATCGTTTTCCGCGTCCACGTCCACGAGGCCGTCGCCGTTGGAGTCCACGAAGGGGGCGAGGGGCTCGCCGCCCTGGGTGTTTACGACGGGCACGCCCTGCTCGTCGAGCAGGACGGCCCAGGAGGGGGCGCCGGTGTCGAGGGGGCTGTCCAGCTCTGCGAGCAGCCGCTCGCCGAGGGATGGCCGGACCGGCGGGGCGGAGTCCTGCATGGCGGCGATCTCGCGATGGGCCCAGCGCAGGATCTCCGCGAGGGCGCCCTCGCGGAGCGTTACGAGCCGGTGGACGGGGCCGAAGAGCTCCTCCTCGTAGGAGAGCAGGCGATAGGCCAGGCGGTTGAAGGCGTCGGGGGGCGCGCCATGGGAGGCCGCGAGCTTGGCGAGGGCGTCGAACTGCCCTGGGCCCATCATGGATAGGATCTCCTGGAGCCGGCGGGTGAGCCGCGGGATCTTGCCGGTCACGACGCAGTAGCCGTGGCGCGTGTCGCAGAACTGGGCCGCGCCCGTGCAGGCCGCGTCAGTTGCGCAGGGCGTTTGAGTGGGGGAGTGGTCATAGTGCGGCAGGATTGCCTCGAGGGCCTGCTGGAGCCCGGTGTCCACGGGCGGAGCGATCACCCGGTTCAGGGCCCAGATGACCTCCTCGCGGTTCTCGGCGAGCACGGCCACCTTCGCCTCGGGAGCGTAGGGCGACATCTCGAGCTCCCAGGCGAGGATGCGGTACACCTCGGTGCCGAAGTCCTCGTACACGAGTGGCTGCCGCTCGGGCTGGGTCTCCTGGCTGCTGGTGACCTCCGTGCAGTGGAGCGCTGCGAGCATGCCCGGGTGGAAG
>JAVEWA010000476.1:0-5656 GCA_034004785.1 Polyangia bacterium
CCAGGTCTCGAGCCAACCATCGTCCGGCCGAGCGCCGGCCCTGGTCTTGAAGAGGACCCTGCGAGTGCCCGCGGGAACCAGCGGCTCCAGGGTCTCGGCCTCGATGACGGCCGCCTCGTGGCAGTCAATCACCAGGGCCTCGCCCAGGCAGGCCTCGAGCGGCACCAGATCGACCCCGGGCCCTCCTGGAAAGAGGTGGGCTGGCGCGTCCAGGTGGGTGCCAGCGTGCAGCGAGGTGAGGATGCTCCCGGTGCTCGCGGAGCCCAGCTCTCCCGTCGTCTCGCCGTGGTTCAACTGGACCAGGCGGTCCCCTGGCCAAACCGCGATGGTGTCGGAGACCTTGCGCGTGATGTCGTGGATCATGGAGCTGGTTCTATCACGAGGCGGGAGGGCTGCGGAGACCCGCGTGAGGGGCAGCGAGACTACGCGGGGTCTCCCGGGGGTGTCCTCGCAGGGCCGAGGGACCCTGCCAGGCTCGGCCTGTGCTAGGAGGGGAGAGGCGGCTATACTCCCCTGACGTGGTCCGCAGGCGCCGCCTGCCCTCGGCGCCTCCTGCCCTCGGCGTCGCCTGCCCTCGGCGCCGCCTGTTCTTGGGGCGCAGCCCCCGCGGGCATTTGGGTCTCGGAAAGTCGGAGCCAGGCACCATGAAGATCGCGCTCTTTCTGAATCACCGCTGCAACCTCGCTTGCGCCTACTGCTACAACGGCGAGAAGTTCAACCGCCGGATGCCCTGGGACATTACCAGGCGGGCGGTGGACCTGGCCCTCTCCGGGCCGCGGCCCAGGGTGCAGATCTCCTTCTTCGGCGGCGAGCCCCTCCTCGAGATGAAGCTCCTCGAGCGGTGCGTGGCCTACGCCGAGAGAGAGGCAAAGAAGAAGGACAAGCGCATCCGCTTCGTGCTCACCACCAACGGAACCCTCCTCTCGGGGGAGCGCCTGGACTACCTGCTCCAGCACAACTTCCACATCGGCGTGAGCCTGGACGGGGTCCGGGAGGCCCATGATGCCTTCAGGGTCTATCCGAGCGGCCGTTCGAGCCACGCGAGGGTGTCCCAGAACCTCGCCGCGGCCGCGAGGCGCTACCCCGCCGTCGAGGTCATCGCGGTGATAGACCCCTTGACCGCCAGGTACATGGACAGGTCCTTCGCCCACATCTTCGACCTGGGCGTTCGCGACCTGACCTTCAACATCAACTACGAGGGGGACTGGGACGACGAGGCCTGCCAGGTCCTGGAGGCCGCGGTGGAGCGGCTGGGTGACGAGGTCCTCGAGCGGGTCCGGCAGGGCCACGACTTCACCTGCAACCCGATAGACGCAAAGATCATCACGCGGCTGAAGGAGGGCTACTCCTGCTCGGATCGCTGCGACTTCGGCTGCGAGGAGATCGCCATCTCCCCCACGGGCATGATGTATCCATGCGAGCGCCTCGTGGGCATGGACGACGACCCCAAGGTGCAGATCGGCGACATCTTCCAGGGAGTGGACGTCTCCAGGCGGGACGCCCTCAGGGAGGCCAAGAACGTCGCCCCAGCCGACTGCCTCGCCTGTGTGCTCCAGACCCGCTGCATGTACTGGTGCGGCTGCGTGAACTACGCCACCACCGGGAAGGTGAACGGTGTCACCGGGACCCTGTGCTTCATGGAGCAGCTCTTCATCCGCACCGCCGACCGGGTAGCCGCGGCCCTCTACCAGGAGAAGAACCCCGTGTTCATGGAGAAGTACTACCTCTCCGCCGGGTCTGCCCTGGCCCGTGGCCCTGAGCGGGGCCCGGAGCGTGGCCCTGAGCGGGGCCAGGCTGGCTGATCTCCGGCTACTCGTCTCCGCCACGCGCTGGTCTGCCCTGGCCCGTGGCCCGGACCGGGGGGTCAGGGGCAGGCTGATCTCCGGCTACTCGTCTCCGCCACGCGCAGGTCTGCCCTGGCCATGGGCCCGGACCGGGGGTCAGGGGCAGGCTGATTCCCCTTACTCGTCCCCGAACACGGTGCCCATGGCCCTGGCGGTGGAGACGAGCGGGCTGTCAGGAGACACGTTCTTGTTCTTGCCCACGGCCTCGCGGATGGGTACGCTGACGATATCCGTGCCCCTTAGGGCCACCATGTGGCCGAACTCGCCCCGAGCCACCAGATCCACCGCCGCGTCACCGAAGCGCGTCCCCAGGATGCGGTCGAAGCTCGAGGGGCTCCCGCCCCGCTGGATGTGGCCGAGCACGGTGAAGCGAATGTCCAGATCCACCACCTGCCTGAGCTCGGCCGCCACCCGGGCCGCGGCGCCGAACAGCCGCTTCATGGCGCCGGCCTCTGCTGGACCGAGGGAGCTCACCTCGCCGCCGTGGGGCTTCGCTTCTGTCGCAGTTGACGGAAGAGTCGCCTCCTTGATAAGCTAACAGTGGTTTAGAATGGATAGTCGAACGATAGTGGAGCACCGGAGCTTCGATCAGTAGAACTCCGGCGGGGAAGGAGGCACGAGAAATGCAGAGCAGAGCAGAGCAGAGCAGAGCAGAGCAGAGCAGAGCAGAGCAACAGAACGGGCCATCCTGGCCAAGCATCCAGGCGCCATCTAGCACAATCACCAGATAACTGGCTTGCAAGGGGGCCAAGGGGGGATTCAGAGCGCTCCTTTTGGCATATCTCCCCTCATGTCTGGCGTCGTCGGTCTCCCGCCCTTTTGCCTTTCCGTTTGCTTGTTGCACTCATATTCGTACTGGCCGGTCCCAGGGCCTGGGCCGATGAGCTTCCAGATGGAGCCTGCGCCGCGAGGATCTCATTCGATGCGCTCAACCAGGCCTTGCGAGAAGTCATCCAGCCGGAGTTGGATGCCTACGCCGAGTCAGTTTGGACCCAGACATTTCACATGTACCTGACGTACCTCGATGCTGGCTTTTCCGTTGGAAGCACCTCCGGAACAAGCGGGCAGAACAATCCCAATTCCTCGAACGACGATTTGATCCATGTGGATGTCCGTATCCATTTCCAGGTCCATTGGGAGCCTACGTCGGGTGGGGTATTCGGGAAGCAAGATGTCATCCACTACTACGTGGACTTGATGTTCCCACAGGACCGCCCATCAGAAGTTCATTCCCAGGCAGGCTATAGCTGTCAATGGGCCACATACGTCCATGACTACTCCCGGCTGGTCCATGCGCTGGACCCATGCCCGGACAATAGCGACATCTTTTCCTGCCCAGGGGCGAATATCCGGATGCACAACTACATGTATTCGTCCGACGGTTACTGGGACGCCTCATGGTACTACGATCCCGCTCACCCCGAGCGAAACGTCCTAGTGGAAGCCGCGGCTGGAGAGACCGGGCTCACGCCAGAGCAATACGGTCCCAATGGTTGCGTTCGCACGTACTTCGACTATTGCGAACTTGTCGATCCCGACGAGGTGCCAGCGGTGGATTTTATTACCACGCCCAACTCCCTATGCCAGATCTGCGAGGTCGCGGGCCATTGGATTCCACGAGATGTCACTGTCTCAGCGAACGCCTTCCCAGGTGTCTGGGTTGTAAGTGCCAGGGTGGGAGACGACCTTTGGGACTCGCCGGGGCTCCGATTCCAGAGCAAGCTCGAGCGCGGGTTGAGGGAGATGGGTTGGCTCAACGCCAATGACAACGGCCAAGCCTATTCTGCAGCTTGTCACCTTCAAGCTGAGATCGCATCGAGGCTCGATCCGAGCCTGGAGAAGGTGCTCCCGGAGGGGTGTCGACCCGATGAAAGCGGCCTCTGTATCTCATTCCGCGAGCTGATCGCCGAATCTGGTGGCGTGCGCATATCGGGGAATCGGCGGGTCATTGATCTGCTGGTGCCGCCGCTGCAGCCACGGCCCATCGAGGCCGCAACCCCTGCTGGTTGCTCTCCGCGGCCGTTCTACACCGGACTGACAGGGACAGCGGCATCGCTCTCCATGGCCCTGGACTTCCCCAAGGTCGCAAACGTAATGCTCGCTGCCGATGATGGCGCCAGGCAATTCGGCATCCACATCGCATGTAACCAGGGCATGAGCTGCGCGCTCGACAACGACGATGACGAGGACGGCTGGTGCAACGATGTCGATCTGTGTCCGGGCTTTGTGACTGGCGCAAACTGCGACTCCGATGACGGCATTGGTCTGGGAGATGGAGTGGGAGACGGCGATCCCACCCTCTGGAGCAACTGCTTGGTGGCCATTGGGCGTTTCCCACCAGCGCAGCGTCATACCGAGGCGTACCAGCGAGTCCGCCAGTTCTACTGTGGCGGATGCGACAACTGCCAGGGTGTTTCCAACCCCGAGGTGTACCCGGATTTGCCCGACCACTCGTGGTATCATGTCCGCTACCCCGACCAGTCTGCAGGCAACCCAAACACTGTGACCCTACCAACACGGCAGCTCGACTTCGACAGGGACTGGATCGGTGATGCCTGTGATCCCGATATTGACGGGGACGGAATCCGCAACGAGTTCGACTGCGACGACCACAACGGCTGCTTGGGCCTCGATCTGGACCAGGACACCGTGTGCGATAGCTATGGTTCACACTTCGCCCTTGGCGGGACCGGTCAATGCGACAGCTTCATCTGCAGTCTGGAGTGTCTCTATTGGGCAGTGCGCCTTGGCAACTTCTTCGATGTCGATACCTGCACGGAGAGGTGCAAGGTGGAAGGAATGGACAACTGCGCCGCCGGTGATCCCATTAGTGACCCGTACTGCAGGCAGGTTTACACCCGCTGTGTCTTTCCTAACGACCTGGATGTTTGCGATCCGATCCAGGTCGCGCGCTGTGCGATGCGCTATGGCAACTCGACTCAGGACGACACCTTTGGCGTTGAGGGCGTCGGCGACAAGTGCGAGCTGGGCATCGGCAGCCTTAGCCTCGAACAGGACTTCTCCGGGCATCGGAGCGTCGGGCATGGGCTCCCCCTGGGCATGATATGGAGGGAGTGGGGAGACACCTACAGCGTGAGGATGCGTCTCTGGGGAGGCGACGTGGGGATGGACTCCGGCGGGGCCCCCACCTTCGTCGGTGTGGATCGTACCGCGGTGGAGGTCGGAGCATGTGCATGCACTCCTGGGAACCACCATGGCTGGCAGAGTCAATGTGGGACAGACTTCTGCCCCCGTCGCGCCGAAACAGACCAGTACGATGAGGTCGCCTGGAACCCCGTCCACGCTCCCGAGATCGCGACCGGGCACCAGGAGGCAGGGGGCCAGTGGCAGTATGACTACCCCGTCTATTGTGGACCACCCCCTTGGTCCATCTGCGACGACATGCAACAGTGCGCCCTGGGACACGATCTCGTCTATGGCCGCAGGATGCCCTTCTCCCTCGACGAGCGCGCCAACGCCTTCGCCTTCACCTGGGACTGGCGAAACTCGAGACAGGTGCCCGCGTACTCGAGCGTGCGAAACTACGACTTCCAGCAGACGGGCTGGACCACTGCGCTCCGAGCGGCCTGGCCCAATTGGGTGGCCCAGCGCAATCAGACATTCTACGACAATTTCTACGATCACCTCGTCACCTACACTGAGCCCATCCCCGTCCAGATCACGACCAGCGATTACTCGGGTTATGCCTACTTCGGGCCGGCCTTCGTCACCCGGCTCGTGGATTACTGGCCCGACGGCAAGGCAGAGTTCGCCAAGGGATGGATGATTGCCACCGATCCCATCGAGGGCCT
>JAVEWA010000477.1:0-5651 GCA_034004785.1 Polyangia bacterium
GGGGAGCGCCTCCGTCGCGCGGCAGCAGGCTGAATGGATAGGTCACGATGGACACCGCTCCCTCGGTGCGCGGGAAGCGCCAGCGCCGGATTGCGGCGACGATGCATCGCTCAGTTGCCGAATGGCCGAGGGTGCTGTCTCTCACGCTCGCGCTTCGGACGAGGCCATCAGGGCCGATGGTGAAGCTCACGCTCACCCTCCCAGCCAGCGCCGGGTTTGCCGCGAGCCCGACCCTCTCGTAGCAGCGGCGCACCTCTCCAAGGTGACGCCTGATGACTCGGCGGATGCTGGAGGCGTCCAGGCCGCCCGTGACAAGGGCTCGGCTCATGAGGACCGTTGGCTGTGCCCTCCCGCTTCCAGCTCCCATGCCGCCTCCCCCAATACCAAAGCCACCACCACCACCGCTCCCGCCTCCCCCGCCGCCCCGGCCCGGGCTGCCGCCCCGGCCCGGGCTGCCGCCCCGGCCGCTGCCGCCTCCGCCAGCTCCCCAACCGCCCCAGCCCTGGCTGCCACTCCCGCCGCCCCGTCCAACGTGGCCTCCCCGGCCCATACCGACGTGACTTGCTCCCAACCTCCCTCCCGCTCCCACTCCCGCTCCCGCTCTCGCCCCTGCTCCAGCTCCAGCTCCAGCTCCAACTCTGACTCTGCCCTGACCGCCGCGGTCCATCTCCCTTCCAGGCCCTCGAGCTCCCTGACCGTCCAGATCTGCTCCGCCCGGGCTCAGCACTCCGAGGACGCCCGCGTTCTCATCCTCTTTCTGCTGCGATGCCCTCGGGATGACCCGCCTGGAGCGCCGGCGCTCGATGCCTCTGGGCCCCATGGCGAGGACCGGTGCGAGGCCGCGCCTGTCGATCTTGAAGCGGGCGTAGTCCTCCTCGGTCTCGAGCACGAGAAGCGCGGTCTGGTCGCAGAGCACGCGATGCTCTACAGAGAGCGCGATCATCTGCCTTGTGAGCGCCTCTTGCGCCACCTTCTCCACGACAGGCGTCCTTGCGAGCAGGTGGCGGAGCCGCGCGAGCTGGGCCGCGGCCACGGCCCGCTCCACCAGGGGGGCAGAGGCGCCCTCGAGTGGGACGACGTGGCTCTCGGCGAGGCCGCCGGACAGAGTGACCCGCGCCTCTCGGCCGGCGGACCCTTTCAGCTCGGCATAGATCAGCTCCTCGCTCCCGGCCTGGAGGCCGTCCAGGGTCTCGGGCCAGACCCAGCGGGCCCCTTCCACCCCAACCCGCACATCCGAGAGGGTGGCCCGTTCCATGCGCGCGGCCCAGCTCTCGGGCGAGGCCTCGTCATCCAGCACCACGCCGTCCTCGGCGAGGAGCCCGCGGGTGAGCTGCGCGGCCAGCTCGGCGTCCCGGATCCCGCCCGTGAGGAGCAGGTCCAGCCTCCCGAAGGCCGGGTGGAGCCGGGCCACCGCGCCGCGGAGCACCGGCGTTTCCAGCTCGCCCGCCGTGGGCAAGGCGTCGGTTACCACGAGGATCCGGCCATAGCCCTTCTGGGTGGCTGCCCAAGCCAGGGCCCGGTGCAGGTCCGAGGCGCCGAGGGGGCCTCGCGCCTTGATGCGCTGGAGCGCCGCCTGGCCGAACCCGGAGACCGGGCCCGAGTAGGCCACGCTCACGCCTTGGTCAAAGGCGGCCACGAGCAGGGGCAGCTCCCCGCCCGGGCGGGCGCCGAGCGCCTTGACGAAAGCTGCCAGCCGGGCGAGCTGGGCTCCGAACCCGAGGGTCCGGGACGCGCTCGTGTCGAAAAGGACGAGCAGCCCCTTGATGGGGCTCTGCTGATCCGGCACCCCGGGCCGGACGGCCA
The DNA here is from genome assembly GCA_034004785.1 of Polyangia bacterium. Taxonomy (GTDB): domain Bacteria; phylum Myxococcota_A; class Polyangia; order HGW-17; family JAJRWW01; genus JAVEWA01. Next base: position 1,804 of record JAVEWA010000477.1, read on the forward strand.
GGGCCACCAGGCGACCGTGGGCGAGGCCAGTGGTCGCATGGACCCCTCCGCTGCGAGCGATGGTGAAGTCCTTGTCGGGCCGCCGCCCCTTCTGCTGGAGACGCCCTGCGGCGGCGTGGCCTCCCGCTGGCCCGATCACCGAGACGTCCAGGTCATCGATCACGGGCAGCCCAACAAGGGGCAGGCGGTAGGCTGCGCCCGGCTCGAGCGCCTCTGAGTAGCTGATGATGAGCTCCTTTGTCCCCTTGGCGGGGATGGGGAAGACCCTCGCCTGGAAGAGGTTGCCCGCTTTCTTCTCGAGCAGGGCTGGATCCACCTTCTGGTGCAGGAAGTCCTCGTACACCGCCTCGGCAAAGGCCCGCTCCACCATCTCCGCCTCTTGCCAGCCCTCTGCCTGGCGCATGGCGAACCGGGCGATGGAGGCCTTGGGCGGCAGCGTGATGGAGAAGCGCCCCTCGATCTCCCTTGGCTCTGGGTTCTGGAAGGTGAGGCGCAGCTCGGTGAAGGCCTGGCTGCCCTGCACCATGCCTCTTGCCCGAAGCCCCTTCAGCCTGAGACCCTGTCCGTTCGGATCCGTGAGCTCGATGGGCGCCCCCGCCCCGGACCGCTCGGGCGAAGGTCCCTGGGGCCGCGCCACCTGCGCCCCATCGGGGACCCGGGCCCCTTCGGCAGCAAGCGAACCAGCGGCAGCCGGAGATCCCGCGGAGGCCCGAGCCCCCCCGGCAGCAAGCGAGCCAGCGGCAGCCGGAGATCCCGCGGAGGCCCGAGCCCCCCCGGCAGCAAGCGAGCCAGCGTCAGAGGGCTCCTTCCAAAGCGTCAGCCTGCTCGGCGGCTCTAGCCCCAGGGCGCCCGCGCCGAAGGCCACGTGGCGAACCTCCTTCGGGGCCGGGACCCGGCGCTCGATGCGGCCTGGACGCGCCAAGATCCGGCGCTCGATGGGGCCCGGATCCGCCGGGGCGGGCGACCCCTTGGCCGGCGCCCCCGCCAGCGCACCAGCCAGCGCCCCCACCCCACCCCTGGCCGGCCCCTTCACCCGCGCCTCTGCCCGCGCCTCCCACCCGGCCCTCCGCTCCTTGCGTCCAGCGGGAGCGCAGATCAAAGACAGCAGCCCACAAAAAAATACCAGTGCAATGCCAGTGCGTTGCATCTTCCGCCTCCTCGGGAGAGCCAGGGTCGTTAATTCACGGTCAACTGCCGTAACCAGGGACTATGACATCCGAGCCCCCCACAGGTTCCCGAGAGGCTCCCAAGAGGCTCCCCACAGGTTCCCGAGAGGTTCCCCAGAGGCTCCCCACAGGTTCCCGAGAGGTTCCCCAGAGGTTCCCCAGAGGCTCCCAAGAGGCTCCCAAGAGGCGGCCCAGAGGCTGCGCGCGAACTCTTCGCGCTCCCCTGACCTGGGTGACAACTTTGGCAAACCAGCATGGTCGGACATCATCGGAAAGACCCTGGTCAGATCCAGTCAGTCGAGGCAAGATGAGGATCTCCTTCAGTGGTGCCACACTGAAGTCTGAGATGACGAATCATCGAGGAGAACCATGAAGCTCAAGGTCATCATCCACGAAGCCGAGGAAGGTGGATACTGGGCCGAAGTGCCAGCCATCCCAGGTTGCGCTACCCAGGGAGAATCGTTCGAAGAGCTACTCGTGAACCTCTACGAAGCCGTGGAGGGCTGTCTCTCGGTAGATGTCCAGCCGACGGCTCCAGGCGCCGGCACCGCACGCATCATCGAGATCGCCGTATGAAGCTGATCTCGGGCAAGGACCTCTGCCGTGTGCTGGAACGCCATGGGTGGGAGCTCCGACGTGTGCACGGCAGCCATCACATCTATGGCAAGCAGGGCTCTGCAATTCGCCTCTCCGTGCCGGTACATGGCAACCAGACGCTGAAGACCGGTCTCCTCCGTCATCTCATGGCCATGGCAGGACTCATGGAGAAGGATCTCTAGCCCTTCGACTTGCCGAGGGACGCCTTTGCCAGGCTCCCCATTCGACGCAGCGTGGAAAGAGACAAGGGTTGGGACGTCACAGTCAACTGCCGCAGCCAGGGACTATGACATCCGAGCTCCCCACGGGTTCCCCAGAGGTTCCCCATAGGCTCCCAAGAGGCTCCCAAGAGGCTCCCAAGAGGCTCCCAAGAGGCTGTGCGCTGACTCTTCGCGCTCCCTAGGAGCCCGACCAGCCCAGCCCCGTCACTGTGCGAGGGGGATGAGGGTCCGCACCTGGATAGTCTCGGCTGCCGTCTCCACGAGGAGCTCGCCCTCGGCGGTGGCGAGTGGGTGGATGACGAACCTGCGGGGTGTGAGCCCGTCCATGCCGTTTACGACGATGAGGTCGTCCTCGACCTCCAGGGTCTGCGGGTTGAAGCCGAGCATCTCCGCGTTCACCTCGGACATGGTCCCGTCCGGCCGGAAGATGAACGCGACAAAGGGCACCTCGCTCGGCGCGTAGATGGCCCAGCCGTTCAGGTACATGATTACGACTCGACCGGAATCGCTCCAGCCCGGGTTCCGGTGGAGCTCCTCGATTATGGGATGGGGGCTTCGCGTGTCCACGCGGTAGAAGATGGACTCCCCGAAGTTGTTCTCGTAGTAGAAGAGGTAGTCTCCTATGGCGGCCATGAAGTGCCACCACTTTCCGTGCTCGATGTCCGATGAATGCGGATGCGGGCTCACGTCGATGAGAAAGCTCCCGTCCTCGAGAGTCTCGCTGTCGAAGAAGTGGAGCGTCATGGTGGTGCTGTCCGTGGTGCTCTCGGACTCGCCGAAATCCAAGGAGCCTGGGTTCCACCTGTGCCCGTATAGGATCCGGTGCCCGCTCTCGTGGGTCATTGCCCTGCCGTGGGAGTCATTCCAGTGGATGGGGATCGAAGAGAGAGCTCCCGAAATGGATTCGTAGGATGCATCGAAGCTGTAGTAGGTGCCTGCGGAGATGATCCCCCTGGTCGTGTAGAGATCGATCTCCATGGGGTAGTGGGCCTCCTGCGCTCCCGTCACGATCCGCGTGGCGTAGCCGTCCGAGGGCAGGCTCCCGAGGCCGTAGGACTCGAAGATGGCGTAGGGGGTCAAGTGGACCGCCAGGTGTGGCTCCCCGCAATCGATGGGCGGCCCGACGGGCGGGGACGCGCAGACCACGAGCCCGCCATCGAGGTGCTCCAGAGCTTCGGTGTACTCGACCTCGAGTCCCTCGTTATTCACGCACCAGGGCGGAGTTCCGAAGATGGGATACTGCCATTCCTTTTGATCCGGGCCGAAGCAGAAGCTGCTCCTGTACTCGTACTCGAAGCAGTAGGGCACGATGGAGTCGCTCCCGGTGTCGATTGGGTAGTAGAGCACGTGGCAGTAGTCCACCGTCTCGTCCGACCTGAGGAGCTTCATGGGGTAGGCCAGGGTGACGAGGAGCGCGCCCTCGCTCTGCTGCACGCGCAAAACCTGGTTCCACTCCGGGAGGAAGGGCAGCACTGAGAACGCCTCGCCGCTGTGATCCACCGCCATGAGCTCACCCGCCCTCCAGGGCCGCTCCTGGCAGATCACGCGCCCCGTCGCCAGCCGCTCCGGGTGGATCTCCTGGCAGTAGGAAAGGGGCTCGGGGTTCACGCAGTCGTTCTCGTAGCCGCCTCCGGGCTCGAGCGCCTCGAGCTCCTCGACGCTGAGGTCCTCGCAGAGGGGGACCCCGTTCTTTCGCACCCCTCGTAGGCTCGTCCGCTCTGCCTGCTGCCCGGGGTCGCCGCCCTCGGCCACGAGCGCGATGAGGGCAGCGTTCTTCAGGTTGGCCCGCAGCTCTGAGGGCTCCACCTTGTACTTCTCGGGGATCCCATCCTTTTCGCAAGAGGCAAGCTGCAACAAGGCCAGG
>JAVEWA010000478.1:0-5647 GCA_034004785.1 Polyangia bacterium
CCCCCGCCAATCCGACAAGGGCGACGGGCAGGCAAAGGCGCCGCCCCTGCCCGCTGCCTCGCCCCGCACCTCGCGCCCCTTCTCGGCTCGGGCCCCCACAACGAGCGAGTGGCCCAGGCAGCGAGGACCCAGCTCTCGGGCCAGCTCGCCGCCCTGGCCCATGGCGGCCCCCTCACCCGCACCGAGCTCACCCGGCTCTCGGGGAACATCTTCGACTCGAGCGCCTGGCACACGCCCCGGTACTATGCCTCCCTGGTGCTCTTCAAGGAGCTCGGGAGGATCCTCGGCGTGGACAAGGCCGCGGCCCTCTCGGCCGAGGGAGACCCGGACAGGGAGGTGGCGAGCCACGTCTACGCGAGCCTCGTGGCAAAGGCCCCCGGCGCCCTGCGCCAGGCGGCGAGATCCGCCTACGAGCAGCTCTTCGGCGCCAAGATGGCGGTGATCACCCGCCCGAGCGCCAGGTAGCAAGGATGGACCTGCGAGAAAGACAGGGCGGCGCGCCCCCCATCCGGCACCCCTGGGAGCGCGCCCGCGCCCGCGCCCTGGAGCGCCTGCTCTCACGGGCGAGCCTCCCTCCCGGCCCTAGCCTCCTCGACGTGGGCTGCGGCGACGGCTGGCTCCTCGGCCGCCTCGGCAGGCACCTCGGGGCCTCGACCCTCGTGGGGGTGGACCCCATGATGGACGAGCCCACCAGGGCGAGCCTCGCCTCGGAGCGCCCCCCCATCCTCGTGAAGCCGAGCCTCGAGGATTTGCCCGACGGCTCCTTTGACCTCGCGCTGCTCCTCGACGTGGTGGAGCATGTCGAGGACGATCTCGAGCTCCTCGGCCGAGCCTCGACAAAGGTCGTCCCAGGCGGCCTCGTGCTCCTCACCGCCCCAGCCCACCAGGCCCTCTTCGGCGAGCACGACCGGCAGCTCCTGCACCTGCGCCGCTACTCCCACAAAAGCCTCCTAGGGCTCGCGGACAGGGCTGTTCTGGAGGTCCTCGAGGCCGGCTCGCTCTTCGCGAGCCTCCTTCTCCCGCGGGCCGCCTCGCTCCTCGTCGAGCGCCTGGGAGCCCTCGGAGCCATCCATCCCGTTCGGACCGGGGTCGGCGCCTGGCGCAGGGGCCCCCTCTTCACCCGCACGATCCTGGTGGCGCTGGACCTGGACAATCGGCTACTTTCGGCCTTGTCCCGGGTCGGCCTCCAGATGCCCGGGCTGAGCGTCTTCGCCCTATGTCGCAAACTCTGATCGTGCTGCCCTGCTACAACGAGGCCGCCAGGCTCTCGATCCGGACCTTCACCCAGGCCCTGGAGGAGCGCTCCTGGCTGAGCTTGCTCTTCGTGGACGACGGCAGCACGGACGGCTCGGCCTCCCTGCTCGCCACCATCGCCGCCCGCAGCCCGAGGGCCCAGGTCCTCAACCTCTCCCCCAACCAGGGCAAGGCGGTGGCCGTCCACAAGGGCCTCGCCCACGCCCTCGCCTCGGACGCCGCCACCATCGGCTACTGGGACAGCGACCTAGCCACTCCCTTCGAGGAGCTGGACGCCATGCTGGCCGAGCTGGACGGCACCGGCGCCTTCATGGTGATGGGCTCGAGAGTCAGGCTCCTCGGCAGGGACGTGCGGCGCCGCACCACGCGCCACTACGTGGGCCGCCTCTTCGCCACCGCCGCGAGCCTGGCCCTCGACCTGCCGGTGTACGACACCCAGTGCGGCGCCAAGCTCTTCCGCAACGACGCCGTGGCCAGGGCCGTGCTGGGCCCCCCCTTCCGCAGCCGCTGGATGTTCGACGTGGAGATCCTGGCGCGCCTGGCGAGGTACGACGAGCAGCACGGCACCAGCCTCTCCACCCAGGCGGTCTTCGAGCACCCCCTCAGGCGCTGGTCAGACGTCTCTGGCTCCAAGGTGAAGACCAGGGACGGCCTGAGGGCAGGCCTGGACATCGCCCGCATCGCGCTCTGGCGCCGCCTGGGCTGAGGCGCATCCCGGGGGGATGAGCATCCACAATTACACTCCCATGAAGCGCCGGCCGACCCATCCGCTGAGATCGGTAGGTTTCAAGTTTGTTGTCGCCTGAGCCAACATCATGCAGCCTTCTTTTCTTCCCGGCCTGCTGCCCTCGTGACGTTGTCGAGCGTGGCCCAGGCGAGCTGGTCTTCTCGAGCCATTGCCGCGTATGGGATCTCCCACGCCGGTGAGGGCACGGGCACTAACGACAGCAGCGAGTGGGTCTTGCGGAACCCTCTCGTTGAGGCCTTGAGCGTAAAGCCTGGGCGGTCGAGTTCTAGCTGGCTTCGCCCATTGACCATAGACCCGGTAATAACATTAGGACAAGGGATCTTGGTGCCTCGATGCCCCCTTCGGGGACCCGACCAGGCTGCTCCGGGCTCTGCACAGCGAAGGTCGGTTGCTATGCGGTTGACCTTCGCCCTCCCAATCCCTGCGTGAAAGAAGCCATGGCACGGATGACCCACAAGCAGCAGATCGCCAAGGAGAACGAATCCCAGGCCCTGGAGTTTTTCCAGAGTGTGCTCGCGACCATGCCTGACCCTTGAAAGCCCCAGGGGGGTGTGCCCGCTGCCGTGGCTCTGCTGAGCCAGAACAAAATAATTCGCTCATGGTGTCGATTTTCCTTGACGGTATTTTGGCCATGGTACGCCAAGCTTGTTACTACGCCACCTCGCTGGCCTCCAGACCGCGCCAGATGGACTGTGCGGTCCGAGAAGCCTCGCCAGGCGCCAAAAAGACCTAATAGGACTCATTCTCCCCATGGCGGGCATCCTGGGGGGGCCCAAACACCCCATGCTATATATAGCGCATGAACGCAAATCCATTGTCCGAGGTAACAGCGCCTCTCGAATCTAGGAGCCTCGAGGACCTCGAGGACGAGATCACTCTCCTTTCGGCCACGATCCAGGCCGCGACCTACCGGCTCCTCCTGCTCGTCGGGGAGGTGGACCGCCGGGGCCTCTGGGCAGACCCCCTCGGCTCCTCCCACCGTTCCTCTGCCCACTGGCTCTCCCACAGGGCGAGCTTGGATCTCGGCACTGCACGCCAGTACGTGCGGGTCGCCAGGGCCCTGCCTGGCCTGCCCCGGATCTCGGAGGCCTTCTCGAGGGGCGAGCTCTCCTACTCCAAGGTCCGGGCCCTCACCCGGATCGCCGACGGGCGTAACGAGGAGACCCTCCTCGGCTGGGCCAGGGCCGGCACCGCCTCCCACATCGAGACCCTCGTCCGGAGGTACCGGAGGGCGAACCGGCTCCTCGAGAACGAGAAGGCCGAGGCGCGCGAGGCCTCCCGGAGCCTTGCGGCCTGGTACGACTCGGACGGGATGCTGGTGGTGGAAGGCCGGCTCACGCCCGAGCAGGGGGCTCTGCTTCTCAAGGCCCTCGAGCGGGCCAAGGATGAGCTGTACGCCAGGCCGGACGGTTCCGCGGAAACGCGTGGTTCCCACGCCCAGCCGGTCGGGGATGAGCCAACCGGGGCCCAGCGTCTGGCGGACGCGCTGGGTTTGCTCGCCGATCGCGCCCTCGTGACCGGCGCGGCTGAAGTCGGCGGCGGGGACCGCTTTCAGGTCGTGATCCACGCGGATCGAGAGGTCCTCCTCGACCCCGAGGCCGATGGCCGCTCCGAGCTGGAGGATGGGCCGGCGCTCGCGCCCGACACCGTGAGGCGCATCGCCTGCGATTCTGCGATGTCGAGCCTCTGGCACGGCCCGGGGGGCGAGCTGACGCCCGGAAAGAAGACGAGGGTCATCTCCGCTCCGCTCAGGCGCGCGCTCCTCGCGCGGGACGGGACGCGCTGCGCCTTTCCTGGCTGTGAGTGCCAGGGGAGAGACGCCCATCACGTGAAGCACTGGATCGACGGCGGCCAGACCACGCTCGAGAACATGATTCCTCTCTGTCGCCGGCATCATGTCCTGTGTCACGAGGGCGGCTTCAGCGTGGAGGCCATATCAGGCGGCCGATTCCGCTTCATGGACCGCCTGGGACGCGAGATCCTCGCCTCGCAGCCCTTGCCCTCAGTTACTGCTGATCCGGCCGAGACTCTCGTCGGGAGGTGGCTGCCGCCTGGAGTCGAGCTCTCCCCCTCGACTGGCGTACCCACCTGGGAGGGCGAGCCCTTCGACTACGGCTGGGCAATCGAGGATCTTCAGACCAAGGCCGGGATTGCATAGGGCGCGCGCGCCAGAGCATCGTCTCCCTGCATACCTGATTCTCCGCGCAAGGGATGCCCAGAGTGCGAAGTAGCCCCGCTGAAGTCGAAACCCTCATTTTGCTCAGTCCGAAGCCGCCCGGCCGCCGCCCGAAAAGCGGCTAAGCACCAAGAACAACCTCACGATGAACAGAGCTCGATCCCCCTGAACGCGAAGCCACGAAGCCTTGACCCACGTCATCCGATCACCGATGATCTCTGCTCTAGCCCTGGTTCGAGCGCTGCAATGAGCCTGCTACGGTCAACGAGATCAATGAACTCACCGATCCCCGATGCGCTAGATGTGCCCGATGCGCCAAGTGCATGCGATGAAAGCCTATGAGCCCGGCATCCGGGGCCTCGGCATGGAGTGCCTCGGAGCGCTGACGCACCCGTGACTCCACCTCTACGCTTGCCGGCCATGCGTACCCCGCCCCTCCATCCTGGTCTCTACGACGCGGTCATCGACGCGGCGCTGCGACGTCGCATCGACGCGCTGGCGCCAGAGCTGCGGGCGGACGAGGACCATCTGGACAAAGCCGACACCCCCGACCGCCTGAGCCGGCTCTTCGCCGAGATACTCCGCGCAGTGTTGGAAGCCACGTCCGATCCCGCCCAACGCGCCCATCTCATCGCTGGGCTGCGTCGGATCATCCTTGACGCCAACCAGGACCTGCTGGAGGAGGGCCGTCTCGAGTTCCCCGTCACCGATACGCCCCTGGCGAGGCTGCTGGAGGTGCGGGCCCGGCGCGACGGCCTCGGAGATAGCGCGGCGACTCGTAGGCCCGCGACTCCCCTGGCCGACAGTGCGCTCCTGACGAATGCCCCCGGCGAGCCTGCGCTAGCGCAGGAGCTCCAGGCCGAGCTGGCGTCGGCCCAACGCGCCGATCTCCTCATTGCGTTCGTTAAGTGGAGCGGGATCCGTCTCGTTGAAGAGCCGATCCAAGAGCTGATCGCCCGGGGAGGACGCGTCCGGGTGCTGACCACCACCTACACCGGCGCCAGCGATCTCCGTGCCCTCTCGGAGTTGGCGCGTTGGGGGGCGGAGGTCCGCATCTCCTTCGACAATCGACGCACCCGCCTCCATGCCAAGTCGTGGATCTTCCACCGCGACTCGGGGGCGAGCACCGCCTACATCGGCTCATCGAACCTGAGCAGCGCAGCCATGCTCGACGGGCTGGAGTGGAACGTGCGCCTGGCGGCCCTGGAGTCCCCTAGCCTCCTTGAGAAAATCGCGGCCTCCTTCGAGGCCCACTGGGCGAGCGAGGAGTTCGTCTCCTTCGACCCGGATGACGCGATGCAGGTCCTCATGGTCGGAGAGGCGCTGGAGGCGGCCCGGATCGGCGGGTCCGCCCCGACACCCCTCTCCTTCTTCGACCTCAGACCCTACGGGGACCAACAGACCATGCTGGACGCTCTGGCGTCAGAGCGGGCGCACGGTCACAACCGCATTCTCGTCGTGGCACCGAC
>JAVEWA010000479.1:0-5630 GCA_034004785.1 Polyangia bacterium
AGGGCCCGTTAAGGTCGGCGATCTCCCCCGCGAGGAGCTCGTCGCCGATTACGAGCAGCACGGACTCGATCGCGCCGCGGCTCGCGGTCGCATCACTCATCGAAGCACCGCCACGGCGTCCACCTCCACGTCCACGCCTCTTGGCAGGGCCGCCACCTGCACCGCTGCCCGGGCCGGGTAGGGAGGCGAGAAGAACTCCGCCATGACCTGGTTGACGGTGGGGAAGACCGCGAGGTCGGTGAGGTACACGTTCACCTTCACGACCTCCGGGAGGCTGCCGCCGGCGGCCTTCAGGATGCCCTCGAGCGAGAGGAAGCAGCGCCGGATACGGGCCGCCACGTCGCCCTCGACGACTGCGCCGGTGGCGGGATCCAGCGGGATCTGGCCCGAGACGTACAGCGTCTTCTGGGCGAGCACCCCCTGGGAGTAGGTTCCAATGGCCGATGGGGCCTGGTCAGTGGTGATGAAGGTGCGATCCATGGCGAACTCCTTTTCCGGGTGCGTTTGCGAGGGCGCCGTCAGCCGGTTACAGGCTGTCGGGGCGCACCCCGATAGACGTGTCGGTGCTCTTCTGTGCGAGGGGCGGGGCGGCGTTCGGACCCACCTTCGCCCTGCCCTCGAACATCTGGGGGGGCTCGAGGCCATAGAGAGTCGGATCGAAGTACTCGTCCACGTACTCGGCGAAGCCGTTGGCGATTAGCTTCCGCTGGAAAGTCGGCACTACGCCGGTAGGCGCGTGGTAGCCCTGTACTCCATCGGGATCCCTGGCGGTCTGCGTGAATATATAGATGTCCTGGACGCGATAGTCGCCCCGATCGTCGAGGGGGAGCACCTCGCTGATGGCGGTGATCTTCCTGGTGCCGTCCATCAGCCGCTCAGTGGTCACGACCACGTCGATGGCGGCGGCCACCTGCGCGCGCACGGCTCTCAGGGGGAGCTCGATGCCGGACAGCAGCGCGAGGCTCTCGAGGCGCACGAGGGTCTCCTTGGGCGTGTTGGCGTGGGTAGTGGTCATGGAGCCGCCATGGCCGGTGTTCAGGGCCTGCAGGAGATCGAAGCACTCCCCTCCCCGAACCTCGCCGATGACGATCCGATCCGGCCGCAGGCGCAGGGAAGAGTGCAAGAGATCCCTGATGCTCACCTCGTTCCTGCCCTTGTCGTCGGGGGGCCGGGTCTCCAGGGACACTAGGTGCTCCTGGTTGAGCTGAAGCTCGGCCGAGTCCTCGATGGTGATTATGCGTTCCTCGTTTGGGATGAAGGCGGAGACGCAGTTGAGCAGCGTGGTCTTGCCAGAGCCGGTGCCTCCGGCGACGACGATGTTCAGCTTGGTGAGCACACAGGCCTCGATGAGCTGGACCATCTCCCAGGTGGCGGAGCCGTAGCTCACGAGCTGCTCCGCGGTGAGGCCCCCGGGGAAGAACTTGCGGATGGACACGGTTGTTCCGCAGCGGGCGATGGGAGGCAGGATCACGTGGATGCGGGAGCCGTCCGGCAGCCTCGCGTCGAGGCGCGGCCGCTCCGTGGAGAGGGGCCGCCCTACGAATTGGGCCATCGAGCGCGCCGCGGCTAGCAGGCCATCCTCGGTGAACTGGGCCTCGGTGCGATAGAGGCGGCCTTTCCGCTCGACCCATACGTCTGAGGGGCCGTTGATCAGGATCTCGGTGACGCCCACGTCGTCGATGAATGGAACCACTGGCTTGAGGAAGGCTCTCAGGGCTTCGTCGTACATGCTGGACATTGGTCTGTGTCACTCTCCGTTTGTGGCTGTCGCTCCCGGCGCCATAGAGGCCGTTATCCCGGAAACGGGAGAAAGTGTGCTGTCTTTGCTGGACGCGAGCTCCCAGCCCAGGGCCACGAGCGCCAAGGACACTGCCCAGAGGCTCGTCAGGACGAGCTCGCCCATGCCGCGCCAGTTCGGGTAGAGCTGATCTATCGTGAGCCTCGTGATGAGCAGGAGGTGGATCACCCGCGCGCCCGCGAAGACCAGCAGGATCCCGAGGGCGGCCGTGCGGGTCTTTGGGGAAAGGCGCCCCCAGAGGAGCGCGACGAGAACCAGGGCCGGCAGAGAATATCGCAGGGCGATGGGCAAAGCCAACTCTGGAAGCAGCGCGTCGGTGTCCGGGGCGAAACGGAAGAGATCGTGCAACGCGGTGAAGTGGACGTGGAACTCGTGCACCTGGACGAAGACCACGCGCGCCGTGGCCATCAGCGCCGCGGCCAAGGCCGCCCCGGCCAGGCCCGGACGCTCCAGCCAGGAGATGCAGGCAAAGGGGGCGAAGGCGACGGTCAGGAGCGAGAAGGCCGTCGCCTCGAAGGACGAGCCCCACAGGCAGAGCACTGCGAGGGCGCCGAGCACCGAGCCCTGGGCGCCACCGAGGGCGCCCAGGCGATGGAGCAACCACCAGGCGAGGCTCCCAAGGGCGACGAAGGCTCCCCTCGTGACCGCGTCCGAGAGCAGCTGATCCCCCACGGTCGGGAAGAGGTCCCTCGGCTCCAGTGGAAAGCCGAGGTGCCGGATGAGCAGCAGCGCGGCGAGGGCGAGTGGCCCGGCCAGCCATCTTCTGGGAATGTCCCTGTGACCCGACCATGGCCGGCGCAAGGCGAGGGCGGCGAGGAGGAAGCTGGCGCAAGCGCCGAGGGCGCCGGGCGAACCTCGGAAGTGCTCGCGGATGCCGAAGCAGTTGGCCTCCCAATCCCACTCCCAGAGGAGGAAGACTACGAGCACCGCGGCAGAGAAGAAGTATCCGATCCACGCCCTGGGCGCGGGATCTGCCCGAAGCAGGAAAAAGAGACCAAGCAGGCCGAGCGCGATGATGAGGCTGTAGATCCCTTGGAAATAGCCTGGCAAAAGGGCCAGGGCAAAGCAGGCGGCGAGGGTCCAGATGGCTCCGTGGGCCGCGAAGGCCCGTCTCATGGGTCGGAGAAGCAGAAGCGCGAGCAAGCCGAGGGCAGCCACGACGGCGCTCCAGAACGCGGCCTTGCCAAGTGGAGAGAAGAGATCGACGTGGTCGTTGAAGAGGCGGCCCATCCATTTGGCTCCCGCGAGGCCCGCAGACCAGAGGAGAGCCACGGAAAGAGCCGCCAGGCAGGCCGCGCGGAACGATCCAGGCGAAGAGAAGGTACCGGAGCCGCCGAGGCCGACAAAGAAGATCCCAGCGAGGAGCACCGCCAGGCCGAAGGCCAGCAAGAGGGGAGGCCCCCAGCGTCTCTCCCTGCGGGCGCCGAGATCCTCGCGGTAGGCCTGGCGCAGAAACAGCGAGGCCATCTCGGAGGCCAGGCCAGGATCGCCCGCGGCGAGGGCGGCCTCGGCCTTGACGACCAGGCCCCGGCCGCTCCCTAAGCCGGTTGGCTGCCATCGCTCGCGGGCCGCGAGGTATTCCGAGCGGTTTTGGGCGGCATCCAGCAGGATCCGGGCGCGGCGCCCGGGGGAGACGTCCAGGGCTTCGACCGCCGGGCGTCCCGCGCTCGCGGCCGGCGGGCTCCTTCCGAAGAGCGCCGTGATGGTGGAGGCTAGATCGATCTGTCGGATGTCCCGCCTGACGCCGCGGGTTATGCCGCTGCCGAAAAGGAGAAAGAAAGCATTCCTGGCCTCGGGGTCCTCGTAGCCGTGCCGGCCATTTTTTGCACAGCCATGGTCGGAGAAGACGAGGAAGGTGGTCTTTCCGTCCTGGAGCTGCCGGACTATCCCCTCAGTCAACAGATCGGCGTAGGCGAGCTTCACCGCGGTCAGCGTCGAATCCCTCAGATACTTGTGCATCACCAGGTCCGTGCCGTGGATGTGCCAGATCAGGACATCGAACTCCGCCTTTGACAGGGCGTGGTCGAGGTGCGGGAGGATCTTGAGATCGATGTCGTTGAGCGCGTTCATCCACTTGAAGGGGCGGCCATCTGGCGTTCGGCCCTCCTCGGCAAAGGTCACCTTGTGGTGGAAGCGGTCTGGGAACATCTCGGTCCAGGGGGCGTCGCCGTAGAGCTCGATCCGGCGGCCCGCAGAAGCGAGGGAGTCCATGAAGGTCTCGTGGCCGAAGCGGTTCTGGCGCCAGTTCCGCACCACGCCGTAGAGGAATGGGCGCATGCCGCTCGCGATGGTGTAGACCATCTGCCCGGTCATGGTGGGCTCTTCGGTGAAGACGATGCCGTGGGTGCCGAGGGGGGCCTGGGACGAGATGAATGGCAGCTTCCTCTGGGTGAAGGCCATCTCGAAGGGCACGGAGTCCACCAGGATGATGACGAGCCGCTTGGTCAAAGCTGGCAGCCGCTGCTCGGAGAGGCGGAGATCTGGATGCTCGGACTGGCTGAAGAACGACCAGCGCAGCACCGCGGTGGCTCCGGCCACTGCCAGGACAATGGAAAGGAGCATCAGCCCGAGACGTGCGCGCATGCCGACACTATCCTGTATGACCTCGATTCATGCAACGCCGCCCTGCCTTTGAATGATGACCCTCCGTTGGAGAGATTTGTCCGTGATGGTCGGGCTCACCTGGGGGCGTCTGTGACCGCCGGGCCATGGGAATTCGGGCGGGCCGCCTCGGCCCGAGGGAGCCTCAACCTGAAGGAGGCGCCTCCCTCCGGCGAGTCCAGGAGCTCCAGGGAGCCTCCGTGCCGCGCGGCGATCTCCTGGGAGATCGAGAGGCCGAGCCCAGTGCCCTGGCCCACTGGCTTGGTCGTGTAGAAGGGATCGAAGATCCGGCTCCTTTGGCCCTCTGGGACCCCAGGGCCGCTGTCGGACACGATGAGATCGATCCACCCTTCCTCTACTCGCGACACCACGCGCAGGAGGCGCTCCGGTGCGCCAGCCATCGCTTGGGCTGCGTTGGCCATGAGGTTCATCAGGATCTGCCCGAGCTGCGACGGGTCTCCCTTCACGGGAGGCAGCCGCGAAAGATCCTTTTTCACCAGGACGTCGGCTAGCATATGGCCGGCGATCTCGAGGGTCTCATCCACGAGGCGGTTCAGGTCCACGTTCTCGGTGGGCTCGCCGTCGGTGCGAACGTAGGAGGAGAGAGACGTGACGATGCGCTGGATCCGGGAGGTCCCATTGCGAATCACCCGGAGCATGGCCTGTACGTCCTCGAGGATCGCGGTGGCCGCCTCTCCATCGGCGCTGCTCCTGGTGGCGCACTGCCGCACCAGGGAATCGAGGATGCGCTCGAGTGGCTCGAGGGTGTTTCCCACCGCGTTAATAGGGTTGTTGAGCTCGTGGGCCACTCCCGCAACGAGCTGTCCCATGGAGGCGAGCTTCTCGGAGCGGACGAGCTGGTCCTGGGCACGGGTCAGGCTCCCAAGGGCCTCTCGCAGGTCCGCGTTGGCCAGCGCCAGGGCGCTCGTTCGTTCGGAGACCTTCTCCTCGAGGCTCACGTTCAGCTCCTCGACGGTGCTGATCTGCTCCTTGAGGCTCCTTCGCATGGCGTCCATTGCGAAGGCCAGCCGGCCGACTTCGTCGGCCTCCGCGCCCGTGACGACTGGACGCTGGAGATCTCCACGCGCCATCTCTCCAGCTCGTCGCTCCAGGTCCCTGAGCGGAGCGGAGAGGTCCGCGGCGATCAGCACGACTATCCCCGCGCAAAGCAGGAAGAGCACCAGGAAGAACACAGCCAGCACCGAGACCCCTGAACCAGGGAGGTTCGCCG
>JAVEWA010000480.1:0-5629 GCA_034004785.1 Polyangia bacterium
GCATCCATCCAGGCGCCCCTTCTCTCGCCTGTATCCCTCGGCGCGCCCCGTCATCCTGGGCGCGGGGGGATCCCGCTCGAGCGGTTCCTCTCCACTGATCCTCGTGAGCTTTTGACCCGAGTCCTATTGGAGCCAATAGGCATTGTACGGAAGCAGCGGTCGCAGACGGCACTCCCGGTTGTCGTCGGCGCTCCGGTCGCGGATCGGGACGTACAGTGCGCACGGTCGTCATCGCCATCTCCGCCGCCCTCCTGAGCCTCCCAGGCAGTCGCGAAGCAAGGGAGCACCCAACCATGGACAAGCGTGGACAAGCGTCTGCGGACAAGCGTCTGCGGACAAGCGTCTGCGGACAACCGTCTCGCACGCCGAGGGGATTCCCTGTATCCTGGCGGCCGGGACGCTTATCGCATCGACCCGGCACAGCGAACCCCGCGACAGTGGGCCGGGGGTGGCGATCAATGACAGTGGAGGCATGACAATGCGCGGATACAACAGTGAACGGATGCACGGATGGAAGGGATGGGGCCTGGTGACGGCCATCGGTCTCCTTTCGGCCTGCGGAGGCGATGGGAAAGCGGGAACGATGGCCATCGATTCGATGAACATCGAGCTCGATGATGGGTTCACCTACCTCGTCCTCGAAGGGCGCGGTTTCGGGGAGGATGCACCGCAGGTGGTGCTCACCCGCGTCAGCGACGCCGAGACCTGGACTTTGCCCGTGTCGGAGTTCTCTTCAGTGCGGATTCGGGCGGCGCTGCCCGCCACTCTGTCCGCTGACTGGTACGTGGTGGAGGTCAGGACGCTAGCCGGTGAGGTGGAGGCGCCCCTCCTCGCCCTCTCCGGCCAGGATGGAGCCGACGGTGTCCACTGCTGGGATCTCGATGGGGACGGAGAGGCGGACCTGGCCACCGAGGACAGGAACGGGGACGGGACCGTGACCGTGGAGGACTGCAAGGGCACGGGCGCGCCCGGGCTGCACTGCTGGGATCTGGACGGAGACGGGACCCAGGACGCCTCCGAGGACGTGAACGACGACGGGCTCTGGAACGTCCTCGACTGCCGGGGGCCGGCCGGGGCCGATGGGTTCACCTCTCTCCTCCTGCTCGAGGACGAGCCGGCCGGGGGGAGCTGCCCCTACGGTGGATCGCGGTTGTCCATCGGCATCGACTGGGATCGGGACGGCGTGCTCGAGGGCAACGAGATCGATCAGGTGGAGTTCTTCTGCAACGGCGATGGGAGCGGACAGGACGGGCTGGCGAGCCTGGTGACCCTGTCTCCCGAGCCGGCCGGGGCGAACTGCCCCGCTGGCGGGAAGAAGATCGAGAGCGGGCTCGATGCGGATCGGGACGGGGTTCTCGACCCCGGCGAGGTGGCGAGCGTGTCCTACATCTGCGCCGGTGAGATCGTGAACGTTTTGCCCGAGGCGCCCGGCGCCAACTGCGCCGCGGGCGGCATGCGGGTGGAGACCGGGATCGACCACAACGGGAGTGGGGTGCTGGACCCCGGTGAGATCGCCACGGTGGACTTCATCTGCCACGGTATCGATGGCATGGCCGGGACGGACGGGAGCACCACGCTGGTCACGGTGCAGGCCGAGGCGCCGGGGTCGAACTGTGCCTACGGTGGCTCGCTCGTCCGGTCGGGGCTCGACCTGAACGACAACGGGGTCCTCGATGCGGGCGAAGAGACCGCTTCGGCCTACCTCTGTCATGGGGCCGACGGGGCGGCCGGGACCGACGGGCTTTCGAGCCTCGTGCGGGTGGAGAACGAGGCGCCCGGGCCCAACTGTGCCAACGGCGGAACCGTGATCTACGCGGGCTTGGACGACAACCTGAACGGGCTGCTGGAGGCGGGCGAGATCGACCACACCTCCTTCGTGTGTCGGGGCGCCACCGGTCCGGCGGGCAGCGACGGAGCAACGTCGCTCATCAGGTTGACCGACGAGCCGGCCGGGGCCCACTGCGCCGAGGGCGGCACCGCGATCCAGGTGGGGCTGGACACTGACGCCGACGGTGTCTTGGACCCCGGGGAGATAACGTCCACGGCCTACGTGTGCCACGGTTCGGACGGGACGGCGTATGTGTGCGACGAGGGGGAGATCCGCTACGTGCTCTGCGGGTTGGGCAACACGGGAGAGCAGCGCCAAGAATGCGATGCGTCTCACAACTGGATCAACGTCGGTACCTGCGATTTCGGCGAAGACACCTCATCCTGTCCCGCTATCTCCCTGGGGTTCACTCAGCTCACCGCCACGGCTCCCTCTTTCGCCTGCGCCAGCCACAGCGTCGTGGCCCACGGCGGCGAGCTCTGGGTGTTCGATGGCAACAACGTACACCACTCGCCCGACGGCGTGAGCTGGACGCAGGAGGCCGATGCGCCCTATCCGGCGGCCCGCTGCTATCACAACGCCGTGTCCTGGCTCGGCAAGATCTGGATTCTCGCAGGAGACGACGGTTTGAACGACGTCTGGAGCTTCGAGCACGGAGGGGCAGGGTGGGTCAGGGAGGTGGCAGTGGCGCCCTTCCAGGAACGAGAGCGGGCCGCGGCCGTGGTCTTTCTCGGCGACCTCTATTTAATGGGTGGCGAGAGCACCGCGAGCTACAACAGCCTCAACGACATCTGGCGCACGAGCGACGGGCTCCTGTGGACCCAGGTCGCCGCCCACGCCCCATGGAGCGTTCGCGAGGGGCTGGGCGCCTCGATACTCGGAAGCGAGCTCACCGTGGTGTTCGGTTACCCGGCGGACGACGTTTGGAGGTCCCCCGACGGCAACACATGGTACCAGGTGGTCCAGGATGTGGAGCCCCTCGCGAGCCGCCGTGCACCCCTCGTGACCTATGACAACCGCCTCTGGTCTCTTGGCGGCTGGGCCACCGATGCCTGGTTCTCCGAGGACGGCGTCACCTGGTGCCAGGGCAACGAGAGCTTGGGCTTTCTTACAGGCGCCTGGAACGCTGCCGTGCTCTTCAACGGTCAGATCGTCCTCGTCGGGTCGAGCGGACAAATCTACGCCGCGGCGTACTGAGGCCCTGGCCAACCGCAGGGGCAGCCAACATCCGGCCCAAAGGGCTTGGCTTATTGGCGGCTTAAAGGCGATAAATAGACAACTGATTAGCTTCGGCAACAGCCCTGGAGGTCCCCATGCGACGTCTCGGAGCCGTCTTTTCCGCCTCGCCCGCCTCGTCGGAAGCCGCCTCGCTCCCCGCCTGGTCCCTTGCTGCGCTCCTCCCCCTCCTGCTGGCCCTGCCCGCCTGCGGGGACGACAACCCCTCGGGCAACCAAAACGGAAACCATAACAACAACAACGGCTCCCAGGTCCTGTGCGGCAACGGCCAGGTGGAGGGCCTCGAGGAGTGTGACGACGGCGCCCAGAACTCCGACAGCCTTCCCGACGCCTGCCGTACCGACTGCATCGAGGCCCGGTGCGGCGATGGCGTGTTGGACAGCGGGGAAGAGTGCGACGAGGGGCCGCGCAACTCGGACTTGGTGCCCGACGCCTGCCGGAGGGGCTGTCTGCTGCCGACGTGCGGGGATGGCGTGGTCGACATCCAGCTCGGCGAGACCTGCGACGACGGCAACGAGGTCCCGAGTGACGGCTGCGCAGCCAGCTGTCTGGTGGAGTTCTGTGGCAACGGAGTGGTGGATGGAGACGAGACCTGTGACGACGGCAACTACGTGTCCGGCGATGGCTGCAGCGCCGATTGCCAGTCCATCGAGACCTGCGGCAACGGTTACGTCGACGTGGCGGCCGGCGAGCAGTGTGACGACGAAGGCCAGAGCGCCGAGTGCAACGCGGATTGCACGCTAGCGCTGTGCGGAGACGGGCAGGTGAACGAGCTGGCGGGAGAGGAATGCGATGACGCAGGGCAGACCGCCACCTGTGACGCCGACTGCACGGCGGTGGAGTGCGGAGATGGCGAGTTGAATCTCGCGGCCGGCGAGCAGTGTGATGACGGTGACACCGCGGATGGTGACGGCTGCCAGGCCGACTGCCTGCTGCCGCGATGCGGCGACGGTGTGAGGGATGTCCAATTGGGAGAGATGTGCGACGACGGCAACAACGTGGGAGGCGACGGCTGCAGCGCTAGCTGCAGCTCGGTAGAAACGTGCGGCAACGGGATCGTGGACCTCCTCGGCATGACCGTCCCCGAGGAGTGCGACGACGGCAGCACCCTCGTCGGGGACGGCTGCGGACCGACCTGCCTGATCGAGCGCTGCGGCAACGGCTACATCGATCCGGGAGAGGTCTGTGACGACGGCAACCTGGCCTCTGGGGACGGCTGCTCGGCCGACTGCCTCTCGCTGGAATCGTGCGGCAACGGCTACATCGACGCCGCCCGGGGCGAGCAGTGTGACGACGGCAACCTGCGCAGCCGTGACGGTTGCTCGAGCGGTTGCACGGTGGAATTCGCGCGCTGGGAGGAGCGTCAGCCACAGATCCTCGAGGGACGGGAGAATCACGCGATGGCCTACGACTCCACCCGCGGGAGGATCGTCCTGTTCGGCGGACGCGAGGAAATGTCCTATTTCGCGGAGACATGGGAGTTCGTCGGGAGCAACTGGATCCGGATCGACACCGCCCACTCCCCTCCGGCGATGGAGGAGCACAGCATGGCCTTCGATTCCGCCCGGGACCGCGTCGTCCTGTTCGGCGGCATCGGCGTGAGCAATCACTACCTCGACACATGGGAGTACAATGGGGTGGACTGGGTGCAGATCCCCACCGCCCACGTGCCCGATGTCAGACCCATGGCGGCTTTCATGGCGTACGACGCCGCGCGTGGCCGGATTGTCCTGTTCGGTCCAGACTCGCAGACCGGGCTCGACACAGCCACCTGGGAATACGACGGGACCGACTGGGTTCAGATTGGCACCGCCAACGCGCCTTCGGCCAGGGAAAGGGCCGCCATGGCATACGACGCCGCGCGGGGGCGCATAGTGCTGTTCGGCGGCGAAGAAACCCTCACCTGGATCCATCTCTCCGATACCTGGGAGTACGACGGCACTAACTGGGTCCAGATAAACCCCACCACTTCGCCGACGGCGAGGGTTGGAGCTGCCATGGCCTTCGATACTGCTCGGAGCCGGATCGTCATGTACGGCGGATACGGTGATTCCGGAGACCTCTACGAGACATGGGAGTACGACGGCACTAGCTGGGCCCAGATCAACCCCACCACTTCGCCGGCGGTGGCGTTCGGCATTGCGGTGGCCTACGACACTCTGAGAGGCGTGCTCGTGCTCTACGGCGGATTAGGCAGCTTTGGTCCTTCCGCTGTCACCTGGAAGTATGATGGAGTCGATTGGGCTTCAGTCGTTCCGATCCCGTCGCCGCCGGAAGCCCTTCACGCGATGGTCTACGACACGGTGCGAAGTCGTGTCGTCCTGTTCGCCAGCCTCATAGGCGGCACCTTCGCAGAGACCTGGCAATACGATGGGAGGAACTGGGTGCTTCTGGAACCGGCGACGTCGCCACCGCCGAGGGGCGGCCACGCGATGGCCTTCGACGCCTCACGGGACAGGATCGTTCTTTTCGGCGGCATGGACCTCAGCGGTCATCGAGACGACACCTGGGAATATGACGGGGTGAGCTGGATCCAGCGCTATCCGGCACACGCACCCCAGGCCA
>JAVEWA010000481.1:0-5622 GCA_034004785.1 Polyangia bacterium
AGGCCGGGCCTCCAGCGTGGTTGTCGGGGTGCTGGCCGGGCTCTTGGCCGGGCCAGAACTCGTGAGGATGAGGCATCCTATCGAGTAATGTCCCGCCCGTCGTGCAGGCCGGGCCTCCAGCGTGGTTGTCGGGGTGCTGGCCGGGCTCCCGGCCGGGCCAGAGCTCGTGAGGATGAGGCATCCTATCGAGTAGTGTCCCGCCCGAAGCTTCGCGACGGCGTGAAGTGGCCCCATCGCGGCACCGGGGGGGCACAGCCGGGCTCCCGGCCGGGCCAGAGCTCGTGAGGATGAGGCACCCTATCGAGTAATGTCCCGCCCGTCGTGCTGGCCGGGCCTCCAGCGTGGTTGTCGGGGTGCTGGCCGGGCTCTTGGCCGGCCCAGAGCTCGTGAGGATGAGGCATCCTATCGAGTAATGTCCCGCCCGTCGTGCTGGCCGGGCCTCCAGCGTGGTTGTCGGGGTGCTGGCCGGGCTCTTGGCCGGCCCAGAGCTCGTGAGGATGAGGCATCCTGAGGATGAGGCATCCTATCGAGTAATGTCCCGCCCGGCAGAGCAATGTCGGATAGGTGGGAGCAGGGGACGGTGATGGCCCCTCCTGAGGTTGGGCTCAGCCAGCAGGAGGATTTTCGGATTTTCGGGAAACCGCAGCCTGCCTTTGCCGATAACAGTGTCGTCCCCCGTATTGACCGCGCCATCCATGAGCATGGATGAGATGGTGGAGCGGGCTAGAGGGAGATGTGAATGATGCCGCAACGGCTGAGCGCGGGCGGCATATTCTGATTCGATGGTTCCATGGAGCGATGATCTCCAAATCGCTCGAGGCGAAAGGAGGCTACGATGGCTGCGCTCGGACAGCACATTCGGATCCGGTGGGCCGATGATCGCGTGATCGCTCCAAGGGAGAGAGAGCGTCGAGTCGTGGCAAGGGGGCTGCTCAAGGTCGCCAGGGAGGTGCCCCTGCTCTGCTTCGGGCTGGCAGACACGCACCTACACGCCGAGAGCCTTGGCGATGAACGCCTCGCCAATGAGATCGGCCGTAGAATTGGGATTAGCCTGCATCTCGGGTTAGGCCTCCCTGTCTCCTTCCATGTCCTGCCACCAAGGCCCATCATGGATCTATGGCACCTCCTTCGATGCTTCCGCTACATCCACACCCAGGCCGCGCATCACAAAGTGTCATGGGAGCGTTGGTTCGAGGCCACCAGCCTGCCCGACCTGCTCGGCATGCGACCTCGAGGGGCCTTTTTGGCAGCCAGGATGCAGGAGCAGCTCCCCCGCCTGCAGAGATCCGAGCTCCTTTCCTGGATAGGCTTGAGTCAGCCCGGCCTTGCTCTCGATAGCCCTGGCCCCGCCTCTTCCGCAGAGGTCCTGGATGCTGCTCATTCCGCCGCGGCTCTTGATTCATTGGGTGGCAGAACCAGCGAGGGGATCTCCCTGCGACGCGCCGTGATGGAGGTTCTGGGGGATGGCATTTCGCGAGGAGAGCTCGCCTGCATTTTAGGGCTCTCCGTTCGGACGGTTACGAGGCTCCGCTCTATCCCGCCGGACCTTGCAATGGTCCGCGCCATTCGTCTGAACCTCGGGCTTCGCCAGGAGCTAGGGCGTCAAGCAGCCGACATAGAGGCCCGAGCGCAGGGGCGGGTGCAGGCTCAGGCGCGAGAGCAGGCGCAGACGCAGACGCAAGCGCAGGCGAAGGCGCAGACGCAGTCCCGAGCGCAGACTCAGGCGCAGGCTCTGGTGCAGGCTCAGTCGCAGGCTCTGGTGCAGGCTCAGAACCAGGCCAGTGCGGTCTCAGGCTCGCTGGCTCAAGCACATGCCCAAGTCCAGACCCTCAGCCAGGGCGGGGAAGGGGACCTGGTCATCAGCTCATCCATTCCCTGATATCTCCAAGCAGATATCTCCAAGCAGGTTGCATCCCCGGGGACAGGGTAGCAGCATGGGGGCTGGAGTCCACGCACGGCGCGCGAGCCTGGCCCCTGTCGTTCGGCGGCGGTGGGTGATCGTGCCAGTTGTTCGGTGAGAGCGCTCGGCGCGCGAGCCTGGCCCCGGTCGTGCGGCGCCCGCGGGAGAGTGTGCCCGTTGTTCGGGGCGAGCGCTCGGCGCGCGAGCCTGGCCCCGGTCGTGCGGCGCCCGTGGGAGAGCGTGCCCGTTGTTCGGGGCGAGCGCCCGGCGCGCGAGCCTGGCCCCGGTCGTGCGGCGCCCGCGGGAGAGCGTGCCCGTTGTTCGGGGCGAGCGCTCGGCGCGCGAGCCTGGCCCCTGCCTTGGGCCGGCCCGCCCGCGGGAGAGTGGCCCCGAACGCCTGGCGGCCGTGTACGGCCAGTGGTCACCCAAGGAGAGCAGATAGAATGCCTCACATCATCCCGAACGACCCCTGGTCCGGATACCCTGGCGCCAGGGCCGAGAAGACCTTCCTGAGGGCGCTCAGGGAGGAGCTGCCCGAGGAATGGTGGGTGTACTGCAACCTGCCCTACTACGATCTGCAAAGTCCAAGGATCAAGTGCGGCGAGATCGACTTCCTGCTGCTTCACCCCGAGCGGGGGATGCTCTTTGTCGAGTGCAAGGGAGAGGGCGTGATCTTCGAGGCCGGCTCGGGGGAGTGGCATCGGACCCTCTCGGGGCGGGACGAGAACGGCAACCCCAAGCTCGAGCGGCTGAAGGAGAGCCCGGTGCGCCAGGCCGACAGGGGCCGGTACGACTTCGTGGCGATGATCGAGAGAGCGGCGCTCTCCCGCTTCCCCCAGTGGACCAACTTGCCCTTTGTGCACGCTCACGCCGTGGCCTTCCCCCTGGCACCGCGCCTTCAGGTCGAGCTCCCCACGGACTTCCCCAAGGAGCTCTGCTTCACCGCTGCCGACCGTGGCCGCGTCCTGTCCAAGGTGGAGTTCATCCTGGGCTCCCGGCGGCGATCCCTCGGCTGGAGTCAGCCCGCCGTGCCCGACGGGCAGTTCCGGACCTTTCGCAAGCACGTGCTTCGCCCGTCCTTCCGCCTGGCGCCCGGGCTCGGCGCCCAGATCCAGGACGACGAGCAGACCTTTGTCCGCCTGTCCGAGGAGCAGGTCGGAGTGGTGGAGGGTTGGCTCGAGAACCCGGTGCTCCGCGTCCGGGGCG
Organism: Polyangia bacterium; assembly: GCA_034004785.1. Classification (GTDB taxonomy): domain Bacteria; phylum Myxococcota_A; class Polyangia; order HGW-17; family JAJRWW01; genus JAVEWA01. The sequence continues at coordinate 3,107 of JAVEWA010000481.1, forward strand.
GCGCGGGCACTGGCAAGACCGTGCTGGCCCTGGAGGCCGCTAGGTCGAGGGCCTCCATTGGCGAGCGGGTCCTGCTCCTCTGCTACAACAGGTTTCTGGCGAGCGAGCTCGGGCGATGGTCTGAGGGATGGGGGCTGGAGGGCGGATCCGTGCGCGCCGCCCACTTCCATGGCCTGTGCGAGGAGGCGGCCCGCAGGCTCGGCCGCCCCTTCGAGGTGCCAAGCTCGACCCCGGAGGAGGTCACCCGGTTCTGGAACGACACCGCGCCCGAGATCCTCTGGGATGCCTTGCTCGAGCGGAGGCTCGGCCCCTTCGACACCATCGTGGTGGACGAGGCCCAGGACTTCTGCACCCACTGGTGGACCGTGCTGGAGAGCGCCTTCGAGGATGGCCCCGGTCCTGCCGGCCGGTGGGTCTTCTTCTACGACCCAGCCCAGGACATCTTCAACCGGAGGACCGAGCTCCCGCCGGGGGCCTCCCTCACGCTGAAGGCGAACTACCGAAACACCAGGCGCATCACCGAGACTCTGAACCGGCTGAGCGTCTCGCCGGTGGAGTCCCACCCCGCCTGCCCCTTGGGCACGGCGCCGGAGATCCGAGCGCAGGGCTCAGGGAAGGAGGCGAGGCGTGCAGTGGAAGAGCTGGTCCGGAGCCTGGTGAAGGACGAGGGCCTCCTCCCGGATCACATAACCATCCTGACCCCGCGCAGGGTCTCGTTTTCGTCCCTGGCGGACACGATCGAGAGCGCCTCCATCGGCGGTGAGCGCCTGTCCATCGATCCGGACGACCGGGCCGGCGCCCTGCTCATGTGCAACGTCCACGCCTTCAAGGGCCTGGAGGCAGACGTGGTGATTTTGATCGACGTCGCGCCCCGCTATGCCCACTCCAGCCGCATGGTTCGCTACGTGGCATCCTCTCGCGCCAAGCACCTGCTGCACGTGCTCTGCGATGGTGACTTCTTCGGGTGAGGCCGCCGGGGGGGCGGCGCTCCCGCCCAAAGCAGGCTCCCGCCCAAAGCGGGCTCACGCGATCAGCAGCGAGCGTCCTGGCTCCCCGCGTTCATCATGACGCCCGTGGCTTCTGGCCCACGAGGTCTCTCGGGCCCCTAGTTTGGGTACGGATCCCTGTCTCTCAGCTCCTCCCCTATCGCCTTCATCACCGCGGCGAGCTCCTCCTCGGGACTCGGGCGCTCGGTCCCCTCTGCGCGCTGCCTCTCGTGAGCGAGCCGCTCGTGCTCCTCACGGGCTCGTCTCTCCGCCTGGTGCTCTCCCCTGGCGTAGTGCTCGGTGAGCATCGCCATGCAGGGCCCGAGGGCCATGTCGGCACAAGGAGAGTAATCCGCGTGCCTCAGGAGCTCGTCGAAGTCCATGCGCGAGTAGTCGATCTCCAGGTAGCCGAGGAACTCGTCATGGCCGATGGCCGAGAAGCCTGGATCCGTGCAGCCTGGAATGGGCCTGAAGTCCGAGCCCCGGGCAGGGTTAGCCTCGGGCCCCTGCCCCGATATTGGCGCCTTGCGCCTCTCCCTCACCGCAGGCTCCTCGCGCCTCTCCCTCTCTGCTGGCTCCTCGCGCCTCTCCCTCACCGCTGGCTCCTCGAGCCTCTCCCTCTCTACTGGCTCCTCGCGCCTCTCCCTCACCGCTGGCGCCTCGAGCCTCGTCTCTCCCTCCCGTGGTTCTTGTTCGAACCCGGCCCGCTGCGCGCTTTCGGCCTCGTGCGCGCTCCCGGCCTCGTATGCGCTCCCCGCTTCGTATGCGCTTCGGGCCCAGCCTGGGCTCCCGGCCTCGTATGCGCTTTCGGCCTCGTGCGCGCTCCCGGCCTCGTATGCGCTTCGGGCCCAGCCTGCGCTCCCGGCCTCGCACGAGCTCCCGGCGCCGCACGACTCCCGGCCTCTCCTCAGCGCCTCCGGCGCCAGGCCCGCTCTCTCCACCGGCGGATCTTCGAGGTCCGGCCCCTGCTCAGGAGCCCTTGGCAGCTCGAGCTTGGGGGGGAGGTTCCGCTCGGCCGAGCGCCGCTCGTCGGGATCCAGGAGATCCGCCTCGAGCAGCGCCGCCTCCCACTCGCTCATGGTGGCCTCCCACTCAGGGCAGAGCAGGTCCGGGTCCCTGTGGTCGAGCCCCTTCAGACACCTGGACCGAATTCCGCCAGATCCTGGAGAGCTCTGACCACTGAAGACGAAGAACCTGTAGCGGCAGTCCATGATGCAGCGCGACCCCCCATAAGCGCCCGGGGCGAGCTTCCAACTTCTTCCGTTGCCATTCGAGCCGGCCATCTCGCACCTCCTACATGATCCTATTATGAGGTATAGGTAGGACAATGTAAGTCTCACCCCTGAAAAAAGATCCTTTTCTGGGCGGACATCGGCTCGGAAGGGAAGCTCTAGCTCGTCGCTTGCCTGGCAATATTTAATGGAGTCGAGCCAGCTCCTGTCACACCAGGGTGATATGCTGCGATCAGGTTTCGTGGCGGCCCCAGGGGCCCCAAGCCAGTGCCCTTGGCCCGGGGAGTGACAGCCCTGT
>JAVEWA010000482.1:0-5585 GCA_034004785.1 Polyangia bacterium
TCCGGGCAGGATGCCGATGATGGCCCCGCTGCCCTCGCCCTTGTCTCGGGCGTGGAAGGCGCCCCGGCACGCAGCGGCCATGACGCCCCCGAGGCCCCCCGTCACGAGGTTCATGCCCGCGCGGCAGATCTCCGCTCCCACCTCCTCGGCCAGCAGCTCCAGCTCCGGGACCTCCAGCTTCCCCGAGCCGCAGACAGCCACCGTGGCCCTGTCTCCCACTCCAGCGATTGTCATGCTCGTCCAGTGCCTCCGAGGGCGCGCTCGACGCCGTGCCCCGACCTTACCCCCCAGGCCGGTTACGTCAAGAGCCTGAGGCAGCCTACCTGGGGCTTCGGGCGTAGAGGCCGAGGGCCCAGAGGGGGAAGTAGTTCTTGTAGAGCATGTAGTGGTGGAAGGCGGTGTTGAAGAAGACGCCGCCCGAGCCCTCCTTGGGCCAGTCGCCGTCCTCTCGCTGGCGCTCGATGAGCAGCCCGACCCCGCGCCTGACGGCCTCTGCCGCGCCGGGCACGCGGTAGTCTGCCCGAAGGAGCGCCATCACCGCCCAGGCGGTCATGATCACCTGGGGCTCGGAGTGCGGGATGTACCGCTCCTCCAGGCAGCCCCGCCAGGACTCTCCCCAGGCCCCCTCGGGGAGCTGGTGCGCCACGAGCCAGGCGCAGGCCCGCCCGATGGCGGGGTCCGTCTTGGGCGCGCCCGCGGCGAGCAGGCCCGAGATCCCGAAGAGGGTGCCGTAGGTGTAGTTCACCCCCCAGAAGCCCGGCCAGCCCCCCTCTGGCTCCTGGGTGCGCCGGAGCATGGCGGCGCCCCGGGCGATGGCGTCCTCCATCTCGGCCCGCTCCCTCGCGCTGAACAGCTCGCCCTCTGTCTCGATCAGGTGGCGGAGGCCCTGCATGCAGCTCGCCGTGCACTCGACGTAGCTGTACTCCACCATGCAGTTGCCGAACATCTCCGACGGGTTCAGCTTCCTGAGGATCCAGCCGCCGCGGCTCCGCTCGTAGGAGCCCCAGCCCCCGTCCAGGTTCTGCCGCGAAAGCAGGAAGCGGGCCGCGTCCGCGATCCTGCCTGGAGAGGGCAGCTTGCTCCCTGGGAGCAGGGCCGAGGCCAGGCAGAGGGCGCTCACCGCCTCGCCGGTGCAGTCCGACACGGGCCACTGGTGGTGCTCGTCGCTGAAGCACCAGCCCCCCTTGCGGAGGTCGCGGTGAAAACGACCGGCCTCGGGCACGTCGGAGGTCATCTGCGCGCCCACGAGATACCTGACCCCGTCCTCCAGGAAGGGGCGGTGCTCCTCGACGGCGGGCCCCTCGAGGAGGGCCTGCAGGGCGAAGGCCGTGTCCCAGGAGTGGCTGTGGGCGCCGTTGAAGCGCTCGCCCTCGGCCTCGTCCCTCCAGATCCAGTAGTCCACCCCGGCGAAGGAGGCGCGGAAGTCCTTGTGACGGGCGTGGAACAGGGCGAGGGTGTTCAGGAGGCCGTTCACGGGGCTGATGGCGGCGAAGCGGCTCTCCCGCTGGTGCTCGACGATGTGCTCCAGGCAGTAGGCGAGGGCCCTGCGCCTGAGCCCTCGCGAGTGCGCGCGGTCATAGAGCCCCCAGATCCGGTAGGCCGCCTTCAGGACCGGCGAGGGCGCCTCGAAGAGGTCGGTGGGGGCCACGGCGAAGCGGTGGCGCCCGAAGTCGATGGAGTCGAAGGGCTCGTCGTAGAGCTCGGCCCGCAAGGCCCGCACGAGGGACGTCGCCTGGGTCTTGAAGCGCACCCCGTAGAGGTACCCGAGCCCGAGGTAGATCTGGCGCGTGTGGCAGTACATCCGGCGCGGGTGCACGGGCGCGACCTCGGGCAGCAGCCAGAGCTCGGGCAGCACCGGCGGCACGGCGCTCCAGGAGTAGAGGTTGAACATGGCGAGCCAGGCCTTGCCCCAGCTCGGGATCTGGAGGACCCCGCCATTCGCCTTGAGCCAGCTCCTCCCCCGCGCGCACATGGGGTGGTCCGGAGGGAGCCCCATTATGCGAAGGGCGATATAGACCAGGGTGGTCACATAGACGTAGCCGTCGCTCTCGGCGTGCATTCCCCAGCTCCCGTCCGGGAGCTGCCAGACCTGGAAGTAGCGCAGGAAGCGCTCCCTTCGCTCCTCGGGGATCTCCTGCCCGGTCATCTCGGCCACCATCACGTACTGGGCCGTGAGCATGGGGCACCAGACCACCTCCCCCACCACGCAGCCCGCGGGGCGCTGCGCGGCCCTGAGGAAGCCGAAGCCCCGGCGGATGGACTCCCCGGCGGCCCGCTCGAGGGCCTCGTCCCTGCCTGCGTCCTCCACCGCCGGCACGGGGGGTAGTGGCTGACGAGGCAGCGGGCTGGCGCTTGCCGGGCTGGTCGTGGTTCTCCTCTCGCTCATGCACACCTCCGCTGAAAGCGGGCGAGCGCAATAAACCACAGCCAGCCTGGGGTCGCAACCAAGGTCCGATGATTACAAAACACCGGTAGCCAACGCGAGCCAACGCGAGCCAACGCGAGCCAACGCGAGCCAACGCGAGCCAACGCGGGCCAACCCGAAGTGGGCCAATGGGCACAGGAACTCCGGCAGCCAAGCCCAGCCCCAAAGCACCCCCTGGCCAACGAGAGCCGACCCGCTCGGACTGCCATCTTGGGGGGGTGTTCGGCGTACTCCCCGTCGAAGTGGCAGTCGGGCCCCGGGCACCCTGGCCCCTTTGGTTGCCATACATACGTTTGGGGGCTGCCAGCGGACGAAAAGTGGACATTAGGCATAAAAGCACCCCCTAGCCAACGCGAGCCTACCCGCTCGGGCTGCCATCTTGGGGGGGGAGTACGGCATACTCCCCCTCGAAGTGGCAGTGCCGTGGGTTTGGGAGACAGGATCGCTCAGCGTCGAGGATCGCTCTGCGTCCGTGGTATGCTGCGACGGCCAGCGCACATGGACCGCGGGCCCGAGGGCGGCGCCCGATGGTCTGGAGACGAGACGATGAAGCTGCCATACCCGGACGAAAGAACACGCCGTGCCATCTTCTGCCTCGCCGCGCTCCTCGGGCTGGCCGGCTGCGGCGGCACCTCTGGAAATGGGAACCATACCCCCCTGCCGGACGGCGCCCTGCCGGACGGCGCCCTGCCGGACGGCGCCCTGGCGGACGGCCACCTGACAGACGGCGGCCAGGGTGACGGAGGCAGCGACCAGGACGGGAGCACCACCCCGCCGGCGGCGCTCCTGGAGGTCCATGCCCTCGACATCTGGGCCCAGCCCCTGCCCCAGTCGGCCGCCACGTTGCAGATATCCTCTGGCTCCTCCAACCTGGCCCACTCGGGCTGGCCGGTGGCCACGGCGCCGCTTCTCGTCGCCGGGACCTACGTCATCTCCCTCGCCGCGCCAGAGCACGAGACGGCCAGCGTCAGCATGACCTGGTCTGGGGGCGGCGGCCTCGCGGACGCCAGCTTCACCCTGGATCCGGCGGTGCCTGACCATGGCCTCTCGGTGAGCCGCGAGCTGCGCGTGGTGGAGGGGCGCCAGATCCCCGTGTACCAGCTGTACCTCGGGCTCCGCCACCGCTGGTTCTCCGCCCAGGGCCGCCCCGCCAGGCGGGGAAACCTGGTGGAGCTCCTGATGGACGGCGAGGAGGCCTGGCAGGCGGTCTACGACGAGGTCACCTCGAGCCAGGAGACGGTGCACCTTGCCACCTGGTGGTGGAACTCGGAGTTCGAGTGGATCCGCCCGATGGCCACCCACCACCTCCTGTCCGAGGCGGAGCGGTGGGAAAACACCGCCCTCGGAGTGCTGGAGGCGCAGCCCGTGATGCGGCGCATCCTGGTGGGGGAGTTCTGGGGCTCCAACGGCCTCCTCGACTTCATGACCACGGATCCGGAGCTGGCCTCCTTCGCCGAGACACCCGACGACGACTTCGAGTTCATGGGCCAGGGAAACCCGACCTACGGCGTGTACTGGTTCGAGCCGGCCCCCTTCCTCTTCGGCGAGCGGGTCCGCGACATGCGGCCCGAGACCCAGGGACGGGACTTCGACGCCGAGGCGGAGATCCCCTCGCGGATCCCGGCCCGCCAGGTGGATCTGACCGCCTGGCCCGTCTCGGTCGAGCTGCAGATCGCCTCGTACCACCAGAAGTTCATGGTGGTGGACGACGCCGTCGCCTTCATCGGAGGCATGAACGTGAAGGGCGTGGACTGGGACACCAGCGCCCACAGGGTGTACGACCACCGCCGCATGGACTATGGCGACACCCAGGCCGACCGCGTTGCGGTGATGACCAAGGACGCCGAGCCCACCTTCGGCCCACGCAAGGACTACATGGTGCGGATCGAGGGCCCCGCCGTTCAGGACGCGGCCGAGATCTTCCAGCAACGCTGGGCGCACCAGATAGCCGAGGGCACGGACTACTCCCAGAACAGCACGGACTTCGTGGTCGCGAGGAACCAGCCCACCATGCCAGGGGGGCTCCAGGTCCAGGTGACCGCCACCCTGCCCGCGCCCTTCGACGAGCAGGCCATCGGCGAGACCTGGTATAACGCCGTGGCCAACGCCGACCACTACATCTTCGTGGAGGACCAGTACTGGCGGATCCCCATGCTGGTGGACGTCATCATGGACCGCATGACCCAGGTGCCCTCCCTGCGGCTCCTGGTGGTGACCAAGCCCGTCTCCGAGTGGACCGACCCTGGCTGCGAGTGGACCCACGCCACCCACCAGCAGCTCCTCGCGGCCTTCCCGGGCCGCTACCGCACCTCCCAGCTCAGGGCCTTCGACACGGTGGTCACCTGGGGCTGGGACGAGACCGAGTCCCGCTGCATGGACATGGACAACCACTCCAAGCTGCTCATCGTGGACGACCGGTTCCTGTCGGTGGGCTCCGCCAACAAGAACAACCGAGGCATCGTGTACGAGGGCGAGCTGAACCTGGCCGTTTCGGACCAGGCCTGGGTCACCGCGGCCCGCCGCCGGATCTTCGCGAACATGCTCCCCCCGGGCACCCAGGCAACGAACGACCCATCGGTCTGGTGGCAGCAGTTCCAGGACGCCGCCGCCTGGAACGACAACGTCTATTCCAACTGGGAGGCCGAGGGCTGGGACATCGACCTCGGCGACGGATCGGATCCCCTGCCCGCCTCCTACACCCCCAGCGGCCTCGTGTACTCCCTCGGCTTCCGCACCGTGGACGACTGCTTCATCGAGGGGGTCGGCCCCGACATGACATGAGCCGAGGGGCGACCGGTCTAGCTCACTCGCAGTGCACGAACCACTCGAAGATGACCGCGTTGGAGGTGCTGTACGAGAAGAGGGCGTTCAGACGGATGCGGGTGGTGGTGACGGGCGTGAAGGTGCGGGACCAGTCGTTGGTCTGGCCGCTCACCGAGGTGATGGTGGCCCAGGACGAGCCCGTCCAGTACTGCAAGGTCCCTCCAGCCAAGGTCCGCCCGGCGCTGTAAACGCAGGTGGCCGTTGTGGGCATGGTGTCGAAGGCCACCCTGCCGACGGTCACCGCGCTCGGGAAGTCGAGCTGGATCCAGGCGCTCCCAGCGCTGGTGCCGCAGTCCACCCAGTGGGCCCGGATCCCTGAGTTGATGCAATCGGCCTC
>JAVEWA010000483.1:0-5580 GCA_034004785.1 Polyangia bacterium
GTGCTCACCCTGGGCACGGACGTGCCCCAGCACATCGGACGGGTGCGCTACGACGACGCCGGCCGGGTCACTGAGCTCGTCTACCCTGCTCCCGAGGGAGAGGAGCCCATGGTCGTGCGCCGCGAGTACAACCGCCGCGGCCTGCTGCGACGGATCTACGGCCCGGATCCCCTCGCCACCCTTGCACAGCCCGGCGATCCAAGACCCAACTACGACTACCTCGTCATCGACGATCCGACCGGCGGCCCGTCCGACCCGAGGGGCTACAACGAGAAGGGCCAGCGCTGCGGGTACCGCCACGGCGATGCCTCTGAAATCACCCATCTCCGAACCTACGACCTGAACGGCAGGCTCCGAAAGGCCAGCTCCAAGCAGACCGTCTCCATCGCGGGTCGCACCCCCTACGACCTCTTTTACAAGAAGTACTCCTACGACGGCGCCTCCAACATCACGCGCATCGAGGACTTGCGCGACTGGAACCACGTCAACGAGTACACCGGCGGCAAGAACCTGCCCTACGACCTCGTCATCGCCCACGACGCCTTGGACCGCGTGACCCAGGTTTCCTATGAGAGGAAGCCTGAGGAGCTCGTCTCCCTGCCCCCGGGCGCGCCCAGCGCCCGGAGGGTCATGCGCTACGCCTACAGCGCTGTCGGGAATCTGCTCGAACGCTCCACCACAAACGGCGACGGCGTCGAGAACCCCGAGGACGAGTTCTACGAGAAGTGGCTAGGCTCGGATATTCAGGCCCACCCCGCCCGTCCGCATGCTTTTGGCAGTGCCGCTGACCCCGCCGCCCCCGACGGCACTCGTGAGGTAGGCGCCACCTACGATGCCAACGGCAACATGAAGACTCTCGTGGTCATCAACGTCGCCATGGGTCGAAATGACCGCTTCGTCTACCACTGGGACCAGTACGACCGACTCGTGGCCGTGGAGAAGTGGAATGACTCACTCTCTCCTTCTCCTGAGCCTGGTGGTGGCTCTGGATCCCCTATTGCCGAGGCTTACTACCTCTATGACTCCGGCGGCCAGCGCGTCGCCAAGCACGAGCTCACCAGCGACGACACCACCGGCACTGGTCAAGACACGCTGTACGTCACCGAGGGTCTGGATCTGCGGAATCACCACTACGAGCGCTACGTCTTTGACGGCTCCCAGCGCATCTCCCGCATCGGCGTGGCCAGGCCCTACGACGCCACTGCCCCGCCTCCACCCGCTCCACCGCTCTCCTCACTCACCCGCCTCGTCCTGGTGTCCGACCACCTCGGCTCCACCTCTACGGTCCTCATGGACCACGACGACGCCGTCTCCACCCCCACCGCCGACGACCGGGGCTGCACCGTCTCCACCCGCAGCCATCTCCCCTATGGCGGTGACGAGGCCGAGTCCAGCGTAGAGCAGGGCTGTGGCCAGCCTATCGAAGAGCAGTACCGCTTCACCGGGAAGGAAGTTGAGAGAGAACTCGGGATCCTGTACTTCGGCAGCAGGTACTACAACGCACAGGTATCGAGATGGCTCAGCGTTGATCCACCGAGCATCTTCGATCCAGCTAAGGACATCAGCGGCCACTATGAATATGCGCTGGGTAGCCCACTTCGATTCGTGGATCCTGATGGAGCTGACAACCTCGATGGTCTTCAGTTTAGATCGATTCACCGTGGTTTGCGTGAGCATGGCTACTCACGTGAGCAGGCTTGGGCTGTCACACAAAAGATCGCCTCCCGTCAACACGAGGCTCTTCCTTTCTATGGTGTATACAAAGCACTCGAGGCAGGCGACCTCAAGCTAGCAGCCAAGCTGGCGCTTTTTGAGATCGGCCTCTACGTCGTCGTTAGAGGGGTAGTCGGTCAGGTGGCAGGCAGATTCGCCCCTGCCGCGAAAGCTTCTCTGCCCATTCGTGAGGTCCGGGCTCCTCCGCTTTCCTCACAGGTATGCAGGACCCAAGGGCATGCACCTAATGCAAAGGTGAGGGTGTCTGGCCCCAAGCAGGAAGTGGCTGGCGACACGAAAGGTAGCGTTGATCCAGCACCAAAACAAGGTAGTCGCGCAACACCCGTGCCAGGTGCCGCAAGGGGAGCAGCGGGCGGAGTCGATGCGAGTGCGATCCGGTTCACGCAGGACAGCATCGGGAGAACCTTCAAGGGTGAAGGCGCCGCTACGCTCAGAGAGACCATTGATGGGCTGCGAAGCGGGGCGATCTCGCCTGAAGGCTTTCCTGCGATTCGGGTGTTTGAACGCGACGGACTCACATTCACACTCGACAACCGGCGGCTCTTCGTTTTCCAGCAGGCGCGCGTCCCGATCCGCACGGTTCCTGCGACAGCGGAGGAGGTCGCTGCGGAAGCCTGGAAGTTCACGACTCGAAACGAAGGGGCTTCGATTCGCGTGCGAGGTGGCCTGTGAGACTCGACGAGCAGGCTCGCGCAGTTCAAACGCGGGACGACTTGGTGGCGTTTCTGGCGGCGCTTCGCAGTGATCTTGTCTCAAATCGCGCAGCTTGGACGAACAGCGACCTCACGACATTCCTCGATGCCATGTCTGCTTGGACTGAGGACATGGACGGCTTCTACGCGAACAACGGTGAGGACCTGGGGTCGCTGCCTCCGTGGAGGGTCCTGGCTGACATACTCATGGCTGCCCGCGTGTACGAGTAGGCGGTCGGGGTGCGGCCCACGTTACCCCGTCCCCTCGCCCCCGTGTGCCCCGAAAATCGGATCGGAGAGAAATTGGCGGTCGGTGGAGATCAGAGGGGCGCTTGGTCGCCCGGCCGGGTCGAGCGCTGGCGCGGTAGCGCTGATCCCGGAGCTTCCCAAGGACCCTCCCGGCCACCGACCTACGCCTGAGGCGAGATATGCGTTCCAGAGCTTGTCGTCGCGTCGGCGGCGGTCCCCTTCTCTACGGTCCTCGCGTCCCGATCCAGAAGCGCCACCGCGTCCCGCCTGACCTCCGGCGACAGGTGCGAGTACCGCATGGTCATCTCGATGGTCGAGTGCCCCATGAGCTCCTGGACGGCCTTCAGGGGTGCGCCCCGCATGACGAGGTGGCTGGCGAAGGAGTGCCTCAGCACATGCCAGGAGAGCCGCTTCAGTCCTGCCCTGCGGCAGGCCGAGTAGATCGGCCACTTGGATCCGGCGCGCGTGAGCATACCGCCGTCGTCCTTGCAGAACACCAGCAGTCCCCGTCTCTGGTTGAGTCCGCGGAGGGCGTCGAGGGCTTCCCGGCAGAGGGGGATCTCCCGGGGGCGGTTGCTCTTCGGCGTGCCCACCTTACCCGAGACGACGGCACGCCGGACCATGAGACGGCCGTTGGGGAGATCCACGTCTTCCCAGCGGAGGGCGCAGAGCTCGCTGATGCGAAGCCCGGTGCGCAGGGCGAGGAGGATCATGGTCCGCCACTGGCCGGCCTCGGCAGCGTCCACCAAGCGGTCGGCATCTGCGAAGGAGAGGAACCGGAACTCCGGCCTCGCCACCCGGAGCTGCTTCACGCGGGGGACCTGCTGGAGGAAGCCCCACTCCCTGGCTACCCCGAGGGCCCGCCGGAGCACGGTGAGGTGGTTGTTGACCGTCTTCGGGTTCAGGTTCTCGCGCAGCTTGTCGGCCTTGTAGCGCTCGATGACCTCGGGGCCGATCTCGGCAAGGAGCAGGTCACCGAAGGCGGGGATCAGGTGGACCCGCAAGATCCGCTCCTTCGTCTCCACCTCGCTGAGCTTGTTGTTCGCGGTGGCGTAGGTCTTCAAGAACTCGATGCCGAACTCCCCGAACCGCTTCTCGGCTGCCACCGGGGTGGCGGCCTCCTCGACCGGTGGCATAGGGTCAACCTCGCCTGCGGAGCTCATCGAGGTCGATAAGACGGTCCGGACGATCTCCTGCTCGAAGGCCTCGGTCTCCTTCTTCGTGGTGAAAGGCGAGCGGCGCCGGAACCGCTGCCTGCCCTGGCCGGGCACGTCGATCCAGACGTCGGCGTACCACACTCCGCGGATCTTCCTGGCTGTCATTCTGCATCTCCTCGGCGGGCTCGAGCTGTCCCCCTCTCCGAAATTCTTGACGGATTGAGCTGAAAAGGACCGGACTAACTCGCTCCTCCCCTGACGCGGCGATGACCGCACAGAAGGAGGAGACGAATGAGAGACGACGGAAATGGATCGCGAGAAAAGGGGAATTGGCCTCTTGAGCCGGGGCTGCTGGAGCGGCCTGCGCGGCCAATGCCGCCAGTGGAGCGTCACGAGGAAATGGTGACAGATCCCGATCATCATGGGTTCAGGGATGGCGGAACACCGGGTTGGGAATCGTTTCTGGACGAAGTCGCACAGTCGGTACGAGATGGCGAGGTGGGAGAGGCGGCGGCGGCGCAAATGCGTAGTCGTCGCCCTGGTCGGCAGCTGCTGCGGCCCGAGGAGGCTAGGCACCGGAGCTTCACGCCAGCGCAGCGGCTTCTGGCCTTGGACCTTTGGATCCGGAGCGGGCTCACAGCCGAGGACTTCGCGCCGCTGGTGGGGCTTTCCAAGCACACGCTGTACGTCTGGAAGCGGGACTTCAAACGGGAAGGCCCTGCGGCGCTTGCGGACAAGCCGCGTGGAGGGAGAAAGGGCAAGGACAGGAAGATCACGGAGGTAACGCGCCGGGCCATTCTACTTTTGAAGGAGATGAATCCCGACTTCGGCTGCCTTCGGATCAGCCAGGAGCTCCTTCGGGGTCAGGGCCTGGACGCGTCGGAGAGCCAGGTACGTCGTGTGCTTCACGATGAGGGCTACGAGCTTCAGGAGGTGGAGACCCACCCGCATCCACCTAAGGTTGTGCGCTTCGAGCGGGCACGACCGAACCAGATGTGGATGACGGACATCTTCACTTTCGTTCTCAAGCGCCAAAACCGGCGTGTTTACTTGACGGCGTACCTTGACGACCACAGCCGTTACATCGTGAGCTACGGACTCCATGCGAGCGCATCCGGGGTGATGGTGCTGGAGGTGCTGATGGATGGGATCTCGGCCTTCGGCCCTCCCGAGGAGGTGCTTACCGACAACGGCCCTCAGTACGCGTCTTGGCGGGGCAAGAGCCGGTATCGCAAGGAGCTTGAGAAGCTCGGCATCCATCACCTTCTGGCGCGACCGAAGCGTCCCCAGACGCTCGGCAAGATCGAGCGTTTTTGGGGGACACTGTACCGAGAGTGCGTGGAGCGAGCGGTGTTCGCGGATCTGGAGGACGCCCGACGTCGGATCGGACATTTCATCGACCATTACAATTTTCGAAGGCCGCCTTCAGCGCCGGTGGTTCCCCCCCTGGTTCGCCGGTCTGATGGGGCCCGGCTGATCCTGATTCCCCCTCAGCAGTGCTGAGGTTGGATCTGGTTCCTCCCCCTGGAATCCAGGACGCGGGGCTGGGGGGCAGCGATGGAGAAGGCGGATCGGTGGGGGAGAGAGGGGCTACTCGTCGCCCTCGCCGATGATCTCGCGAGGAATGCGGCAGCCCTTGCCGGAGAAGCGGAGCACAGTGGCGTTGTCGATGAGGCGGTCGACGGTAGCTACGGCCTGAGCCTCGGAGGGAAAGAAGCGCTTCCATCCGGTGAAGCCGGTGTTGGCAG
>JAVEWA010000484.1:0-5568 GCA_034004785.1 Polyangia bacterium
GCCGGGGTGTCCGTGGCCATGACCAACTCCATGCCGGCCAGCGACGGACCGGTAGGAATTGTCGATCACAGTCGGGATCCGCGGTCAAGATCCTTCCGACTGCCCGTTTTCTTGCGATCACCCTGGGCGGCTTTGGGCTTGGGCTTGACGTTGTGCCCCAAACTCATATGATGTGCGCCCAATCGACGCCGCTGCGTCTGGAAGCGCATAATGCCAAGAGATGATCATATCGAGATGGAAGGTCAGGTGGTGGAGGTGCTCGCCGGGGGCCTCTTCAAGGTCAAGACCGACGACGGCTTGGATGTGCTCGCGCATCTGGCAGGCAAGATGCGCCGCTACCGCATCCGCGTGGTGCTGGGGGACCGCGTCACCGTGGCGGTCACCCCCTACGATCCCACCAGAGGCCGCATCATCTATCGCCCCCGTTAGCTAGTTCCAACGTACCCAAGCCCAGAGCTTCCCGCTTGGGCGTGTCCCGTCTTGGACGTGGTACGCCTTGCGCTGCAGTCGGGGACCTCGGGGCCACTGTGTGCATTCCCGCTTGCTCGCATTCCCGCTTGCTCGCATTCCCGCTTGCTCGCTTTCCCGCTGTCCCGCTTGCCTTTGGACCTTCTTCTCCGTGATACTACCGGGATGCCGAAGAACCCCTCGACTCCTCGATCGGGTGGGCGAAAAGTGGCCAAGGGTCCAGGGCGCAGGAACGGTCCGAGCGGACATGGAGTCGGGCGGCCCGCTTCCGTGGGCCCCTCTCGCGCGCCGAGTCGCCCCCCTTCTCGGGCCCCGAGGCAGGCCCCTCCCGAGTCGCGGAGAGACGATCGGCTGGGAGCCGAGGACGAGCCTTTCTGGCTGCGGCAGGAGTCCCGGCTGACGGCTCAGCTCGGGCAGCCCTGTTGCTCCGTCTCCGGGATCTGCACGCTGCTCGGAAGGATGGCCGGGCCCATTTCGGTGATCCTCCACGGCGAGCGGGACTGCGGTAACAGCTTCGTCCACCACCGAATGCCTGCGCCTCACAGGTTCTTCACTACGGCGATCACCGAGGAGGAGGCCACCTCGGGCCGGGTGGACGCCCCCCTGGCGGAGTGTCTGAGACTCGTTCTGGAGGAGACCAACCCATCGGCGGTGCTGGTGCTTCACACCTGTCTCCTGTCGATGATCGGCAGCGAGCCACAGAAGGTAATCGAGGAGGTGGTGAGGGACACCGGCTCGTCCGTGCCGGTGCTGTTTCTGGACACGGGAGGCCTCCGCCTCTCGGGACAGGCTCAGATGGCCGACTGGCTCTACGCCACCCTCGCGTCCCTGCCGCAGCTACCTCTGGCCGAGGAGGGCTGGAGGGAGCGGTGGCTGCCTTTGCTGGTGGAGGAGGCCCACCTCCTCGACCGATCCATTCGAGAGGAAGGCGCAGGGCTGGATGAGGGCTGCTGCTCTCCGGCTCCTCTCAAGGACAGGTCTCTCGAGCCCGAGGCCTTCCTCGAGAGGCTGCGTGACTCGCTCTCGGGCGCTCGCAGGCCCGGGGACAGGATCTCGAACCTGATCGGCGTCGAGTCCGGGGGACTTATCAGGAGCGAGGCCCTCCGGGTCCTTTTCGAAGCTGGGGTAGTGGTGGCCGGGATCTTCCCCGAGGGGGCGCATCTGCGGCAATGGCGGCGCATCTCGCACGCTCGTCTGAACGTGGTGGTGGACCGGGGGCTCTATCCGAGGCTCCTCGAGAGGCTTGAGAGGGGCTACGGGATGGAGACCCTGGAGGTGCCCCTCCCCATCGGTCTCTCCCAGACCGAGCGGTTCTACGCCCTCGTCGGGGAACGGCTGGGTCTTGCCGAGGCGCTGAGGTCCGCGAGGCAGGCCCATCGCGAGGCGGCCGAGGCTGCGGTGGAGAGCTTTCGTCGCAGGGCGAGGGGCTTGCGCCTGGCCCTCGGTCTCCGCATGCTCAACAACTACGAGGCGGATCAGCTCGCCTACGGCGGGATGGGCGACCTGATGGCCTTCGAGGAGCTGGGCTTCGACATCACGTTGCTGGTCCAGGGCCCGCCAGAAGCCGCGGGGCGCTTCGCCCTCATGCTGGAGACCCTGGGGTGCAAGCTGCCGATGCAGGTCTTCTCCAGCCCATGGAGCCTTGCGCCGCTGCTCGCCGAGGGCGGCTTCGAGGTGGCCTACCTGGCGGACCACGCCGCCGAGGAGGCCCGCAAGGCCAAGGTGCCGATGATGGTCAGCCGGAGCCTCGAGCCCTTCTTCTCGGGCGTCGCGCCCAACCTCGAGCGGCTGGGAGAGCTCCTCGGGCTCGCGGGCAGGACGGGAGGGGAGGGCGCTCCATGAAGCCCCCATCCAAGGCGCTGGAGCGCTTCGCCCTCAAGGCGCATCACTACGGCCGAATCAGCGGCGTGAGCCTCGCGGCTCACGCCATCCCGGACGCCTTCCTGCTGCTGCACACCGGCGTGGGGTGCAAGTACAAGGCCGCGGCGCAGATCTCCATCCACGACTGGGCCGCGCAGCCCCATCGCCGGGAGGGCTGGACCGAGGTGGGAGACGGCGCCCTGATCCGCGGCGCGGCAGCCCGGATTGGCCCCTACCTGAGGTCCTGGTACGACCGGCAGCGGCCAGGGCTCCTGCTGGTGTGCTCCTCGAGCTTCCTGGAGATGACTGGGGAGGACGTCGCCGCTGCCACCCGGGAGGCGGCAGCCAGCATCCCCTGTCCCGTGGCCTACATCCCAGGCTTCGGCTTCACGGGCGATCTCTACGAAGGCTATGGCGAGGTGATCCGCGCCGTCCTCGAGCTGGTGGACTGGAGCGTGCCCGCCCAGCCGGGGAGCGTCTCCCTGGTCGGCTATCTGCACGACCGGCACGAGGCGGACCATCAGGCGAACATCCACCAGCTCCGTGGGCTCCTCGCCGAGCTCGGGCTCACCCTGGACTCCGTGCTCCTCGGCGGTCAGCCGCTCTCGCGGCTTCGGGCGGCCTCGCGCTCGGGGCTGCTGGTGGCCCTGCCCCTGGCGCACCGAATGGTAGAGGCGCTGGAGGCCACGGGGCGCGAGGTCGTATCGACCGGGCTCCCCCAGGGGGTGCGTGGAACCAGCCTCTGGCTCGAGGAGGTGGGGAGAGCCGCCGGAGTGGACGGCAAGAAGATCGCTCAGGTCACGAGCCGGCTCGCCGGCTATGCAGAGAAGGGCCTCGAGGCTCTGCGCGGCCGCACCCTCGGCATGCGCTCCGCCCTCTTCGCCGAGACCCCGGCGGCAGTCGGGTGGGGCGGCTTGCTCGAGGAGCTGGGCCTACCGCCGCGCCTGGTCGGGCTGAGGGATCGTTCCTTCGGAGGGGCGGAGGCGCTGAGGGAGGGGCTGGGCCGCCAGGGAGCTCCTCTTCGGGAGGACGCCGAGGTGCTGGAGGACCCGAGCTTCTGGCTGGTCGGGAGCCGGCTGGCGCGGCTCCTGGAGACGGGCGCTCTGCGCGTGGTGGTGGGCTCTGCTGGAGAGGCGGCCCTCGCCAGGAGCCTGGCCATGCAGCGCCAGGGCTCGCAGCGCGAGCATGGGGCGGTGAGCGTCATCACCGGATTCCCCTCCACCGGCTACCATGTGATCCACCCCGCCGCGACCCTGGGCTACGGCGGCGCCATCGCCCAGGGGCAGCGTCTGCTGGATGCTCTGTTCGGCGGGAGCCTGGGCTGAGCTTTTCGACTTGGAGGTCCTCACTCGAGCGAACGTACGTACTTGTGGAAGGAGTCGTTGTCCATGGGCCTGGGGGGCGGGCAGGCGTCCGGGTCGGCGGCGAGGATGCGCTCGCTGAGCGCTTTCAGCTCACGGGCCATGCGGCTCCTGGGCGCCTGCTCCACCAGGGTGCGGCCCGTCACCTCGGCTCGCCTGACCTGGCGCTCCCTGGGCAGTATGCAGAGCACCGCCGTGCCGATCCGTTCGGCGAAGTCGTGGAGCGCTTCCCGATCGGTCCGGTTGTCGCGTAGGTTGAACACCAGGCCGACCAAGGCCACGCCGTTGGCCCGGTAGTGGTGGATCGCCTTGCAGATGTTGTTGGCGGCGTAGAGGGACATCACCTCCTCTGAGGAGACGATCACCACCTTGCGGGCGAAGCCCCTGCGCAGGGGGGCGGCGAAGCCCCCGCACACCACGTCGCCCAGCACGTCGAACACTGCGGCGTCGTAGCGTTCCCCGGACAGCACCCCCAGCTCATCGAGGAGCTCGAACATCCGTGAGACCCCCCGGCCACCGCAGCCCACGCCGGGCTCTGGTCCCCCAGACTCGATGCAGTCGATGCCGAGGCGCCCGGGCATGATGAAATGCTCCCTCGTCAAGCCCCCCGATGGCACGCGGAAGAGGGTGTCCAGCACGGTGACCACCGGGGCGCCATCCAGGAAGGGGAGGGTGGAGTCGTGCTTGGGGTCGCAGCCAACATGGAGCACCCGGCGGCCTCCGAGGGCCAGCAGGGCGCTCACGTTGGTGGAGACCGTGGACTTGCCTATTCCGCCCTTGCCGTAGAACGCGAGCTTGTCCATCCGGCGGAGTATAGCCCCGCCTTCGAGGAGGGGCTACCCTCGAACCTACAACCTACAGGCCCGCGCCGGTGAGGACGTCGCGCAGCTTGCCGCCCACCCCGGTCAGGGCTTCCTTCAGGGCCTCGGGGTTGGGACGCACTTTCAGGTCGAGCCAGGTCACCGCGACCGTGCGCATGCGGTGAGCGTCGAAGAGGCCGCCCATCAGCCTCAGGTGCAGATGGACACCCTGCTTGGGATCATCGGTGCGGGCGTGCCGGTCCAGGTAGAATGACAGCAGGTAGCGTCGCTTCGGGGGAGCTCCAGCCGTCGGCTTGGGATCTCCCAGTACCTCGCCGGCCCAGGCTAGGAATTGCTTCGCCTGCGCTCCGAGGCCGTCCAGCCACTCGTGGCCCTGGCCAACCAGGCGACCGCTGTTGGCGTGCCTCCCCCTGAGGTACATGCCCTTCGCCACTTGCCAGGGCAGGTTGCCGTAGCCAGCGGGCAAGAATCGATCCCTGACGAGGTGCAGGGTCACGCTGTGGGAACCAAAGGCCCGGGTCACCTCCTCGTTGACCTGGGCCTCTACCGCCTTGGCTAGGGAGTCTGGCAGGCGATGCACCTCCACAGGTAGGAGCAGCACCTCCTCCTTGGAGGGGCGCGGGCCCTCCTTGTACTCCTTGTTGACCCAGAGGGTGCCGCCACAGGCCGTGAGGGCGGAGATGGCTGCAAGTCCACACGAGGCCGCGCGGGCCGAGGCCCATGGAGCCACGGTGGCAGCCGACCGGTTGCAATTAGTCTTCATGCCTTGGAGCTCCTCGGTCTTGGTTCGGCCATGGTAACCGACTCTCGGGGTGGGAGCCAGTTCGGGTATGCGCGCCGGGACAGGGATCATCAAGAACAGGCCTGCCAATGCTGTCTAGCTGCTATACTTCGAACGTCTTCGGGCTCGGATCCCAGGAAGGAGCGGTGTTGAGGCGAGGCACATCGGGGTCCCAGGGCCACTCCGGCGTCAAGTGGGCCGCTCGTGCCTGGCTCTGGAGAGTGATGGGAGAGAAGGAGATGCCAGCGACAATGCTCAGAGCCATCACGACGTTCCT
>JAVEWA010000485.1:0-5566 GCA_034004785.1 Polyangia bacterium
CAGGAGGCCTTCGGCATGGTGTTCGTGGAGGCGGCGGCCTGCGGCACGCCTTCCCTGGGCTTCGCGGTCGGGGGGGTGCCCGAAGCCATTGCCCATGGGGTGAGCGGGTGGGTGCTTCCGGAGGTGAGGGCGAGGCCATTGGCCGAGGCAATCGAGCGCCTGCGCCAAGACCCCGAGCTGATCAGGCGCACTGGACAGCTCGCCGCGACATGGGCCCGGATCGAGCACAGCGCGGAGGCTGGTGCGCACAGGCTCCATCGGGCCCTGGTCGATACTGGAATGGCCGAGAGGCTGGGGCTCGGACCGAAGCTGGCACTCGGGAGGCCGGCAGACCCGCCGCGCGGGGTCGAGCACCTTTCGAGACGGCACCGCCTGGTGGCGCTCGCCAGGAACCCGAGGCTGCTCAGGTATGCGGCCTTGCAGACCGCCATCAGGCTCTGGCGGCTGCTGCCCCTCGAGCCGCGCGTGCGATTTCGCGAGGCGCTCGAGCGGCGGCTCGGTCGGAGCCTCAGCCCCTTCCGTTAGGTGCGAAGCTCGGATTGGGAGGCAGGAGCGTGGTGGGACGCTACTGGCCGCCGATGGCCTGGACGCGCTGCCGCGCCCGCTCGGCGCGATCTCCGTTGGGCGCAAGGCGGAGGTAGGTCTCGTAGGCGGAGAGAGCCTCGTCGGTCCGGCCCATGGCGTCCAGGCTGGCCCCGTGGACGTAGTGGAGCTTGGGATGCCCCTCGGGAAAGCGGGCGAGGGCTTCCTCCGCGATCCTGAGCGAGACGGCGGGGGAGCGCCGCGCGAGGAAGGACTCAGCCCTGGCCAGCCGGCCCGCCGGGGTGGCCGCCTCGTCAACTTGCTCTCGAGCGGTCAGGACCTGGCCGTAAGCGCGGCGGAACTCCAGGGAGAAGTAGTCCACCACCTGGGCCTCGTGCAGCTTGGAGAGGAAGGGAGCGGCGCCCGCGGCCAGGCGCTTGGCTCCTGAGGTGTCACCCTCCTCCAGCAGGGAAGCGAGCCGCCTGGTCAGGCGTCGGTAAAGAGCGCTCTCCTTGTCCAGAAGGCGGTTCGCCATGGAGAAGAGCATCCTGTCCACCTGTGGCGAGAGAGTGCCACCAGTGGGCCCGAGCTGCGCCAGGCGCTCGAGATCGGAGTCGAGCTGGGAGGTAGAGGAGAGCAGGTTGATGACCGCCTCCAGCGTGTCTTCCAGGGGCGGCGTGCGGAACTCGAGACCCAGCAGGATCGAGGTGGCGGCGGTAGGCTCGCCGTGGAGGATCTCGCGAAGGGCACGGTAGAAATGGAGGTGCTGGTGTGAGGGCCTGCCAAAGCCCTTCCTCGACGCAACGGCAATGGCCTTGGCGGAGGGTTTGCCGTCGGATGCCGTTAGCGACGCCGCCATGCTGCGCAAGGTCTCTCCCGTCTCGGTGCCGTACCACCAGTGGAGGACGGGTATGGGCAGATCCGGCATGTTCAGCCCACGCTTCAGCCAGTACCACATCTCTGCGCGGGCCTTGTCCGCGGCGGCCTCGTCGCCCTTCTTGAGGGCGGCGAGGACATGGTGAAGCGCCGTCACCGAGAAGTGGAAGTGCTTGCCCGCGGTGATGTCCAGGCTGCGGTGCATCTCCCGCTCGGCGTCGTTGATGTGGCCGTCCTGCAGGTGCAGGAGCGCCATCATGCGGTGGGTGTCGTAGTAGTAGGGGTCGTACTGGATGGACCGGGCCAGGGCCGCCTTGGCCCTGGGGAGGTCCTGCTTGGCGAGATGGACCACGGCCAGGTGGGACCAGGCGGATTCGGGGTTCGTGTTCTGGTGGACGCTCTTCAGCGCGTGGCGCAATGACTCTCCGAGGACCGCCTCCCCGTTCGAAAGCGCCGACTTGACCTTCAGGAAGGGATGCAGGGCCTTGGAGTACTGGAAGTGGTAGTACCCCAGCATCTCCAGGGCCTTGACGCTGGTGCGGCCGTGGTGCTGGACCTTCTCCAGATACCGCTGTATGCGGGCGCCGAGCTGTTGCTGCTGGCGCTGGAGCTGGAGCTTGCGCTGCTCGTAGCGCTGGGCCTGATCGGCCTCGCCCCGCTGCCTGTGCTGCTGCTGCCTTCGTGAGATCTGGCGCAGGCTGTCCTGGAGCTGCTGGACCTGACCTATGGGGCTGTTTGCCATGCCCGAGTAGTACATGGCGCGGTACATGTGGTAGTCGGACTTGAGCTGCTGCCCTGCCCACCAGGAGCCGGTACCAACGAAGACGAGGACGAGGAGGCCGAGGGCGAAGGAGTTCTGGCGGCCCATGGAGACGCCCTCCTGGTCGTCCTTGGAGGCGAGCTCGTTCTCCGGTTCCAGATCCTCGTGACCGAAGGCGGTGATCAGCCAGAAACCAGCCCAGGACAGGAGGAAGATGCCAGGGAGGACATCCTCCTTCACCCTCGCGGCGCCCTCCTCTGTCGCGCCCTGCAAGAGGTCGCGAGTGAATGGGACCAGGTAGTAGAAGGCGTAGAACAGGGCGAAACCCACGAGGCCGATGGTCAGATAAGAGACCTTTGCCTTGGCTGTCCTCTGGGACAGGCCGGCGGCGCTCCAGGCGATGGCCCAAAGGGAGAGCAGGGCGAGAGCGACGCCGTCCTTGCGAGCGGGGGCGGACTCGGACCCGGGCCAGAACCGGAATAGGTCGCTAAGACCTGGCAAGAGGTACATGAGAACGTAGAGCGCGAGGGCGCCTCCCAGGCCAATGGCGAGCCACCTCACGCAGGCCGTTCGTCGCTGCTCGAGAAGATCGAGCTCCTTGATCTTCTTGCGGTCCTCTTTGCCGTCGCGGCGCGCCTGGCGGCGCGCCTCCTTTCGCGGGGTCTGAGCGTCGTAGCCCATTCGCATCTTGGAGCGCTTTTTCTTGCCGCGGGAAACGGAAGCTGCCTCCGTGGTCTTGCCGTCCACTGCGTTGGTGACGGTTTTTTTGTCCGAGTCGGCCTTTTGGGGCTCGGCGCTGCTGTCGTCGTCCGGCTTGTCTGGCTTGTCTGGCTTGTCCAGCTTGTCTGGCTTCGAAGCCTCCCCCTCAGGAGGCTCTTCCTCCTTCACGGAGCCCTTCCCGGCCGTCCGGTAGAGCACCACCGCCATGCCGAGGAAGACGTAGTAGTGCAGCCCCGTGGGGATCACGTCGT
Organism: Polyangia bacterium; assembly: GCA_034004785.1. Lineage (GTDB taxonomy): Bacteria > Myxococcota_A > Polyangia > HGW-17 > JAJRWW01 > JAVEWA01. The sequence continues at coordinate 3,130 of JAVEWA010000485.1, forward strand.
AGTTGAAGAAGTTCTGGAGCGTGTAGGCTGCCAGGGTGGCTATGATGGCCGTCGCGAGGAGCCCCCACTCGTTGTCCCGTTCGCGCCGGCGGGCGCGCAGGAGCCACAGGACGGCGACACCCAGCATGCCGAGGAACACCAGGACCCCAGGCAGGCCGCTCGTGGTCCACTCGTAGTAGAGCATGTGGTGCGGGTTCCGGTAGTTCACCCGGGGGTCATAGCGGGCCAGGCGCTCCGACTTGAACTCCAGGAAGGCCACCCGGAAGTTCTCGATGCCGCAGCCGACTAGCCAGTATTTGCTGAGCATGCGGGCGGTATCGTCGCGCACGACGCCGCGGGCGCTCTCCTGCGTCACGCGGAGGGCCTCCGCGGCTTTGTGTGGGAGGATGGGGAGCTGGAACTTGACCGCGAGGCCCGTAACCAGGACCGTCGCCGCCAGCAGGATTATCACCGCGTGGCGCACGAAGCGGAGCCTGTGGAAGAACCAGGGCAGGGCGAAGCAGAGCACCCCGCCCACGGGCAGGAACGGCAGGAGCAGGTGGAACTCGATGGGGTTGGTTGCGGCGCCGTAGCCCCAGAGGGCGGCCAGAATGGCCACACCGAGGGTGGCTCCCAGAAGCAGCGCGAGCCGGCCCTTGACGCGGGACACCAGCTCCTCGGAGACCAGTCGCGGCACACTCAGCAGGAGGAGGGCCCCCACTCCGGCGCCGTAGCCCAGCCAGGCCCCTCTGGTCTTGCAGACCGCCATCCCAACGCTCGCGAGGGCCGCGGCCACTATGGCGAAGATCGCCCAGCCCCGCCGGCGCTCCACGAAGGTCAGCCCTACCGCGCCGAGGGCCCCGAAGAGCAGGTAGTTCGAGAGGAACTCCGCGTTTCCAACCAGGCCCGGGGCGCGGAACTCGTGGTGGGTGGGCCATTCGAAGATGGCGTTCAGGGCGGAGAGGGCGGCGGCCCCAGAGATGACCCGGAGCAGCACTACCAACCTTTCCCGTCGCTCGCCCACCGCGAGGATGACGGCGAGGCCCGCCACCACGAAGCAGACAATGGTGACCGCACCCATGACGCGGGTGATCGAGCCTAGGAAGCTGACCCAACCCTGCCCAGAGATGGCGACCGAGAAGAGCATCACCCCGATCTCGGCGAAGAGCAGATAGACGAGCGGGTCCCGCAGCTCGCGAAAGCGCTTCCCCACGGTCACGAAGTAGGTGCCCAGGCTGAGGAGCGCGGTGGCGCCCACGAGCAGCGTCGCGAACTTCACCACCACGTAGCCGCGCTGCAACAGGGATGAGTAGGAGAGGCTCGCCAGCACCAGGGTGAGCCCGAGCACTAGGAGCATCGTCTGGCGTATCTGTCTTGGTGTCATTGGAGGGGGTCCCCGCTTGGGTTTGCATAGGAGCGCCGCGAAAGGCACGGCCAGCGCTAGACTATGGAAATCCCCAGTAGATCACAAGAGCGGAGTTGTTCCTCGGGTCGAGGGGGAGGACCTCGCCGCTCCTCAGAGCGCCTCGTTCTCACCCCGACCCAGCAGCTCGGCCTGGTTGTGCGTCCGGAGCGCCTCGATGATGTGCTCTATGTCGCCTTCCATAACGCTGCCGAGGTTGTGCCAGGTCATGGGGATGCGGTGGTCCGTGACCCGGTCCTGAGGGAAGTTGTAGGTGCGGATCTTCTCCGAGCGGTCCCCGCTCTTCACCATGGAGCGCCGCTCGGCGGTTCGTTCGGCGTGCTGCTTCTGCTCCTCGAGCTCCAGGAGGCGGGCCTTGAGCACCTTGATGGCCTTGGCCTTGTTCTTGGTCTGGGACTTCTCGTCCTGGCAGATCACCACCATCCCTGTGGGGAGGTGAGTGACCCGCACGGCGCTGTCCGTGGTGTTGACGCTCTGTCCGCCAGGTCCCCCCGCCCGCATCACGTCGATCCTCAGCTCGGAGTCCGCGATGTTCACCTCCACGTCCTCGGCCTCGGGTAGCACGGCCACCGTGGCGGCCGAGGTGTGGATCCTCCCCTGGGACTCGGTGGCTGGCACGCGCTGTACCCGGTGCACGCCGCTTTCGAACTTCAGGTGGCTGTACACGCTCTTGCCCTCGATGAGGGCGATGACCTCCTTGAGGCCGCCGCTGGAGGACTCCGAGCGGCTCATTATGTCCACCTTCCAGCCCTTGCGCTCGGCGAAGCGCAGGTAGAGCCTGAAGAGCTCGGCGGCGAAGAGGGTCGCCTCCTCCCCGCCGGTCCCGCCGCGGATCTCCAGGAGGATGTTCTTGGAGTCGTTTGGATCCGACGGCAGAAGCAGCAGGCGGATCCTCTGCTCCAGGGCGGTGAGCTCCCTGGCGAGCCGGTCCTGCTCGGTCGCCCCCCGATCCCAGAGCTCAGGGGCCGGATCCGTCGCCATCTCCGGGGCCTCGCCTAGCTCTTGTTCCAGCCTGACGAAGCGTCTCCACTCCAC
>JAVEWA010000486.1:0-5565 GCA_034004785.1 Polyangia bacterium
CGACCGCTGGTTCCTGGATCGCATCGCCACCCACATCCTGGCCTTCGAGGGCGAGTCGAACGTCACCTTCTTCCTGGGCAACTGGTCCGACTACGAGGAGGACCGCCGCCAGCGCCTGGGCGACGAGGCCGCCAGGCCCAGGCGGATCCACTACCGCCAGCTCACCCGGGGCTAGCAACGGCGCAGATCGCGGCGCTCGGGCGTTTCGCCCCTATATGAGCCCTCAGAGCGCCATAGCTCCGAGATCTATGTATCGCTCGTCGGGAAGTGGGCGCGTGGACGTTTTGGTGAAGCCGCTGCGGCTGATCAGGGCGAAGGTGAGCTCGACGCCCCTCAGCGTCTCCTCCCTTGCAACGCGGCTTCGAAGATCGGCCATGGCCTCGGGCGAGATTGCGCGGCCTTGCCACTTCAACTCTCCGACGAAACCCCTGCGGCGATCTTCGGACAGGAGCAGCAGGTCGAGCTCCGTCTTACGGCTCCAGTGCCGCCCCAGGTAGCATGGCTGGAATGGGACCTGCGCGCCCAGGCTCGCTATACCCCTCGGGCCGAAGAGCGACGGAAGGTAGGGCTCGATGGCTTGCGAGATGAAGTGGGGCAGGGCGGGCTTGACGACGCTGTCCAGAACGACGCCAGCGTCTCCCAGCTCCAGACGGTCGAGGTTCGGGTACACGAAGCGGTACCAGAAGCCGACGAATGGATCGGCTATCCGATAGATGCCCTTGCGACTCTTGTGGGGCTTGGGCTCGGTGACAGGGACCTCTCGTCGGAGGAGGCCCAGGGTGTCTAGCTGGGCGAGATAGCGAGTGAGGTTTGCTCTCTCGAGTCCCGTCTTGGATGAAAGCTCGCCGAAGCTCGTGGCACCGCCCGCCAGGGCGGACAGGATCGCCTGGTAGACTCTGGGCTCCCTTAGCTCCTGGCGGAGCAGAAATGGGACCTCCTCGTAGAGGGGCTCGCCCTTGGTCAGGATGCTAACCTTGATGGTCTCCTCCAGGGGGCGCTTCGGGTAGTGCTGGCCGGCATAGAGGGGAACCCCGCCCAGCACGGCGAAGGCCTCGAGCACTGGCACCAAGCGGGGCGCTACTCCCTGCGCGGCGTGGAGCGCGGCGACGTCTGCGGGGGAGAAGGGCTCGACCTTCCACTGGCCTGTGCGGCGTCCGTGCAGAGGCGCGCCGCGGTCGAGCAGCGTCTGTTCCATCATCGCCACGCTGGAGCCACAAAGGACTAGCTTTACCTGGCCATGTTGAAGGGAAGCGTCCCAGGCAGCCTGCAGCTTCGTGGGGAGCGCGGGCGCGGATTCGACGAGATAGGGGAACTCGTCAATAAGCAGGCCAAAGGGTTGGGATCGGCTCGAAAGATACGCAAAGACGGCTTCCCATGAGGTCAGCGGCTGAATGCGGAGCAGGGCGTCTCCAAAGCCCTGTGCCAGGGTGTCCGAGAGCCTGAGTAGCGCCTCTGTTTCCGTAGTGCGAACACCGACGTGGTAGAGCAGTGGATGCCCATGCGCTCCGGCGCGGCTGGCAAACTCGCGCAGCAAGGTAGTCTTTCCCACGCGCCGGCGCCCCCAGAGCACGAGCAGGCTCGCGCCGGGACGCTCGAAATGGTCGAGGAGGAACTGGAGCTCCGCTGCCCGATTCACGAACATGACGGTAGATGTACGTCGATTAGTATGATTAGTCAACATCTAAACCAGATGTTGTCTGGGGGCCTCGGGTGGGGTCTGCAAAACCACGATGAGCAGCGACCGGCAGAGACAGACGAATGGGGGTCAGCGCTTGCGGCGGCGACGGCGGCGGGAGGGCTTGGAGGCCTCGCCTGCCCCGGCGGCCTCGACCGGATGGACTTCTTGGTCCTTGGGCTTGGATGCTGGCGGTGTACCCTGGCGCCTGCCGGCGGTCTTTGGGGCCTGGAGCTGGGAGGGCTGGGAGGCCTGGGTGGCCGCGGCGCCGCCCTCGGAGCCGGGCTTTGGTTTGCGGCGCCTGCGGCGGCGCTTCTTGGCGGCGGCGCCGCCGTTCTCTGCGGCGACGTTGTCGCCAGCTGAGCCGTCCATGTGCTCCGAGCCCTGAGGCGGTGCAGGGGGGGCGCCGAGGGACTCGAAGAGGAGGCCCTGGGCGGCCGATTCGGGCCGGCCCTCCTGCTGGAGGGAGCCGGGCGCCGCCGAGCCGGACTCGGTGCCAGTCTTGGGCTTTCGGCGCCGGCGGCGTCTCTTGCGCGGAGCCGTTGCGGACGCGCCGACCTGCTCGGGCTCGATAGCGGGCATGGGTGGGCAGTGGGGTGGTTCGGGGGGAACCTCCATGGCTGCCGGAACCCCCGGGGTCAAACCTGGAGCCTCCAGGCGCTGCCAGCCAAAGTCGCCAGGGAGTTGCTCCTCTGCATACTCCTCGCGGATGGGGGCAGACATGCCCTCCGCTGGATCGGGCCCCGTCTCGGCAGACCTGGCCGCCTCCAGCTCATCCGCCTCCCATGGAGGGAGCTCCAGGAGGCTCGGCCCAGGCCCGTCTTCGATGTCTCCAGCGGGCTCATCGTAGTCGGATGGCTCTTCCTCGAAATTCGTTCCCGAGGCCAGATCGGCCGCGGAGGCAGCCGTTTCGTTCCTTGGTGGCGCGACCCGCGGCGCCCGCTCCCGCCTGGTCCACTCGAGCTGCTCTTCATGGCGGTGCATTCCCGGGGAAGCAAACACTTCGATGGAGAGATCGAACTCCTCCTCTAGATCCGTGAGCTCGCGCCGGTGCTCGTTCTGGATGTGATCCGCCAGCTCGGGGTGCAGGGAGACTGTCACACCTTGAATCGTGCCCTCCACCGCCCGGGCCTCGATCCGGCGGATCACGCCGAGGGCGACGTGCTCCGGGCTGGCGATGAGGCCGAGGCCGCCGCAGGTGGGACAGGTCCGGTGGGTGCGGAGCTGGAGGGCCTGCTGGATCCGCTGCCGGTTGATCTCCAGGAGGCCGTTTTCGCTGATGCGGGTCACCGTGGAGCGTGCCTTGTCGTTTCGCAGAGCGTCCTTCACCGCCTTCTCGACCGCCTTGTTGTTCTTGGCGGCCCGCATGTCTATGAAGTCCACGACTATCAGCCCGCCGATGTCCCGCAGCCTGAGCTGGCGGGCCACCTCCTCGGCTGCCTCCAGGTTCACGCGCAGGATGTTGTCCTCCTGGGAGCCTCCCGAGCGGGCCTTGCCCGAGTTCACGTCTATGGCGGTAAGAGCCTCGGTGGAGTCGATGACAATCGAGCCGCCACAGGGCAGGGGGACCTTGCGTTGGAAGATCGCGTCGATCTGGGGCTCGAGCTGGAAGCGGCTGAAGAGCGGCAGGCGCTCGGTGTAGCCCCGGAGCGAGACCTTGGAGCGGGGCATGAAGGTCTTCACGAAGGCGTCGGCCTTCTCGAGAAGGACCTCGTTGTCGATCCAGACCTCCTGGATGTCCGGGTCCAGGTAGTCTCGGAGAACCTGGATGATCAGGTCCTGGTCGCTGTAGAGCAGCCTCGGGCCACGGCCCACCCGGGCCTCGGTGGTGATGCGCTTCCAGAGGCGCAAGAGCGCGCCGAGATCCCGGTTGAGGGTTGTCTTGGTCTGGTCCGCTGCGTTGGTGCGGATGATGTAGCCCGCGCCCTCGGGGAGGGTGAGGCCTTTGGCCTTCTCCTTTATGGCGCGGCGGGCGGCCTCGTCCTCCACCTTTCGGGAGAGGCCGCGCATGGAGTCGAGGGGCGTGAACACGAGGTAGCGGCCTGCCAGGCTCACGTTGGTGGTGAGGGCCGCGCCCTTCTGCCCCATGGCGTCCTTGGTCACCTGGACTACGATGGTCTTGCCGCGCTCCAGGACATGGTCGATCCGTGGATGGCGCTCGCCCTTGGGAGGCGACCGGTGAAAGGCCTCGGGAACCACGTCGTGACTGGCAAGGAACCCGTGCCGTTCGGCGCCGAACTCCACGAAGGCCGCGTTGAGGGAGGGCTGGACTCCTGCCACGACCCCCCGGTAGATGTTGCCGCGGCGCAGGCCCGAGTCGGCCACGTCCACGAGGTAGTTCTCGAGCTGTCCGTTGGCCACGATGGCCACTCTCAGCTCCTCCGGCCGCTGGCCGTTAATCAGCATTACTCTTTTCATCTCGATGTCTTTCCTTATTCCCGCGCCCCGTCACGGCGTCCATCGCCGTGGTCCCTACTAGTCCTCTCAAGTTGTCTCGTCAGGGGAATCTGGGGTGGGACCTTGGGGCCCTATATTGCTCACTTTGCCGTGGGATGCAAGGGCCCTAAAATTTTCCGGCCTCACTGTTAATGGGGCGTCGGGCCTCCTGGGAGCTCGATGTTTCGAAAGTCGCGGCTGCGTGGGCGCACCGGCGGGCCGGCCGAGGAGTGTCTCAGAACCCGAGGGAGCGCCTGAGGCTATGGCGAAGCTCGAGGTGGTAGCGGAGCTCCAGGCGCCCCTGGTATCGGTCCTCTTCTATCACCGTGTCCTCACCTGGGATGAGGCGCCTGGCCCTGGCGTCGAGGCTCAGGTTGTCCAGCATGCGCACCTCCACGCGCCCCTCTTGCCGCTGGCGTCCGAGCAGGCCGAACTCGGCCTCGCCCGCCAGGCGGATGTTCCTCCCGAGGTTCTTGTTCAGCCTCACCTGGAACGACTCGGTCCCCATCTCCACTCGCACGAGATCCAGCTTGGTGAAGGACTGGAGCGGCTTGGCGACGAGCTGGGAGAGGAAGTCTCCGGTGACCTGCTTCAAGGACGAGTCGTAGGCGTCCAGGGGGTTGGCGGTGCGGCCCGATGAGCCGGGGCCGCCGCTGGAGGTCCGGACCTGGCGGCGCAGGTCGTCCACGGTCCGGCCCGAGGCCAGGAGCATGACTATCTGGGACTGGTTCAGGCCGGTCGAGGAGGTGAGCTTGATGGCGACGCGAGACACGGGGCCTTCGAGGGTGAGGGTGATCTCGTGATCGGTCTCGTTGAGGTCGGTATAGGTGGTCTCGCCCACTATGCGGACGTAGGTTTCGCCGAAGCCGAAGGGGTGATCGAAGTCCACCTCTCCGGACTGCACCGTGTACTCGCCGCGCAGAAAGGGGATCCTGAAGGTGCCCGATTCCGCGGTGATGCGGCCGCCAAAGGTGGGTTTCACCGGGGTGCCCCCGAGGGCGATGTTGCCCTCGAGGCGGATGTCGGCGAGGTTGTTCTTCACGAGCAGGGGGCCATGGGTCGCCACCAGCAGGTTGAGGTCCGCGTTCTTCAGCAGGGGGTTCGACTCCCACAGGGCCGGCTCGGCGTCCTCAAGGCGCCGCTTGAGGAAGGCCCGGCTGACCACGTCGAAGGGCTCGGTGTAGCGCCCGTCGGCTACATCCACGTGACCCGACAGGGATGTCTGACCGTCCCGGCAGCGGAACCGGACCCGGGCGTTCAGCTCGAGCTCGTAGGCCCTGGGCTTCTTCAACGGGATGCCCTGTCCACGCACGACGATGTCCATGTCCCAGGGCCAGCTCCTCCCCATGGCGATCGAGCCGTCCACGACGTAGGTCCCGTCGGCCACTGAGCCGCGGTGCTCCGTCACCCGGATACGGCGGTTTCTCATGTCCAGGTTGCCGCCGCGGATGGCG
>JAVEWA010000487.1:0-5561 GCA_034004785.1 Polyangia bacterium
GCCTTGTAGTTCCCGGCGGGCGCGCAGAGGCAGCGCGAGAGCATGGTCTGGCCGTAGCCGTCGTTGTCGAGGTCCACGTAGTAGTTCACGCAGGCGAGCGCGTCGTCCTCGTTGGTGCTGCCGTTGCAGTTGTCGTCGTAGGCCGTGCCGCAGTCCTCCTGCACGCCGGGCCTGACGTTCGGGTCGCCATCGTTGCAGTCGCCTCCCGCGGTGGCGGTGTACTCTCCTGCCGGGGCGCACCGGCACTGGGAGTCGCTCGACAGGCCATAGCCGTCCTGGTCATGATCTCGATAGAACAGAGTGCAGTTCAGGGCGCCCAGATCGTTTGTAGAGCCGGTGCAGTCGTCGTCAAAGGCGGTCTGGCAGTTCTCCAGCATCCCCGGATTTACCAGGCTGCGGGTGTCGTCGCAGTCGCCGCCCTGCTCAGCGCGGTACAGCCCCTCGGGACCGCACAGGCAGCGGCGATCCCCCGTGATGCCGAAGGAGTCGTTGTCCGAGTCGCGGTAGTACCAGACGCAGCCCGCGGCGTTCTCCTCGTCGAACAGACCGTCGCAGTCGTTGTCCCTGCCGTCGCAGATCTCGGGCCCCTCGTACACGCAGTGGTACTCGCAGCCGTTGTTGGGGTTGCCGTCGATGTCCCACTGGTCCGGAGGACACCCGGACAGGATCCCGACTACGGGGATCTCCGTGTGCGGCGTCGTGGCGTCGTTCGTCTCGAAGACCAGCGACCTCGCGGGGAATGAGCCGTCAGCCTTGCCGAGGAAGCTCAGGCGCACATACAGGCGGTCCTCCTCGAGCGACGCAGACTCGTCCGCCGAGCGCAGCACCGCCGGCAGGCTCACCGCGACCTCCTGGGGGTTGCCCCCACTGCCCGGCTCGATCCGGTAGAGGTCCACGGTGTAGTACACGACGCCAGGAGGGGCGTTGCTCGTGACGTACACGTCGTTTACGACGAGGGGCGCGTTTCCCTCCGCGAGGTTGCGCGCCGTAAGGACGCGGGTGGCGCTCTCTGTGAAGGAGACCACGCCGAAGTCCACCAGTGGATCGCCGCTGCCGGGATCCACCGCGCAGTCCACGAAGGGCTCCGGCGTATCCGTGGCGTCGTCAAGGGCGCAGACGTCCAGGATGGGCAACCCCTCCTGGTTCGAGACGAACGCGACAAGGAGCTCGGGCTCGTCCGGATCGTTGCTCGCGATGCGGATCTGGCCCGAGTCCGCCTCTTGGTCCTCGGGCGTCAGGGTCACCTGAACGGTGAGCTGCCCCCCAGGAGCCAGCGAGAGCGCTGGATCCTGCGCACCCTCGATGGAGGCTACGACCTCCTTCAGGGCTCCCGTCTCCTCAACCGTGATCGCGGAGATGAGCAGGGCGGCGTCACCGGAGTTGGTCATGGTGAAGGAGCGGGTGGTGGGCTCGTGGAGAGGCGCGGCGCCGAAGTCCAGGGTCAGCGGCGCCACCCCGATGTCGGGCTGAGGCTGCGCAGCGTCGGCTGCGTCGGCAGCGTCCGGCCCCCCGTCCAGCCCCGCGTCCACCTGGTCGCGAACGCAGTTTGGAGCCACGCAGTGATATCCATCGGGGCAATCCTCGTTGTTCTGGCATGGAGGGGTCCCATCCTAGGGCTCGCCAAGGGTGTAGTCGAAGGTGCAAGTAGAGAGAAGCGGAAGCGTCAAGGCCAAGACGAGCAGCGCGCCCCCATGGGTCAAATGGCGGAGCCAGACGATGCGGGACCGTGCTGGTTGCGACTCTTGGTTTCCGCTTCTTTGTTTCTGGAGCCGTGCCATGGCGCTTCTCCTCGTGCCCGTCGGCACATCCAAAGCTCTCGCTACCGGATGACTGCCCGTCACCGGAAACGACCTCGCCCGATATTGCCTCGAGCGTCAAGACAGTCTGGGCCAATACGGATTTTATCAGAAGAATTAAGCGGGCGTCAACGCAAACACTCAGGTTGTAAGCTATTTTTACACATTCGGGATCGGCGAGGGGTCGCTAGTCCTGGCAGCGTCAAAATCCCCAACTTCTTCTATCCGCAGTGCCGACTCTGCGGCAGGAACTACTCATTGGAGATGGTCAGTGATAGACCCAGGCTGCCCGGCCCCGACAGGGGAGCCACGGTCACCTGGCGCTCCCTGGCCTCGGGCTTCCAGCGGGTGAAGACCCCTAGCACCGCGGCGGTGACCGCCACGGCTGCCGTTGCGCCCCAGAGCCCGTTCGCCGTGTTCTGGTAGAGGATGCCCTCCTGCTGCAGGTCCCTGTTGGTTGGATCCTTGACGAAGTCGTCGTGGATCTGGAGGTTCTTGAAGGAGGTGTAGGCGGCCGCGCCCGCGGCGGCAGCGACGAGCACCGCGGCGGCGGTGAAGTAGGCCCAGTGGAGGCGGCCCAGCTTCTTCTTCCCCGAGTCGTCCGTGGGAGTCGGGCCGGGAGTCGGTACGAACACTACCTCCCGCCTGGGCGGGGTGGGCTCCACGGGCCTGGGCTTGGCAGCCTCGAGCATCTGCTGGGTCACCTCCCAGATGTGCTCCTGGCCTCCCTTGACGTCGATGACGCGGGTGGCCACGATCCGGTTCCCGAGCCTGACGTCCACCACCCGCTTGGAGGGCTCGAAAAGCAGCTTCACCTCGGTGTTGCCCCTGATCTGCCCGTCCACGAAGATGCCAACCTTGGGGTCCGGGACCCGGACCACGATGCTCCCGATCCTCAGGGGGAGCTGCTGGAGCACCTCGGGCAGGGGCGGGTCCGATGGCGCACGCATCTTCATGTAGATCTGAAGGTGATCGTAGGCCTTCAGGTTGTCGCCCATGCTGGCGTAGGACATGGCGATGTTCACCTGGATGGACCGGTGGGGCCGGGCCTCGAAGGCCTTCTTGAAGGTCTCGGCGGCCTCGACGTAGCGGCCCGCGACGAAGTGCTGCTGGGCCTCCTTGAAGAGCTTCCGCTGGAGGCTCTTGGCCGCCTCCTCGGGGGTCTCCCTCGGGGCCTTCCTGCGGCTTCGGGCTCTCCCCTCGGCCGAGGGGGCCGCCATGAGCAACCCGAGCAACCCGCAGAGGCCTAGCACGAGCGCGCGTCTGTAGGTCATGGGGACCCTGCCTCCTCCCTTCTCAGTCGATGCCCCAGAGGCCCGGCTGCATGGGCCTCATGCCAGGCACTGGCCGATACATCGGCGCCACGGGCCTCGGGATCTCCGCCAGCTTTACGGGGATCTCCGTGTCCGCGCTGGGGACGATCACGACGGTCTGGGCGTTGTGGTCCGGAGCCGAGATACCGATGCTCTCGGCCTTGTCCGATCTCGGGACCACCATCTCGAAAACCGGGCCCTTGTGGGTCTGGCCCCGGAAGGTCACCTCCACGCCAGGGAGCGCGGGCGTGACCGTGATCTTGATCTTGACCCGCGAGGGCAGCTCCACCATCGGCGGCTGCTCCACGCGCCGCTCGGGTTCCATGGGCGCACCGGCATCCTGCCTGGCGGCCTGTGCATGAGCCGAGCGAGGCGCGTCCCCGCGATCCGCGCCGCGGTCCCCGCCAAAAGGACGCACCAGCACTATGGCGAGGGCCGCGGCGGCCAGGGCCACGCCCACCGTGGCGAGGGCCCAGAGCCACAGCCGCGACTTGGGCGGCGGCAATTGGGCCGCGGCCGAGAGGCTGGCCTCGGAGATGCGCGCCATGGACATGGTGTCGCTGCCGCGCATGCCAACGCCCTTCAAGGGCATGACGGTCGCGTTGGCCAGGGCCTCCTTGATCTGCTGGTCCTTCAGCTCCTTGCGGTCGTGGAACAGGCCGTCCAGCATCTTGGCCACGTGCTTCGAGGCCACCACCTGTCCGTGAGCCACCAGCACCTGCTCGATGGCCTCGCTCAGCTCCTCGGCGGTCCGGTAGCGATCATCGGGCTCCTTGGCGAGGGCCTTGAGGATGACTTTCTCGAGATCGGCTGGCACCTCGGGGTTGATGGACCTAGGCGCAGCCACGTCCGCGTTTCGAACCTTCAGGAGGGTCGCGCCCTCGGTCTCCTGCCGGAAGAGCCGCTGGAAGCAGACCGACTCCCAGAGAATAATCCCCAGGGCGAAGACGTCGGTGCGACGATCGATGGGCAGGCCGCAGGCCTGCTCGGGCGACATGTAGCTCGCCTTCCCCTTGATGGTGCCCGCCGAGGTCTGCTCGAGCTTCTCCGCGGCAAAGGCCACGCCGAAGTCCACGACCTTCACTATGCCGTCGTAGCTGATGAGGATGTTCTGAGGCGAGACGTCCCTGTGCACCACGCCGAGGAGCTTGCCGTCCACGTTCTTGAGCTCGTGGGCGGAGTGGAGCCCGGCGGCGGTGTCGGAGACGATGCGAGCCGCGATGGGCCAGGGGAACCGCGGGTGGTCCCTGACCGTCGCCTTGAGCACGTCGGTCAGGTTCTGGCCGTGTACGTACTCCATGGCGATGAAGTACGAGTTCTCGATCCGCCCCATGTCGAAGGTGGTGGCCACGTTGGGGTGGTGGATCTTGGCGGCGAGGCGCGCCTCGTCCATGAACATGCGCACGAAGGCGTCCTCCGCCGCCAGGTGCGCGTGGATCTTCTTGATGGCCAGGAGCTTCTCGAAGTTGGAGGGCCCCTGGATGCGGGCGAGGTAGAGCGTGGCCATGCCGCCGTGCCCCATCTCGATGAGGAGCTCGAAGCGGCCGAAGATCCGCCGATCAGGGGCAATGGTGCCTTCCTTGGCCGGGATGCCCTGCCCGGCGCCCGTGCCCTGAGACGCAGCGCCCATGATGGCTCCCGAGGGCGTGGCCGCGGGCTCTGGGGCCGGCTCCTCGGGGAGGTCCACCACGTCGAAGGGATCGGCCTCGATGTCCAGCACCACGGTGCCCTTGTCGTCGGGCGGCGAAGAGGACGACCGCGCTCCCGCAGAGGGTATTGGGGGCGGCATCCGTGGCTGGCTGCTCATCTCACGCACCACCTGGTCAGCGACACAAGTCCCTCAGCCGAGGCCGGCGGATCGCCTACCAGGCCAGGAACTCATGCATAGCTCCGAGCTATTATATACCATGGTATCCCACCTCACGAGAATTTTTTTGATACCTGCGTAACATCACGAAGAGCATGGAAAATTCATGATCATGCCACTCGTGCCACCTGGAGCCCGCTCCATCCTCCAGCCTACTTGGCGTGCCCCCAATCGCAGGTGGTCACTACTCAACTTACTCAGATTGCCGATGTTTTCCCCGCGCTAGGGCGAGATCTGGACCAGCACCGACTTCTCCCCAGAGATGACCCCGTCCAGGGAGGCGGCCCTGACCCTGAGGGTGGCCGGGCCCGAGAGCCCCGAGAGGCTCCCGCTGCACCGATCGTTCACCGCTGCTCCTATCTCGACGCCGCAGACCGGCTCGAGCGAGCTGGCGTCCTCGGCGCTCACCGTGAAGGCGAGGGGCAGCCCGTCGTCCGGGTTGATGACGTTCCAGGCGACCTCCAGCGAGGCGCCCGGATCCACGGACGCGCCCTCCACTGGGGATAGGATCTGGACTTCGGGCACCTGGTAGTGATGCACCAGCTCTGCAAAGGCGAGGCCCGTGACCGCCACGCCGCCCACGGT
>JAVEWA010000488.1:0-5554 GCA_034004785.1 Polyangia bacterium
GCTTCATCGACCGGGCGCCAGCCGCGATCCACGCCACCTTGCTGGATGAGAAGAAGTACCTGTGCTCCGAGCGCACGATGTACCGCATCCTCGCTGCCGAGAAGGAGGTGCGGGAGAGACGCAACCAGGCCCGGCATCCCAAGTACACGAAGCCAGAGCTGCTGGCCACGGCGCCGAACCAGGTGTGGAGTTGGGACATCACGAAGCTCAAGGGCCCGGTGAAGTGGTCGTACTTCTACCTGTACGTGATGCTGGACATCTTTAGCCGCTACATCGTGGGCTGGATGGTGGCACCGCACGAAAACGCCATGCTGGCGAAGCGCCTGATCCGCGAGACCTGCGAGAAGGAGGGCATCGAGCCAAACCAGCTCACCATCCACGCCGACCGCGGCTCGCCGATGAAAGCCAAGACCACCGCGCAGCTGATGGCAGACCTGGCGGTGACCAAGAGCCACAGCCGGCCACAGGTCTCGAACGACAACCCCTTCAGCGAAAGCCAGTTCCGAACCACCAAGTATTGGCCCGGCTTCCCTGATCGCTTCGGCAGCCAGCAGGATGCCCTGAGCCACTTCCGCGTCTTCATCCCCTGGTACAACCATGTACACTGCCACAGCGGGATCGCGATGCTGACGCCGGAGATGGTCCACAGGGGCCACGCTGAGGCTGTGCTGAAGCAACGGCACCAAGTGGTCCTGGCCGCCTACGCGGCCCACCCAGAGAGATTCATCAACGGGCCCCCGAAGATCGCAGCCCTCCCACAGGCGGTGTGGATTAACCCGCCCAAGCAGGGAGATGCGACCGAACGGGAGCTACAGTAAATGCGCATGGCCGCTGTCTCAAACTCGTTGACAGGCACCGCCGGTCTCGGTGGTGCAGTAGAAGCAGGCGTTGCACTCGTCGCTCGACAGGCAGAGCTTGCCTCCGGTGGCTTCCTGCTGGACCTGACCGACCGAGCCCTCATCCTGCCCGACGGCGTAGGCGCCGAGCGCCAGGAAACAGACGAAGCAAAGGCTTCTCCCGATCCTCCGTGCTCCTCGCCCGCCTCACCGCGGCCGTGAACCAGCGCGACCTCGAGGCCCTGGCCGCGCTCCTTCGACCGGGCGAGCCAGGATCGGCGCGCCCCGACGCCACCCTGCGCGATGCAGCCGCCCTCCTGCGTACCCTGTCCACTCCCGGCCCCTTCCAGGCCACGGAGCCCATCGCCACCTCCCGCTTCCTCGCGTTTCGCTACTTTGCGGGCCCAGGCGAGGCCGACCCACGCGGGATCGCGTTTCTCGAAAGGGCTCGCGCGCCATCCGATCGTCGCTGGCGCCTGCGCTACTTCACAACCTAAGGGTCGACCGCCCTAGCACAGGGATCCCCTTGACCCTTTTCTGTCCGCAATCCTAGAATAGGGGAAAATACCGGGCACCAAGGCCTCATTAAGGCAACCATTTCCATGGAACGCCGTGATGAGAACGATACAGGTAGCAAGGTACCCATTCTGTCACAATCAACCACAGTTTCTTCGGCGCCATCGTGCAGCGCCTCTGGCGCTGCTAGGAGACATGCGTCGACCCCGCTCCAGTGGATGCTCGTAGGAGGACGTGACATAGGGACTGAGACTATCCCTCCACCTGGAGGATCCAAAGGACGGACAGCGTTGCCAGCAGCGCGGCGATGTGAGCGTGGGATCAGTGACGAGCAGGGATGCAGGAGCTTCCTCTTCTCGCCTCTTCTCGCCTCTTCTCGCCTCTTCTCGCGAGAGCGCAGGAGCAGCCCGCGCAGGCTCTCCCTTCTCCTCGCATCGACCCTCGTGACCCTGTCTTCTCTCCTTAGCGCCTGCTCCTCTCCAGTTCCTCCGCCGGAAGATCGCCCCTATCTCTCTGTGCTGTACACAACTGGAGATGCCATATGGCTCAAGGAAACCAACCTGGCAGAGGGTAGCGGCACCTTCCAGGACCCAGGCAGCGAGCTCAGGCACTTGATGGTCGGTGGCATCGGGACCTACCAACACATCCCTGAACCCTCAGCGACCCTTTACAAGGGAAGTCAGTGGATGGCATGGCGCAATGGCAAGAGCCTCATGGCCAAGGCGATCTGGCAGGGGCCATCCCGCGCGAGGACCTTTCGTTCCTCGGACGCGGCTGATCTGACCGCCCCTGCAATCGCGGCGTTCAACGGCCGCCTGGTCGTGGTGTGGGGTGAGGCAGGCCGTCTCCACTTCAGCACCTCGGAGCACGGGGTTCGCTGGACAGCTCCGGTTCCTCATGTGTCAGCCCTGACCGGCGAGGCTGCACACTCGCCTGCCATTGCAGTACATCAGGGCTACCTGTACGTCGGTGTGTCCAACGCCGATACCGGGCGAATCTACACAATCCGAATCACCCCGGACTGGACCTGGGGCCCCAACTTCCTCTCGATGATCTCCGAGGATCCCCTGGTGCCGGGGGTCTCGCTGGCCTCCTACGGCACCAAGCTCTCCATGGGCTACGCCACAAGACAGGCCATCAGGATCATCCACTCCGCCTCGGGCTACAAGGACTGGAGCATCCCGGTGAACGTGGACTCTGACTCCTATCATCAGTATCTCTCCGCGCCTGCCATCTTCTACTGGAACGGGAGGCTGTACGTCTTTTACAACCTGGCCGGATACCCGGAGCTCTTCATGAAGCGAAGCAGCAGCTACCTTGGGCTCATCTTCGCCTCGGCTCCAGTGAAGCTCGACTTGGCGGGATTCAGGCGGCCGGCCGTGGTCGCCTCCGACTACTCCGTGGTGCCGCCAGAGCCCCATCTGGCCCTGCTCAATGCGGCGACCCACCCCTCGGGCTACATGAACGTCATCTACGTGTCGGAGGCCTACCAGGAGCCCCGGATGCACGAGTTCCGAGCCACGGTGCAAAAGTCCATGGCCGCCTTTACCCTGCTCAGCCCGTTCCGCCAGAACCTGTCTCTCGTGAACATCTACCGCGTCGATCTGACCTCGCGGGAGAGCGGCGTGAATCGATCCCCGGACCTGGCCGCGGCCTACTCCTTCTCTCCCTACCACTCGACAGAGCTCGAGCCCCTCTACACCGACACCGCGCTCGGGGCCCAGCTTTGGGGCCTATTCACCGACCCGAGTCTCGGAGGCTGGGCCGAGGATCCCACCGTGGACCCCTCTGCGTATGTGCCAAACGGACAGCTCGAGCTCATGGTCGACTTCGAGCTCGTTCACTCCCTGATTGCTGGGGTAGTCCCCACTTACCAGCGGGGTCGCGACCTCGTCTACGTCGTAACACCGCATGAGGTCAACGTGCTGAAGGTTTCCGGCATCCCTCTGGTCAGTACGAACGACTTCTTCGAGCAGATAGGCTTCGTCCACGAGACGGGCCACTCTCTGGCAGGGCTCATGGACGAGGACTTCGATATTCAATGCTCACCGGCAGAGCAGGTGGACGGCGACTGCATGGCTCTAAACAAGACGCTAAACCCGGATCTAAGGGACCCGGCGCACAAGTGGGCCCACTTCTTCGTGGACCACAACCAGAACGGCATCATCGACCCCGGGGACTCCATCCTGGCCGAGGTATCCCCGTTCTGGGCGGGGGATGCGGTGGATGGCAGAAGCAACTACTGGGAGCCAGGGGTCCTGACCAGGGCGAGTGCCCTGAACACTGGGATCTGGGCGACCTACGGTGCCAGTGGTTGGCCGCCGGCAGGGCAGATGCTCTACGGCCCTTCCCAGCAGTGCCTCATGAACCACACGGGCGCAATAACCCACTTCTGCGCGGTTTGCGCCGAAACCCTCGTGAGAGCCATCTGGACACGGGCCACAGGCGACTTCAGCCCGACCCGTCATGCTCAGTACCACGAGAGCTACGCGCGGGTGTTTCTGGAGTACGAGCATCTCTCCTCCCAGGGCACCCCGGCGACCAAGACCGGGTTCATCGAGGTAGCCGGCGTCCCCATACCCGATGCAACCTTTGCTGATGCATGCCACAGCCTTGGTTCTTCGTCCACATCTGAGACCTGCTCTCTGGACATCTCAGGCTACGTGCCCGTTGGTCCGACCGAGACCCTGATTACCTTCCGGAACCTCCTTGACTGTCCCCGACATCTCTGGGTGCAGACCATCGCAGTCGCGAACGGGAATGGAGCAGTGATGCCGATCCGGCCCGTCTCGGATCTGAGCGCTCCCAGTGTGACCCACTACTCACTCAATATTCCCTGGGCCTTCCGGGAAGAGGGCGATCTGATCCTGGCCGTTCAGACTAATCGGAGGCCCTTGCCATGATGTGCCTAGCCATGCGTGCCTGCTCGCTCTGCATCGCTCTGCTCGCGGCCTGCTGCAATCGGCCAATCGGATCAGGACAGGACGGTGCCACGCCGCGTTGCGGAGACGGCGTAGCCCAGCCGGGCGAGGAGTGCGATCTCTCCGACCTCAGGGGGCTCTCCTGCCAAGACCTGGGCTTCGACTCTGGTAGCCTGGGCTGCTCTTCGGCATGCCTCCTGGACACGGCTGCCTGTATCCCGCCGGGGTACTGTGGGGACGGCATGGCCCAGCTCGAGGAGGATTGCGACGGCGAAGACTACAAAGGTGCGTCCTGCCCCACAGTTGAACCATGGGAAGGCGGTACCTTGCTGTGCACTGACGATTGCCAATACGATACCACGCACTGCTGTCGCTACGGAGGTTGCGGGGACGCTGTGATCAACTGTGGAGAGGAATGCGACTACGACTACCAGAACCAGGTTCCGGTCCTCGGAGGCGTCACCTGCATGGACCTTGGGTTTGACGGTGGCACATTGCTCTGTGATTGGTGTGCATTTGCCACCTTCGCCTGTTGCTACAACGGCTCCTGCGGCGACGAGGAGCTAAGCTGCGGCGAGGAGTGCGACTCCGACAGCTACGGGCCCCTCCTGCCCTGGGATGCAAGCTGCCAAAGCCTCGGGTTCTCGGGCGGCACCCTGGGGTGCTCAGACTGTACCTTTGACACGAGCGCCTGCTTTTAGTTAATGCACGCACCGAAGCCTGTCCGTAGGGTCAAGTAATTCGGATGCCACTTTTCTGCATGGAATCGAATAGATGCGCCTGATTCTCACTCAATTTCTCATCCGCGCTCATCGTGGCCACCTCGCTATCCGACCTTTCTGTAATAATAACGAAGTAGTCCACCGAGTCGCTCCTTGCAGAGCACTTCGCCCCCGGACGCGGGGGGCGGCGGGGCGTCGTCCTTGGCGAGCGTCGGATCTGGCGAGCCCAGAGGAGCGTCAACCTCGGCGAGTGCGGGAACCGGGACGGAGTCGGCGCAGCCCAGCGAAGGCGCTGACGACGACAGCAGGCGACGTGAGAACCAGCTCAATGTAGCACGTCGCGCCCTGTCCAGGGGTATGGCCCCCTCGGAAGTTGCCGAGCTCACTGGACTCCCCCTCGAGGAGGTTCTGAGGCTCGCTCACTGAGGCTCTGGTGGGTGTCAAGATAGATGTCGCCTGAGCCATCTTCATGCGGCCTTCTTCGCTTCCCGCCGTGCCTCCTTCGTGACGCGGCCGGGGTTCAGGTGCACCTCCTCGACCCGAGTCCAATCGCGAGTCG
>JAVEWA010000489.1:0-5526 GCA_034004785.1 Polyangia bacterium
TTCGTAGCCTGGGCGGCTTCCTCGATGAGGTCGCGCTGGTGCTGGGCGGCCTGCGCCTGATCCGGAGCAGGCGCAGGCGCTGGTGCGGCCGGGCCTGGGACCGGAGGCGTCAGGGCGGAGGGCGCCTGCTTGAGGGTCGCCTGCTGCTGGGCCAGGTGAGCGGCCAAGGCTTGCGCCTCGGCCTTCTCCACCGGCAGGGTCTTCATCTCGTCAAAGGGATCCGCGGGGGCGGCGGCGACAGGCTGGTCCTGCTTCAGGGCGAGCATGTAGTCGCCGATCTGGATGCGATCTCCCTCGGCGACCCCGACCTGGCCCTGGATCCTGCTGCCGTTTACCCTGATGCCGTTGTAGCTGCCGAGGTCTTCTAGGACCACGTTCCCGTTGCGGCGGAGCAGCCTGGCGTGCCGCCTAGAGATGTTCCGTTCGGTCAGACGGATGGTGTTTCCCTCCTTCCGACCGATGGAGATCTCGTCACGAATTAGTGGGACGACGGTGGTTTTCCCTTCGTCATCCTCTATGATCAGCTTCAGCATACTCTGCCAGAGACGTAGCCTTGGTTACGCTTGACAGTCTAGGGGCGTGTCTTTTTACAGTCAAGGCTTTTCCAAGGCCTGCGGCGCAACGTCATTCGACAGTGATTCGAAAGGACATGGTTTTTCGAAAGGGATCGGGTCAAGAGGGACTCGAGGACGATAGCAGCTGGAGGGCTTGCCCAAGGGCCGGATCAGCCTGTACCCATGGGGGAATCTGGCCTGGAACCGTCAAGCGCTTGCCAGGGCTGCTGAGGGCATCTGCTGGCGGCGGAGGAAGCCCCCGTCCACCCGTGGAAACCAGCCGGGATGGGGTGACTCCGACTCCTTCTATGGGCTTCCCGGAGGGCCTGAA
The DNA here is from genome assembly GCA_034004785.1 of Polyangia bacterium. GTDB lineage: Bacteria > Myxococcota_A > Polyangia > HGW-17 > JAJRWW01 > JAVEWA01. Next base: position 886 of record JAVEWA010000489.1, read on the forward strand.
GTAGCGCGCGATGGTCAGCTTCAGCTGCGAGCCGTCCGGGAGCGGGATGATGGACTGCATGGAGCCCTTGCCGAAGGAGCGCTCCCCGACGATGGTAGCCCTGCCATGGTCGGCGAGGCTCGCCGCGACGATCTCCGCCGCCGACGCGGTGCCACGGTTGATCAGCGCCACGAGCCGAAGTGAGCTCTCGGTGTCCTTGCGATGGGCCAGCTCCCTCTCCTGGAGACGTCCTCGCTTTCCCACCTTGCTGACGATCAGGCCTTGGCTGAGAAAGACGTCAGCCAGTCGGATCCCCTCGTCCATGAGGCCTCCCGGGTTGTCGCGAAGATCCAGGACGAGCCCGGACAGGCGTCCCCCGTGGCTCCTGCGAAGATCGGAGATTGCCGCCCGGACCTGGCGGGTGACCCCATGAGAGAAGCGGCGGATTGCGACATAGCCCATCCCACGCGGCAGGGCTGCGACCAACACGTCGGCGTTGCGCAGAGAGTCTCTCACCAGGGCGTGTTTCTGCGGCTGGGAGCTGCCGAATGGCCGGATCTCCACCTCCACGCGGGTGCCTCGCTGGCCTCTCAGACGCAGCGTGATTGCCGCGAGATCCAGCGGCAGTACGGAGCTTCCGTCCACCGACAGGAGCAGATCTCCGGGCCGGATGCCTGCCCTCGCCGCCGGGCTCCCTGGCTCGGCGTTCTGCACCACGACCTGTCCTTTGCGCCTGCTGAGGGTAAGCCCGACGCCGGTGTACTGGCCCGTCAGGGCGGTCTTGAGCTGCTTGACCTGCGTAGCCGTGAAGAACTGCGTGTGTGGATCCAGGCGGCGGAGCAGGCCTCTGACCGCCTCCTCGATGACCAGCTCGCGGCTCACGTCGTCCACGTACTCGGTCTCGATGTAGCTGAGCACGCGGGCGAACACCGCCAGCTTCTGATAGGGGCTCACCGTCGCTTGACGCGCCGCTGCATCTTGGCCGTCTCTCGAGAGCAGAAAGCCGATGAGCGCTCCGGACAGGAGCAAAGAGATGGAAGGCACCAGGCCGGGGAGGGGGGCGACCCTCGGGCGGCGCGCCGTTTCCTTGCCTGGTTTCACCTGTGGCGGTGCTGTGTTGGGCGGCATGGGTAGATTGTGCCTCCAATCCTCTCGCCGGGCCAGGGAAGGTGCGAGAGGCGCGGTCAAGGTTGCACTGGCGCCCCGGGGATGCGCACCGGGCAGTCGGCGGTCCACGGTGCGCCCTCGACGAGACGGACTGGCAGGCGCAGGACGAGTCCCTTCAGCGAGTCGAGCCGGCCAGGATCCAGGGTGCGGTAGCCGAAGCCAGTGTGTATACGAGGGACCCAGAGGTCGCCGAGGACCGCGCGGTTCTCCGGGTGCGCGGCGATCCACGACATGGCCGAGTAGTAGAACCCAGGTACTAGGGCCAGGGCATGGCAGGCCTTCAGGCGCTCCTTGAGGTGCGCGAACAGGTTGTGAAGCGTCATCCGTCCCGAGAACCGCCCCTCACCCAGGAGGAACCGGTGGGGAACCACAAGGCGCACCCAGTGGTAGCGCCTCCCCCTGGGCGCGGTTCTGGGGAGCGCCAACACCTCCACGGGAACCGAGTGGGCCAGCTTCTCCACTGGGTAGGCGTAGTAGAAGCCGAGGACCCGATCGAACATCCAGAGCTTCGCCCGACCGTCCTCGGGATCCCGGAGGCGCTTGATGATCCCGGCGTGGGTGAAGCCGCTCGTTGTCTCCAGGAGGTGCTCGGTTTCGAAATAGAAGCTCCCTGCAACCAAGGGGTCGTCTCCGGCCGCCAGCGCCCTTCCGAGCAGCGCTCTGACCTGGGAAGAGAAGGCGCTCCTTGCTACCGCGGTCAGCCGGGCGCGCGCCTCGTCGACGGAGCGCCTGTGTTCGAGGTAGGCGAGGCGGTCCCTCCGCAGGGAGCCCTCGCCGTGGCGTCGCCTGGCGTCCTCGAGAGCCGGCAGCGCCCTGCCGTCCAGGATGTAGCGGAGCCGGGCCTGCTCGCTGCGCGCCAGGCGCAGCAGGGCCGGCTGGGTCCTCGCTGCGGCGGGCTCCGACCCGAGGTGGTCGATGATGGCCTGGAGCTGGTCCACGCTGACCGGTCCGTGCCGCCAGGTGGGCCCCAGGTGTCCGAGGAGCACCCGGTCGTGGAAGCTCCGGTAGCGCCGCGAGTCGAAGAGGAGCCCCGCCTTGAGGGCCCCGGACTCCAGGGCCACCACGAACCGGGAGAGCATGGGCGCCGCGGCCTCGGACAGCTCGAAGAAGGGGGCCACCAGGCTCTCGTAGGCCTGACGGTCGCCCTCCGGGAGGCCCGTGCCCTCCACCGGGAGGGCCGCGGCGGAGAACCAGAGTCGCTCCAGCAGGGCGCTCATGAGGGCGCGGGACCAGCGGACGGCCAGCGCCCGCTCGGGGTCCTCCGGTTGGGCGGCGCCGCGCCGAGGCTCGAGCCGCTGGCGCACCGTATCGAACCTGGTGCCCTTGCGCAGCTCTTTCGCCGCCTCCCAGCGCTTCCCTCCCTCCCGCGCGAAGAGCCCCAGATCGAAGGCGTCCTTGAGGAGATCCAGCTCCGCAGTCGACACCACGGGCCAGGCGTAGAGGAGCCTCGGGCGCTCGGCCGCTTGGAGGGGACGCCCGGGATCCCTGTGGAGAGCCACCGCCGTGAGGTGCGCGTCCCAGGCAGGGCCCACCAGGCCCAGCTCGTGGCTGGCGCCGGGCCCGAGGTCCAGATCCACAAGGGCGCTCCTGCCCCTCGCGCAGAGGTTCACCTGCTTGGGGAAGAGGTCGTCGCCGTTGTAGAGGTAGCCGTGCATGACGGCCCTCTGGGCGATGAAGCCGGAAAAGGGCTGGCCGCGTCGGGGAGGGGAAAAGGGGGCGCCCTCCACCGCGAGGTCGGGCCCCGAAGGCTTGGGCGGCGGCGGTGGAGGTTGAAAAGTGTCGGGGCGTGGACCGCAGGCTGCGCCGACACAGGCCAGCAGCGGCAGCCAGGGTCGGGCGCGGGTGGCGTGGGTGCTCCGAGAGGCCAAGGGCCGCCTCAGCCGAGGTGGGCCACGTCGGCGGCTTCCAGCTTCACCACCATGGCGCCCAGGCGCACCTTGAGCCCGCCGCGATCATCCACCTCGAGGATGGTTCCGGTCTTGCCGGAGAACAGCCCGCGGGTCACGCGAATCTCGTCGTCCCTCGACAGCCCGCGGGCCATCTTGGCCTTCTTCTCCTCCTTGATGGTCTCCTTCACCGACACTAGATCGTGCTGCCGGCTCCAGGCGAGGAAGGCGTAGAGCGGGAGCAGAGCGGCCAGATCCTCCCGGATCCGCTCGAGGAACGAGGGCTCCATAAGGCTGGGATCGCTGCGGGGGTAGCGTCGGACGAGCTGCAGCACGGGCTTCGACGGGCCGGTCCGCGAGGGGGCCTCCGCTGCCAGGGCGCCTTTCAGCGACTCTGCGGTGAGGGTTTTGGGGGCGATGGGCTCTCCTCCATGAAGGGAGAGCAGGAAGGCCTCGTCCAGGCGGTGGACGCGGTCCAGGAAGGACTGGAGCTGCCAGGCGTCGCCTGTCCGCTTGGCAGAGTTCTGCCAGTCCACCAGGGCCTCGCGGTGCAGGCTGAGCCCCACGGCGAGATCGTCCTGGCGCAGGACGATGCAGAGGTGCACATGGTCCCGGTAGGGTGCGGGTTCGGCCAGGAGCGAGGAGATGGACTGGCTCTTCGCGAGGCGCCCGCGCAGCTCCTGCCGCTCCGCCTCGGGGCGAATGAAGTAGATGGACTGCTCCGAGACCTGGTTGCCGTTCCAGACCGCCGGATGCTCCATCGAGGCCTCCAGGGAGAGAGGCTCGGCGTCTGGCGTTGGAAGCAGGGGAGAGAGGTCGCGGCCAAGGCAGAGCAGCTTGTCCTTAGCCTGCATGCGTTCCAGGTTATAGACGTTGCTGCGCCACTTCTGGGGCGCGTAGGCGTCGAAATCGTGCTGCTGAAAACCCCGGAAGGTGGTCATGATCACGATCAGTTCGAGCGCTCGGGGCGTTCCCAGGGCGCGGACCTAGCGGTAAGGATCCTGGCTGCCTGGGTAGGGCGTCTGGCCCACGGGGCCAGAGCCAGGCGCGGGCTGCTGCTGCTGCGGGTAGGAGCCAGAGCCGTATCCCTGCTGTCCGTACTGGCCCTGGCCATAGCTGCCTTCCGGGAGCGCCGTTTCGAGGGTGACATCCGGAACCGAAGACCCCTGGCTCACCCCGAAGGCCCGCGGTGGGGGAGGGGGCGCCGCCGCCGGTTGCTCCTCCACGAAGTCCAGCTCCTCGGCTTCCATGCCTTGCGCTTGTGAGGGCTCGGGGACCACCTCCCCGCGCAGGCGGCGGTTGTAGCGGTCCAGTGCCAGACAGAGATCCTCGTAGGCGATCATGGGTTGCGGATCCTCCTGCGCTTGTGAGCGCCTCCCCGAGCGTCTGTCGCCAGCGGGGGTCAAGTGAACGTATCAGCGGGCACCAGGGGCGTCAATGGCAAGCTTGGGCAAGGGAGAGGGCATGCCGGTCCGCGGCCCTCAGGGGCTTTGGCGGGGCTCTCCTCGGGGGGCGGGCCGGGGGGCGGGCCGGGCGGCGGGCCGGGGGGTGGGCTGGGGAGCGGGCCGGGGGGTGGGCTGGGGAGCGGGCCGGACGGCGGGTCGGGGGG
>JAVEWA010000490.1:0-5526 GCA_034004785.1 Polyangia bacterium
GGCGATCCTGGCAGGCAACACCAGGATGATCCCCTCTCCCTCGCACCTTAGCAGCGGAGCTCCCTGAGGCGCGGGCGCCTCGCTCGATGGCCGCGCCACCGTCTGCGGTATGACCCGCCCAACCCAGCCCACGAGGGACGCCTCGGCGACCAAGGCCGGTCGATCTGGAACCAGACGAAGCTTGCGAAGTCCCGGATCGCAGGCCAATGCCAGGCGCCCCTCGCCCCGTACGTGGACCAGGGGAATCGTACCAGTCTGTCCCCTGATCTTGCCGTTCTCCCAGTGAAGTGTGGATTCGAAGGCGAAGAGGTGCTCGCTTCGCACGTAAATGAAGTCATCGAAGAGATCCAAGAGGACGAGCCTCTCGGCCCCTGCGCTGCATACCAGGAGGCCCTACCCCTTGGCCTTGAGGAACGGCCCCCGTCGATCCTCCATGGGCTCCTCGACGTTGGTCCCCTTGGCGCGGCGAAAGGCCGGCTCGAACTTCAGGTCTCCCACCTTGGCCACCAAGCTGTCGGCCCGGAAGAAGCCGTCCTCCTCGATTGCGAAGAGGAGCAGCCCGTCCGAGGAGCACGATATGCGCTCGTGCCGCGCTCCGAGGTCCACGAGCTCGGTGGTGGCGAAGGCGAAGATCGGTACAGGGCCGAGGCCGTCCGTGCGTGCACCGACAGCCTGCACAGCCTGGGGTTGGGCCACGGATGAGGCGATCCCAGCTGCTGACCCTTCGGGCGTGCCATCGGAGGGAGCCTGCATGGGCAGGGCAACCCCTGTCCGAGTGGGCCAGGGCTCCTCTGGACCCACCGCCTGGTCGAGGGCATCGCTGACCTCGCTCTCGGCGATGAAGCTCTCACCCGCGCGATGGAGCCCCTCGGCAACCCAAGGCTCTGGCTGACCGCCCGGACCCGGAGGCTCGACGGGCGCCGCCATCTCTGGAGACTGGCTCGTTTCGGCTGCCGAGCCGAGACCTCCGACCACCTCCTCGCTCTGGGCCGAACCAGCATCCGCTGCGGCCATGGTTGGATCGCCAGACCAGTCCATGACTCCTGCTACGGTTGGAGCGGGAGCCACCTGCGCCTGATCGACCGGCGCGGCGAACCCTCCTCCGCCCGTCTCGATGGGCTCCGACGGCGCGGCCATCGGGATCCCGGGAGAGCTGTCCACACCCCAGTCCACCGAGACAGGCGGCGGCGCGGCCCCGAATCCACGCTCGTCACTTGCTCCCAAGCCTTGGCTCGGCTGCTCCTGAACGGCATCCGGCGTGGCATCACCCTGGTCGTTCAGCTCGGCGCCCCAGGAGGCGAAGGGATCGACTCCTAGTGCATCTTCTGCCAGAGCGTCGGGCCCATTCCCGGTCGGAACCGCCACCGGCTGCGTCATGGCGTCGGAGACCATCGGGGGCATGGCGCCCGAGGGCATCGGCGCTCCCTCCATGGAGACGACGCTCATGGACGAGAGAGCCGGGGGGGCCTCGCGCATCTGCCCTGGAGCTTGAGCGGCCTGCGAGGGCGCTCCAGGAGCAGGCTTGGCGACTGCCGCCGGGACCGCTGGGTCGGGCCCGACGGCGGGGGGCTGCTGGTGGGACGCGAGGAGCTCCTCCATGCGCTGCACCATCGCGTCCTGGCCGGCCTTGGCAAAGGCAACCCTGGCCCGTTCGTGGTCTCCTGCCTCGCTGTGGAGGAGCCCCAGATAGCCATAGGCGCGCTGGTGGTTGGGATCGAACTCCACCGCCCGCAGCATCTCGTCCCTGGCGTCCCCTGCGCGGCCCTGCTTCATATAGACCAAGCCCAGGTTGACGCGCAGCGGAGCCTCGGAGGGATACCTGGACACCAGCAGCTCATAGATCTGCTGGGCCAGCTCGTACTCCTCCAGGCGGAAGTACACGAGGCCAAGGAGCGACAGCCCCTTGGGATCGTCGGGGTCGATGCGAGAGGCCTCCTCCAGCTCTTGGCGCGCCTCGGCGACCTGCTCCTTCAGGAGGAGATCGCTCCCGCGGTACAGGTGCAAGAGATACTGCGACCCTTTCTGGGAGGATTCGTCGGCGCCTTGCTCGCTCATCCGCCTGTTCCCTTCGGCTTCGAGCCATGATAGGCCAATGGCTGCCGAGGTCAACGCTGCTTCTATCGAACGTCGGGCGAGGCGACGCCAGAGGCATGGCGGCGCTCGCTGCGCCGGCGCTGACCTCACGCGGGAGGTGAGCTTGTCCAGTCGCGCCCTGCTCTCCATAGCTGCCACCGTGGCTCTAGCCGCTCTTGCCTGCGAAGGGGACAGGGCCCCTCGGAGATCTCCCGGCAAGGAGCAGCCCAGGCCCGCCAGCCGACCGCGACCAGCCCAGGCGCCCGACAGCCCCACCCCGCCCATACCCGCTCCCCCCCTTCGGCTGGACGCCAGGGCGCATCCCGAGGAGCTCTCGTTCTTTCCTGCGGACGTCCCCGTCCTCCTTTCTGGCAGGCCGGACCTGCTCGACCGCCTCGCAGCGCCCGGGGGCTGGATGGCTCACTACCTTGGGAGAGTCCCCTGGTTTTCGAGAGCCGTTTCGGCCATTGGGGAGCAGTCCCCGTCGAAAGTCCTCGGGCTGGATCATGGCCGCTGCTGGGTGCTCGCCCTGATCCAGGACCCCCAGACAGCCCGAGCCGGGCTGGAGCAGGCCATCGAGCGCCAGACTGCGCCCTCCGCGCGTCCAGGCGAGAAGCTGGCCGCCTGGCCCGGCCTCAACCTGCGCCTCCGACTGGTGGCCGCGCTCTCGGACGCCGGACGGGCCCGTGCCGCCCTGGCCAAGCTCCCTGGTGCGATGACCCGCCTGGGTATCTCCGACCTGCGAGCCATCGATGACCCTGTCCTGCCCAAGCCCCTCGGAGCGCTCGCCGCCCGCGGCACTTTCCTGGCCAGGTTCGCGGCCCCGGATGGGCTCGCGATGGCTGCATCGATAGTTGGCAGACACCTGATCGTGGACCTGGTGCTGCCCGTCACCGGCCCCTTGGACGCATTCCAGGCAGCGCGGCTCCTGGCTCCCCCCTCCCCTGGCAGGCCGCCCCTTGCTCCCATGCCGGATGGCGCGGGAAAGCGCGAGGCGACTGCCCCGGCGGAGCCTGCTCCCATCCTGTCAGACCCATTTGTGAAGGTGTCGCTCCTGGCGGGCGCTGATCTCACCCTGCTCATCCGGGGCGACGCCATGGCCGAGGCCGCCATGTGGCTGGGAATGAGGCAGGCCATCAAGGCTCTGGTCGTGGTCGAGGCTAAGGAGAGAAACGAGATGCTCCGCACGGCCTGGCGGATCGCGCGGATACCGAGGGCCATCGCCCAGACCCAGCCACGCCCCTTCGACCGCTTCGCCCTGCATCTGCACCTCGCGGAAAAGACACCCCTTGTGACGCTGAGCTGGCGTATGACCCCGCTTGGGCAGCGCCTGCTGGATGGCGTCCTGCCCAAGGTAGCCGGGCGGGACCTCGGGAGGGGCAACCGATTCATCGACGAGCTCCTCCGTCCCCTGGCCGCCTCGGTGCAGAAGGACCTCCCGCCCGTGGAGCCCTGGCTGGACAAGGGCCTCATGACACGCCTGTCCGAGGGCGGGCCCCTCACCTGGGTGGTGATCCTGGCCGAGCACTGGCCCAGACTCCTCATCCTGCCCGAGATACGAAAGACCTTGCTGGACATGGCGAGGCAAGAGCTCCGCCCGGCCCGATATGTCCACCGGGTCAACGCCCTGCGTCAGGGGGACCTCTTCCTGCTACGCCTGGAGGGGCGCCCCATCGGATCCCGGGGCTCAGCCCCCCCTCCAGCTCGTCGGTAACTCGAGACAGGCTAGAAAGCGTAACCCACGGAGAGGAGACCGCCCGCGCACCAGCCAGCCTTCATTGCCAGAGGCATGGCCTGGTGCAGGACGTCCGCCCAGCCGAGCTGCGCGGAGAGGGAGAGCCGAAGCCTCCCGAAACGGTAGGCCACTCCCAGATCCGCCGCTGCAACGAAGATCACCAGGTCCGGGTTGAACAGGGCCCCGAGGAGCGGCCCCACGAAGAGGTCGAGACCTTCGGGCGCCTTGGCGAGAAAGGCCAGGGGCCGAAGTCGCGCGCCAAGGCCCACCCAGGCCTGCTCGCCCGCGCGGGTCTTTCCAGGGTCCTCGGGGTCCTCGCCAAGCCCTGCCCCGATGCCTAGCTGGAAGAGCACCGAGAAGTGCCGCAGGTGACCGCCCTGGACGGTGACGACAGCCCCGAGGAAGGTGTCGGAGGTGGAGCCGCCCGAGCCCACCACCATGGCCTGCAATCCAACCTCTGCGCTGCCCTCGGAGCCGCGGTGCTGTCGGCCGAGAACCACCTGTCCTTCGGCAGCTCCCTCGAAGAAGACCGACATCCCGAGGAGCGCGGCCAGCACGAATACACAACTGCGTCGTGGCTGCATATAGGCGACCTTGCCATCACGACCGATCAGGGTCAAGCAGCAGGGCGATCCGGCCTGGCACCCAGGACTCGGCCAAGCCTCTCGAGGGCGGGGATCCTGCCGAGGAAGGGGATGCGCCCTCTCGCCAGGCCGTCCAGACCCGCCTGCATGCGGGCCTGCACCATCCGGTGCAAGGTCATGAGATGCTCGGGATCCCCCTTGGGGTTTCGCCGGAACACCTGGCGGCCTGCGGCCGTGCTGTGCAGCTCCATCGGCTCTTCGCAGCGCACCGTGACCTGCGCGGGCAGCGGCAGGTACGGAGGCAGGAAGGCCACGGTGGGCCCGAAGGGGAAGGTCCAAAGGAGAGGCAGGATCTCGACGCGACCGAGGAGCTTGCCAAGACCAACCAGGCGGTTCAGGGCGAGGCCCCTTGTTAGACCGATGAACTGCTCGTGAGCCCCTACTGAAGGCACGGGCACGATGGGCGTACGCGTTCGGACGGCCAGGCGCACGTAGCCCATGTGCCCGTTCCAGTCGATGCGGTTGCGCTCCCAGAAGGGTCTGAACACCTCGTAGGTCCCGCCCGGATACACCATTACCGTGCGCTCCGCTTCGAGGAGGGCCTGGCCGCTTTCGGGGCTGGCCTCCACCCCGCCGATGCCCTCCATGATCCGGGTGACCTCAGGAGAGATGCGCCAAAGGAGCTGATGGGCGAGGAACTGCAGGGAGCGCTGGTACTCGAAGTGCTCGTAGAAGGCTGCCCCGAGAGCGAGGGCGTCCACCGGTACGATGCCTCCGCTGTGCACGCCCACGAGCAGCGAGCGGCCAGCGGGGATATTCTCCAGGCCCTCGACGCGGGTCCTGAAGTAGGCCTTCAAAAGGGGACCCACAACCCGCGCCACCTTGCGGGCGAGGTCATAATCGACCTCTGGGGGCTTGGGCAGGGCAGGCCTGACGTGTAGGACCATTAGCTCACACCCATTTGAGCAGTGAGCCTCCCCATGGAGCGAGCCAGAAGGGGGGAGGTTCCTTCGCTTTTAGAGGCCAATGGTGGCGAGCGCAAGCGGTATTTTGATCTAGTTGATTTTGCGAGCTTATTAGGCGATCACAACCTAGACGGAGCCATGTTTTTTACACCATAATTAGCTTATTGGG
>JAVEWA010000491.1:0-5496 GCA_034004785.1 Polyangia bacterium
GTAAGTTGAACTCTATTTGTTGATGTTGTTTATAGGCTTGCTGGCCAATTGACAGGGGCCGAATGGGGCCTTACCTTTGAGCGCCATGCCCACGAGAGACTACTGAGCGCCATGCCCAAGCGGGACTACTACGATGTCCTGGGCATCTCAAGAGATGCCGCTCCGGACGAGATCAAGCGAGCCTACCGCAAGATGGCGGTGAAGTACCATCCGGACCGCAACCCCGACGACAAGTCCGCAGAGGACAAGTTCAAGGAGGCGGCCGAGGCCTACGAGGTGCTCTCCGATCAGGAGAAGCGCCAGCTCTACGACAGGTTCGGCCACGACGGTCCCCAGCAGGCGGGCTTCAGCGGCTTCGGGGACGTCGAGGACATCTTCTCGCACTTCGGCTCCATCTTCAGCGACTTCGGGGACTTCTTCGGCCGGGGCAGGCGCTCCGCCCGCCGGGGCCGGGACGTGGTGGTGGAGGTGGACCTGGAGTTCCTCGAGGCCGTGAAGGGCGCCTCCAAGACGGTCACGGTGAAACGCAGGGCCGCCTGCGAGCCCTGCGGAGGCTCTGGCGCCAAGCCCGGCACCCGCCCCCAGACCTGCTCCACCTGCAATGGACAGGGCGTGGTCATGCACCGCCAGGGCATCTTCACCGCCCGCCTGGCCTGCCCCACCTGCCAGGGCGCGGGCACCATCGTGAAGGAGAAGTGCCCAGACTGCGGAGGCTCCGGCCGCGTGCCCAAGGAGGAGACCCTCAAGGTCAACATCCCGCCAGGGGTGGACGACGGCCAGAGCCTGCGCATCTCTGGCAAGGGCGAGGCCGCGCCTCCTGGCGGGGTGCCAGGGGACCTCTACGTGGCCCTGCACGTCGCCAAGGACGAGCGCTTCGCCAGGGAGGGAGCGGACATCTACTGCGAGGTGCCAATCTCCTTCCCACAGGCTGCCCTCGGCGCCACGGTGGAGATCCCGATCATTGGCGGCACCGCCGAGTTCGAGGTTAAGCCTGGCACCCAGCCTGGCCAGATCGAGGTCCTCAAGGGAGAGGGCATACCCAGGCTGGACGGCTACGGCAACGGCGACCAGATCCTGCGCTTCATCGTCCAGGTCCCCACCAAGCTCTCCAAGCGCCAGAAGGAGCTGCTCGGAGAGCTTGCCGAGCTGGAGGGAGCCAAGGCTGGCGGCAAGCGGAGCTGGTTCCGCTAGCCCCCTCCCCTGCCCCCACCCACCCCGTGCCATGTGCGTGAACTTCGAAGCCCACCTGGACAAGGAGCGCTTTCGCCTGGTCTTCGGCGTGGAGCCCCCGGAGCGGCCGCTGGACGGCGACCTGTGGCCCGGCTCCACCGGGGCCTTCCTGCGCGTCCGTCCCCAGAGCCTGGATGGGGTCCGGCCTGATTCGAATCCCGCCGCGGCGGGAAGGGAGGCCATGGCCGGCCTCTTCGGGCTCCTGCCCCACTGGGCCAAGGACCCGAGGATGGGGCGCCGCACGGTGAACGCCCGGGCCGAGACCGCGGCCCAGAAGCCAGCCTTCAGGGACGCCTGGCGCCGGGGCCAGCGCTGCATCGTCCCGGCAACGGCCATCTACGAGCCCGACTGGTCTAGCGGCCGTCCGGTGTCCACACGCCTGGGCCGCCACGATGGCCGCCCCTTCGGCATGGCTGGCCTCTGGGACGCCTGGAGCGCTCGGAGCGGCGAGAGCGTCCTGAGCTTCACGCTGCTGACCATCGACGCCGCGGGGCACGAGCTGATGCGGCGTTTCCACCGGCCCGGCAAGGAGAAGCGCATGGTGGTGGTCCTCGACGCCAAGAGCTTCGATGAGTGGCTCCGCGCGAGGCCGGACGACGCCCGGCGCCTGCTGGTGCCCCTCGACGAGGGGGCGCTGGCAGTGCTCGGAGCCAGAGGGGAGCCTGGGACGACCTCGAAGGCCCGCGCGAGCCAGCTCGACCTGCACGCCCGGCAACCTCCTGGCGAAGCAATGGCAGAGGCACCCGAGGAATGGGAGCCCGAGAACGAGGATTGACCACGGCCCACCAATGGGGGTAACTGACTCGACCCTTGGCCAAAGCAACCCGGGCCGAAGGAGGCCCAAAAGGAGCAATCCCATGTGCAAATCCATGTCCATCCTGGTCGGCCTGCTGGCCCTATGCCTGGCCGCCTCCTGCGGCGAGAAGAAAGACAGCGGCAAGAAGGAGGCCGGGCCCGGCCAGGACTGGAGCGGCAAGGAGCTCAAGCCCGTGGAGACGAGCTGCGGAGGCGTGAAGCTCACCATCGATCTGCCCGCGAAGATGAAGCTGGACGCCGACGAGGCGGATCGCAAGGCCTGGAAGGCCGACATGGAAGACTACTTCAGCGAGCCCGGGGTGACCCTCATGACCATCTCGACCGCCCCCAAGACCCTGGAGGAGGCCACCAAGCACTACATGGTGGAGCAGAAGTACGTCATCGCCCGCAAGGAGGAGGTGGCTGGCGGCTTCCTGGTCACGCACCACTCCGAGACCAAGGGCCTGCTCTACGCGGTCTTCTTCAAGGCCATTGGCGGCAAGAACATCGTGTGCAAGGCCTCCCAGGCCAAGGACGGCGGGGTGCCCAACTTCGAAAAGACCAAGGGCTGGCTCGAGAAGATCTGCCTCTCCCTCAAGGCCAAGTAGCGGCCAAGGGGCGCGCCTCCCCTTGCCAGGTCTCCCCCTTCCTCCTCCATATCGGATCCGGGCCGAAGGCCCCTTTCACGACACTCCTGTCCCGGTCCGGCCGAGCCCGGCCAAGGGCCAGGCATTGAGGGCATGCAGGGACCGCGACGACATTAGTCCAGAGATCATGGTAAGATACCTTCGATTGTCCCAATCTTGGTATGGCAGATGCAGTCCTTCGCCGAGGACACCATGTCCGAGGAGTATCAGACCATGAAGACCATCACCCATTCCCTTCTGCTCGCCGCGGCCATCTTCTGCCTCTCGGCCTCGGGCTGCATCCTCGGCTCCCTCGACATGATGGGCGTGGAGAGTGTGCTCCTCGAGGACGAGGACCTCGACAAGGACCCCTCCCTCGAGGACGACCGCATCGAGGACAAGCACCCGGAGTACGACCCTGACAGGTGGGTGGAGGAGACCTTTGGCGGGTGCCGCTTCGAGCTGAACAAGAGCGCCGCCGTGACGAGGCTGGACATCCTGCCCTTCGAGGGCCAGGACAAGCACCTCGAGACCGATCTCTTCCCAACCCGGGGCGAGGCCTTCGCTGCCCTCGCCGGGAGCGGCGCCCCCGAGCTCATCCCCTCCATGGAGGTAGTGAACGGCTTCTTGAAACCGGTGAACGACGGCCTCTACGCGGCCCTGGAGCTGGCCTCGCAGGACGGGGTGGGAGAGCTCTGGGCCGGCAAGCAGGAGGTCCTTGTGACCTGGCTCGGCGCCCTGGAGACCCTCTCGGCAACCGCCACCGCCCCGCAGCGAGAGCACATCGACCGGGCCAGGGTCTTCCTGGCGGCCGGCCTGGAGCTGGGCGGCGGACAGGCCGCCCTGGACTCGGGGCTCAGAGGTAGAGTGGACTCGGTCAAGACGGCCTTCTCGGGCTTCCCGCTCCTTGCCAGGCCCATCGGCTTCTACACCTGGAACGAGACCCTGGGCCGCGTGTTCCGCCAGGACCGCTTCCTTCAGAACCGGGGGGTCGATCCCGGCATGAACGTGCCCGCCCTGGAGACCGAGTTCGGAGTGAACGGCAGCGCGCAGCAGCTGGGTCTCTTCGCCGCCCTGGCCTTCGCCCTCGTGCAAGACCCGGCCCTCGAGGAGGACTACTCTGCCCTCGTGGCCCTTTACGCGGGCCTCACGAACCCCTACTCGAGCCACCCCGTGACGGCCCTCGTGCCCTACGTCACGAGCCTCTCCGACCTGGACGATCTCGCCGGGCTCGGCGCCCAGTTCCATGCCGACAACCCCGAGCCCTACGTCTGCTCCGGGGTGGACTTCGCCGTGCTCCCGGCCTCCCGCAGCAAGGACACGAACTTCTTCAAGGACCTCTTCTGCGGCGGCTCGGACCCGGACGCGAGCTTCATGGACCTGCTGATCGAGGCCATCCGGGACGGCTCCCTCGACCTGGCCCCTGACGCCGCCTCGGGCTGGTACGACTACCAGCTCTACGCCATGGAGACCCTGCTCCTGCCCGAGCGAGCCGCAGAGAAAGACAACCTGCTCCTGACCTCGGCCTACAAGAAGAAGCTCATCGAGACCTTCAAGTCCATCCTGATCCAGACGAGGGAGACCCACGTCAAGAGCCTGGAGATGGCCACGGACGGCTCGGCCGCGCCCACCCCGGTGGACATCTACCCCAAGCTGCCGGTGGAGCCCTTCCCGACCTTCTACCTGCGCACGGCCCGTGGCTACCGCTTCCTGGCGACCTACCTCCGGGCCCTGGTGGGGGACGAGGTCCTCGGGAGCCTCAGGCGGCTCCGCGAGGACGGCTCCGAGGGCGATACCCTGCTCTCCGAGCTGGGCGCCATCACCCGGCGGATGTACGGCATCGCCCACCTGTCTGCCCGCCACCTCGGCCTGGACTTCCCGGCCATGCTCCTCGAGGAGGAGCTCATCGAGCACGACCTCGAGTCCTGCACCGCCGCGGCCGAGACCTGGCTCGCCTCCTGGACCACCGACCGGGACGTGCGGGTGGACCCGAGGGTAATCGTGCCCGTGGGCAAGTCGGGCTCTGACGCGGTTTACTGGGCCGTGATCGGCGTGAGGGCGCTCCGCATCCAGGCCGAGTTCGTCGAGGGCCACGAGCCCGAGGTGGAGGCCCTCGACTGGTGCTTCCTCGGGGAGCTCATCCCCAAGGACTACAGCCTGCTCGTGGAGAAGACCATCGAGGTGCGCCTGCCCCTCGGCGCCGACCCGCCCACCCGCGCCGAGCTGAGGGCCATCTGCGACGCCCACGGCACCGAGGAGGCCATCCGGGCCGCCTTGGAGGCCCTGTGATGCCGAAGCGCAGGTGCAAACGCAGTTCCGGCCTCTCGACCGTTGCTGCCCTCCCTTCCGGGCATCGCGGCTGCCTGGGCCTTCCAGCTCTGGCCGTCCTGGCCGTCCTGGCCGTCCTGGCCAGCCTCGCCGGCCTCCCCGCCTGCGGCATCGGCGCCCTCCAGACGGCGCGCCCCACCGCGGTGGGCCAGGTGGACCTGACTGGCGGGCTCGGCTACCTGCACAACTCCCTGACCGAGGAGCGGGGCATCGGCCTCACGAGCTTCCCCCTCACCCTGGGCGCCCGCACCGGCGTGGCCGAGCGAGCCGACGTCGGCCTGCGCCTCTTCTCCTTCGGGGGCGCCCTGGCCGACGCAAAGCTGAACCTCATGCCCCCCGCCCACCCCCTGGCCGTCTCCTTGAGCCTCGGCTTTGGCGGCGCGGCCGACGTCTTCGGGGACCAGGGCGCCTGGTACCTGCATCTCCCGGTGAACCTCCTCGTGAGCTACGATGTCCGCTCCTGGTTCACGCCCTACGCCTCCCTGGGCTACGGCTTCTTCTGGATCTTCGGCCGGGA
>JAVEWA010000492.1:0-5481 GCA_034004785.1 Polyangia bacterium
CTGGCACAGTAGGCTTCGCGTTCCACGGGAGGCATATCCTCGGGTGTCACACCAGGTGGATCAGGGAGCTCGAATCGAACAAACGCATACATAGCCCCTTTGGGGATGTTCACCGACATCCCCGGAACACGATTGACTCCCCTCCCGAGGATCTCCGCCTTCTCAGCGAGATCCGAGAGGATGCTATCTCTTTCCCGGGCGTATTCGACATAGCTCTCATCTCCAGCCTTGGGCGGCATGACCATGAAGTAGGTCGCTATCTGCCCTGGCAGGTTTGCGCAAAGGCTGATGGACTGGAGCTTGATGAACTGGGCAAGCACGTCATCGGGGATGTTACGCAGCTCCAGGTACCCTCCACGGTGCCCGCACTCTCCAAGGAAGCCCTTTGACACAGAGTGCAGACTGAATAGCGGCGTGGTGGTGTCGCCGATTGTGTACATGACCTTGGCAAAGGAGAGGAACTCCGCCCCAGAGGCATAGACGTTCTCCTGATAGACCTCGTCTGCGAGCACCGCGAGCTCGTGTCGTCTGGCAAAGGCGAGGACCCCCTCCATGTTCTCTCTCGAGAGGGTCGCCCCGGTTGGATTGCCCGGATTGATGACCACGATCCCCACGGGGTTGATGCCGGATGCTCGCGCACGATCGATGCTCTCGTTCAGGCTCTCACCGGTCAGCCGCCACTCCTCCGTCTCGCCGAGGTAGTACCCAATGCTCTCTCCTCCGAGCAGCGACAGGCTGGCGCTATAGAGCGGATACTGTGGTATCGGTATCAGAAAACCATCTCCAGGAGATCTGAGCAGGGCAGTGAGAACGGCCTGCGCACCCTTGCTGGCGCCATCGGTCAAGATGATCCTGGATGGATCCGTCGGTATGCCGTCGCGCTCGGCGATGAAGTCTGCAACTGCCTTCCGAACGAATGGGATCCCGGCGCTCTGCGAATAGGCGCCGAGACCGTGAGGGTGCCTGACGAGGATCGACTTCGCCCGCTCGACGACATCACTCGGGAACCCGGTCCTTACCTCGCGAGAATCTATGAGCGCCGGGTACTCGAGCAAGCACAGGAGCTGTCGCAGGCAGGTAATGGGTCTCTGACCCAAGGCCTGCGGGTTGCCAATGTTGCAATAGATGATCTCCCTTCCCATGGCCTCGAGCTCCTGCGCCCGTTGCACTATGGGCCCCCTCACGGCGTACTCGGCCTTCAGCAGCTTCACATTGAGTTTCTCATTGGTGATCATGATGCCAACGCCTCCTTGCGTTCTCCCCTGGCTGACAAGCTATCCAGGAGCTCTGTGACCGTGGCGTTGGCATCGCCAAGGAGCAACAGTGTCTTTGGCTCGTCATACAGCGAGTTTGGCACACCTGAGTATCCAGGCCGCTCGTCCAGGTTGCAGACGAGCACTCGTTTGGCTTCGTGCGCCTTGAGTATCGGCATCCCAGAGATGGGCGTGTCTTCCTTCTCTAGAGCAGCCGGGTTCACAACGTCGCATGCTCCGATGATCAGCACCGCATCCGTATCCCCGAAGGTCTCGTTCACCTCGTCCATCTCCTTGAGCTTGTCGTAGTCGACGTCCGCCTCGGCGAGCAGGACATTCATGTGTCCGGGCATTCGGCCCGCAACGGGATGGATGGCGAAATCCACGCTCTTCCCGAGCTGCTCCAATTTATTGGCGAGGGAGGCCACATGAAACTGGGCCCTCGCTAGAGCCATCCCGTATCCTGGGATGATGATGACCCTGCTCGATTCGCGCAGCACGGTCTTCGCCTCCAGCATAGCCTCTTCGAACGTCCGCTTGGTCCTCGTCGATTTCTCCTGTGTGTCCACGCCCTCAGCCTTCGCCTCCACCGCGGCGCTACCGCCACGGCTAGCGGGTCTCCCGCCGGACAGGACCTTGAGGAAGCTGCGGTTCATGGCTCGGCACATCACGGCCGTCAGAATCGAGCCCGATGCAGCCACCGTGGCCCCGCACGCTATGAGAAGTCGATTCTGTATGATGACCCCGCAGAACGCCGCCGCGAGGCCCGCCGTGGCGTTCAGGAACGATATGAGCACGGGCATGTCCGCCCCTCCGATTCTCATGGCGAACAGGGCTCCGAGCAGGATCGAAGTCACCAGCACCCCACTCAAGACGAGCGTCATCCACGCTGCGCCGGCGGTCGCCGCGAAGACACAGAGCCCCACAATTATTATGAGGAGGAGGCTGAGAATCCAGTTGTGGGCAGGCAGGACCATTGGAGTCTGCCTGATCTTGGCCGCCAGCTTTCCACTCGCCAGCATGCTGCCACTGAAGGTCGCTGCTCCAATCACGAGCCCCAGGAATCCCGACACCTCGCCAACGACGCTCTCCGGAGCTCCGCTCCTCGTCAGCTCGACGAAAGCAATGCAGAAGGCGGCCACTCCTCCAGCACCATGCTGGAAGGCCACCATCGCCGGGATCTGGATCATGGTCACCCGCATGGCAATCAGCGTCCCGAGGACGCCACCCACCACCAATGCGCCCAGCAGGATAACCGGGTCCAGGACGCTGTTCCTGAGGAGCACGACAGCGATTGCAGCCAGGAGGGCAACAGCGGCCGTCATGTTGCCATATCTGGCTCCGCGTGGAGTTCGGAAGAGCGATATTCCTATAACCAACAACACTATGACGGCGACGTCGATGAGAACGGTCATCCAGGTAGACATGTCGATCTCCGTTATGGTCCTCTCCGTGGTGGTCTCACCGCAGAGCGGGACGGGTCATGATTGTCCATCCCCCGGTGAATGCTCGGCTCCATGGTGCGTCTTGAACATCTTCGTCATCCGGTCCGTGATAACGAACCCCCCCACCAGGTTGAAGGACGCCGTAACGAGAGCGATCGCGCCGATCACCTTGTTTCCCGTGCTCATAGGCACGGCGAACAGTAGCAGCGCGCCCAGGATCGTCACCGCCGAGATGGCATTGGTCATAGACATCAGGGGGGTGTGCAGAAGCGGCGGTACGCGCGAGATGAGCACGTAGCCGATCCCGAAGGACAATGCGAACACCAGCAGCATTAAAGCCAGATCAGCCATGGTCGTGTCTCCTGCGCTCTGATTCCATGCACTCAGACCTCGCCCATTGCCTCGAGGGCTGGGCGAAACACTATCTTTCCGTTCATCGTCACGAGCGAAGCCGCGACGATGTCATCCTTGAGATCTGGTTCGCCAGGGACCGTCTTGAACAGGTTGTCGATGTAGTGGAACATGTTGTTTGCATAGAGCCAGGATGAATGCATCGCCATCCTGCCTGGTATGTTCTGAAGGCCGCAGATGCGAACGCTGTTCACGAGGATTTCCTTGCTCGGCTGGGTCAGCTCGCAGTTCCCACCCTGATCGATGGACACGTCCACAATCACGGATCCAGGCTTCATCTTGGAGACGGCATCCTTGGTGACGATGATGGGCGCCTTCCCACCTGGCACCAGCGCCGAGAGCACCACGATGTCCGATGCGGCCACGACTTCTACGATGGCAGCCTGCTCTTTCGCGAGCCAGTCATCGGGCAGCCTCTTCGCGTAGCCACCCTCGGCGATCGCCAGCTCCTTCGGTACGTCGAAACCCACGACCTTGGCTCCCAGGCTCCCGGCTTCGCTGCGCGCGGCCTCGCGAATGTCCCAGGCCTTGACAACTCCGCCGAGGCGCTTTGCGGTTGCCACCGCCTGCAGCCCAACGACGCCCGTCCCGACCACTAAGACGTTGGCCGGTTTGATCGGGCCGATAGCCGTGCCTATCATGGGCAAAAAGCGCGGCAGCTTCATGGCTGCGTCGAGGACGGCGCGATAACCCGTAACCGTGCTCATCGAGGTGAGCGCGTCCATCCGCTGTGCACGGGAGGTCCGCGGGATTCCGTCCATGGTGAACGACGTGATCTGCCGATCGCGAAGCTTGCGCACTATGTCGTGGCTGTCGGGAGCCGCGGGATGCAGGAAGGTCACCAGGGTGGAGCCCTTGGGCATCATATCCACCTCGTGCTTCTGCTTCGCTTCGTTGAAGATCGGCTGCTTGACCTTCAGGATGACGTTCGCCTTGGCGAAGAGCTGTTCGACGTCATCCACAATCGTGGCGCCAGCCTTGGCGTACTCTTGGTCCTCGATGAATATCCCTGCTCCTACGCCCGCCTCCACGGCGACCTCCATTCCCTTGGCCCGGAGCTTCCCCACTGTCTCCGGTATTGCCGCCACGCGCTTCTCTTCGTTCAGTATTTCCTTGGGTATCACGACGAGCATTTTCATCTCCTCCTCTTTTTGTAGCTTCAGTCACTGGGCGGCTCGAGTCGCCAAGGTGTCTCTCCCCAGGATTCCCTCAACAATCCTTTCGAGAGCCCCGGAGAACTGCGTTTGATCATCGAAGTGCCACTCACGCTTCCAGATTCGGTGCTCGGCTTCCTGACCACCGTCCTGGAGAAGCCGCGCCCCGAGCAGCCAAGGTGTCATGTGGATCAGGAACCGGCAGTGCGTAGCGTTGGAGGGCAGACGCGAGGCCAACATGAGGCGCTCCATGCCCAGATCCACGGGCAGCCCGCTCGACGCGCACATGTGCCATTCCGGATCCGGGGTACCCTCCGCAGGCTCGCCGTCGTACCAATCCAGGTTGACAAGAACGGCCGAGCCATCGTTCCACAGCGGCAGGACGCTGTGAGACTGTACGAGCTTGCCGTCAACCACGCCGGAGACCACCGTCGAAACGGCAGCAAACGGCACCTTGGAAAGAATCGTGTTTCCCATGGAGCTGGGGAGCTCATCGAAGTCGTTCAGGGAGGCAAGCTCCTGCTGCTGGTACAGTGGAAACTTGATGATGTTCGGGAAGTCTCCCGAGACATCCTTCTGTGACACGGAGCCTGAGAACGGCCTCACGACAAAGCTCTTGGACCCATCGTGCGGTATCTCCACAGGGACGGGCGAGCTAGTCCAGAGAGGAAACTCGCAGGAGGACACCTCCGTGAACTCCGTCCGAATCACCAGCTCTCGGGCACGAATCAGGACATTGGTAGACTTCGTTCCGCTGGAGTGAACCCTGGCTTCGACTGGACTTCGCTTCATTTCAACCAACCTCCATTGGCATGGGTTTCTCTGCACAATTCAGCCCCGAGCAGCGACTCTCCGCCGGAGCCCGACGCTGGTCGGCCAGCAAAACTCGTGCGCCTGGAGAGATGACCGTGGCGGTCCATGGCGCGTCCTTTCTCGCCAAGCGCGTTTGCTCCAGGCTTCTGCTCCTACATAGTGCGACCCAGAAACTACGGATATCGGGCAGTGCCTGATTCGCACGCTCCAATGGCAGGAAAGTGGGCTCCTCTAATCACGGATGCCGGCATGACGTGATCTCGGATGGGCTCCGACAGACTGGCGCACGCCTTTCGACCGGCTTGGAAGCCACCTTCTGGCAATCCCCTAGGGATAGTATCCAGGGCACGCCCTGCCTCGGCAGGAGGCTCCCTCCCCGGAGTTGCTGCTCGCGGGCGTTCTGTT
>JAVEWA010000493.1:0-5474 GCA_034004785.1 Polyangia bacterium
CTTGGCATTCCCCTTCGAGGGGGTAAGATACCTCCATGAGTATCCACGAGCGGTCCGCAACGGTGTTGCTCCGGCGCATGGAGGCGCGGGAGCTGTCGAGCGAAGAGATCGTCACTGCCCTCGATGGACGCATCAAGGCAGTCAACGAGCGTCTGAACGCCTTCGTGCTTCGGGAGCCCGCGGCGGTCCTTGGTGAGGCCAGGCGGGCCGACGAGGAGCGGCGGGCCGGGCGCCTGCGCGGGCCGCTGCACGGCCTGCCCGTGACCATCAAGGACAACGTGGACGTGGCAGGCACGGACTCCACCCTCGGAATGGCCGCCAGGCGGGACAGGCCCGCGGCCAAGGATGCGGCGGCGGTAAGTCTCCTCAAGGAGGCTGGGGCCATCCTGCTCGGCAAGACCAACGTGCCTCAGCTCCTGCTCGCCCAGGAGACCGAGAACGCCACCTTCGGAGTGACCAGGAACCCCTGGAACCTGGACCGGGTGCCAGGCGGCTCGAGCGGCGGCGAGGCCGCTGCCATCGCCTCGGGCTGCAGCGCGGCGGGCATCGGCACAGACATAGGCGGCTCCATCCGCATGCCGGCCCACTTCTGCGGGATCGCCGGGCTCAAGCCCACCCTGGACCGCATCTCCAACAGGGGCTCACAGGGGGCCATTCCCGGCCAAGAGATCGTCCGGGCGCAGCTCGGGCCCCTCGCCCGCAGCACCGAGGATCTCGCCCTCCTCATGCGGGTCCTGTCTCCCGAGGCCTGCGCCGCGATGGATCCCGCGGTGCCTCCGCTCCCCCTCGGGGATCCCTCCAAGGTCTCCCTCCGCGGCCTGAGGGTCGGCTTCTTCGACGACGACGGGTTCTTGACCCCGGCCCGCTGCATCAAGCGGGCCGTGGCCGAGGCGCGGGAGGCTCTCGAGGCGGCGGGCGCCGAGCTGGTGCCCTACTCCCCGCCCTCCTCGGAGGAGATCATATACCTGTGGCTCGGGGCGATCTCAGCCGACGGAGGCCGCACCATAGACGCTCAGCTCAGGGGAGAGGAGATCAGCCCGCAGCTAAAGCCCTCCCGCACAACCCTCGCAATGCCAGCCTTGGCGAGGAAGGCCCTCGCACAGGTTCTCGGCATGTCCGGGGAGCGGCGGCTCGCCAAGCTCCTCGGCGTGCTTGGCGAGAAGAAGGTGGACAAGGTCTGGGCCCTCACCGCCCGCCGCACAGTCCTCAGGCTCATCGAGCACGACGCCTGGAACGCCGCGGCGATCGACGCAATGATCTGCCCGCCCCACGTGATCCCGGCCCTCCCTCACCGGGCCTCCGGCGACTTCACCCTGTCCCTGTCCTACGCCTTCAGGTGGTCTCTGCTGAACTTTCCCGCTGGCATCGTGCCCGTCACCAGGGTGCGTCCGGACGAGACCCAGGAGACGAGGCACGGAAAACTCGACAAGGTGGAGAAGAAGCTGCTCTCGATCCTTCAGGGCTCTGCAGGCTTGCCGCTGGGTGTGCAGGTGGTTGCCCGTCCCTATCGAGAGGATCTGGTGCTCGCCCTCATGGCGGCGATTGAGGCCCATGCAATAGGCCGGGAGGGGTTCCCCAAGACCCCGGTGGATCCCTAGCGGGGGTACCCAAGCGAGCCCGTTCGATGCGCAACCGCATGGGCGCGCCGCCCTCGAAATCAGCCCCGCGATTCAGGCATGTCAATGTCGGTTGAGCAGCCCGGCCGAGGGGACAGGCGGCGAACGCTCGTTGACGCGGACGCAGAATCCGGGGGAAGATGAGGTCATGTTCTCAATGCTCTCGAGCGCTTCTCACCTCCACGTCAAACAATCCTCGAGGCGGACCTGCCCACTTGTCGTCGCCTCGATCGCCTTGGCGCTCGTCTGGCCTGCCTGTGGCCCGGACGGCGAGGGAGGGGGAGGCGAGCCCGGGAAGAGGCTCCTGGTGATCACCACGGAGCCGCTCTACGAGGCGGCGGCAGAGTATGCTGCCTACCGGGAGTCCCGCGGCTTCTCCGTCACGCTCGTCACCACGCAGGACGTGCTCGAAGAGGGCGGCGAGGGGACCCTCGGGGAGCAGATCAAGGCTCGGGTGGCCCGCTGGGCGAAGGCAGGGCCCAAGGGAGATCACCGCTACCTGCTCATCATCGCCGATGCGAGCGTGGCGTCCCCAGAGGATCCCTTATTCGTGCCGGTGCACGCGGGGGAGGAGTCCTTCGTGGGTGACTTCGCCTACGGAGGTCTGGACGAGGATGTGGTTCCGGACATCGCCATAGGGAGGCTGCCCTTCAGGGAGCCCGCGGCGGTGGAGGCCTACCTGGAGCGGGTGCGCGCTTTCGAAGAGCAGCGGCCCATCGGGCCCTTCAACCGCCGTCTGAGCGTCTTCGCCGGAGAGGGGGGCTTCGGCCCCGAGATCGACGCGGCCCTCGAGTGGGTGGCCCTCAGGATCTTCGAGTCCCTGTCCTACGACTTCGACATGAGCATGACCTACGCGGCCTCCTCCTCGTCCTATTACCTGCCACCAGAGGATTGGGACGCCGACTACGTGACACGCTACAACGCCGGCTCGACGCTCCAGCCCTACATAGGCCACACCCTTGGGGGAGTGGACACGGGCCACATGAGATCGCCCGTCCGGCCCACCGTCGTGGCCTATCTGTCTTGCAGCGACGGCGAGTATCACCTCGGGGGCCTCGCCCTGACCGAGGAGCTCCTGCTCATGCCAGAAGGCCCCCTCGGGGGCCTGGCTGCCTCGGACTGGTCCCACCCATACGGGAACGCCATCATGGCCCTCGAGCTCTCCATGGCCCTCTTCAACGATCGGGAGCCCACCTATGGCAGGGCTCTCCAGGTGGCGAAGCAGCGCATGGTGTACCCGGAGGGCGAGCTCAGGACGGAGCTAGAGGTCTTCGCCGAGCCCTTCCTGGACGAGCCCGCCGATCACCTGGCCCGCACTCACGTGATCCTCTACAACCTGATGGGAGACCCGACCATCGGGCCGGGGTTCCCGGAGGGGCGGGTCACCTTCGACGGCCCCCAGAGCGCCTCCATGGGACAGCAGATCACCGTGAGTGGGCGGGTCACCGCGGACGGCTTTGGTACGCCCATGAGCTCGGGCCAGATCCTGGTGACCCTGGAGTGCGAGCGGGGCGCGATCCTGGGGGAGCTCGTGCCGGTGCAGGGCACGCCGTCACGCGCCGAGGCCTTGCAGAACCACGAGATCTCCAACTACAAGGTGCTGCTCGAGGCCACGGTGCCCGTGACAGGGGGAGCCTTCTCGGCCTCCCTCGAGCTGCCCACTTCGATGAAGCAAGTGGGCTACTACCTCAAGGGATACGCCTGGGCCGGGGACCACGACGCCATGGGCTCGCGAAGGCTGCCCGTCTATCGATAGAGAGCCTTGGGAGAGGCCTCCGGCGTCGCCATTCATCCCACCTGCTTGGTCCGAATCGGCGCGTTGTTAGCTCCAGGGTGATCGGCTACACTCGAGCCCCTGCCGGGCGGGCAGACCAACCACCCCATGGTGACACTCACCAAGGCACAGCCAGGAGCGCTCCCGAGCGTGGACAGCTATGTCCACGTGGAGACGCCGGAGAACGTCTGGCTCTCCTTCAGGCCGGCCGGCCCGGCGCCCAGGCTCTGGGCCTTCCTCGTGGACTTCTTCATCCGGGTGGGGATCCTCATCGTGCTCGCGATCATCGCGGCCTTCCTCACCCCGCTGAACGCCATCGCCGGGCTGCCAGGGGCCATCCTGCTGCTCGGCTACTTCGGCATGGAGTGGTTCTACGGGTGCCTTTTCGAATGGCTCTGGCGGGGCAGAACACCTGGCAAGCGGGTGATGAAGCTCAAGGTCATCAAGGTGGGGGGCTACCCCATCACCTTTGTGGACGCCTTCCTCAGGAACCTCCTCAGGGTGGCCGATGGTTTGCCCCTGCTCTACGGCGTGGGCCTGGTGGTAGCCCTCTCCACGCGGCGCATGCAGCGGCTCGGGGACCTGGTGGCCGGGACCTTCGTGGTGCACGAGGAGCGGGAGGTGGTGAGGGGCTATCCTCCCTGGGTTTACGGAGTGCCGGTCATCCCCTCGGGCCAGCGCTCCACGGCCTACAAGCCGAGCGATCGCACCCTCGACATGATCGAGGTTTTCCTGACCCGGGCGCAGCGCCTGTCCAGGGAGCGGGCCGACGAGATCGCCCACATCCTGGCTCCCCCCCTGGCGGCGCGCATGAGCTTCCAGGAGGAGCGCCCGGGCGAGGTGGCCCAGTCTCCGGGCTGGTTCCTCCTGCGGGTGCTCCGCACCTTCGTCTATCCGCCGAGCGCCGAGGAACAGGCGGCAATGGCCCAGCGGGACCTGAACGGCATGCAGCGACCCGCGGGCACCACGCCTCCCCCCTGGATGATGCCGAGCTACACCCTGCCCGCGCCGCCGCCAGGCCGCCAGGCCGTGCCAGGCTATGGCCCAGGCGCGGGGCAGCCGAGCTATGGTCCAGACCCTTCACAGCCAGGCTATGGCCCAGGCGCGGGGCAGCCGAGCTATGGTCCGGGCCCGGCGCAGCCGAGCTACGGTCCGGGCGCGGCGCAGCCGAGCTATGGTCCGGGCCCGGCGCAGCCGAGCTACGGCCCAGGTCCGGCGCAGCCGAGCTACGGCCTGGGCCCGGGGCAGCCGAGCCATTATGGCCCTGGCTCGACGCAGCCTGGCTCTGGCCCTGATTCCGCCTCCTCGCCGCCAGGCCAGGGAGGCAGCAGGCCGGGCGGAGGGCAGCCATGAGCCGCGCGCGCTTTTTAGCCAACAGGCAAGAGGACTGGTATCGCTTTCGCGCCCTGCTCGACCGGGCCGAGGGCACCAGGGTCAAGAAGCTGACCGGGCAGGAGCTGTCCGACCTGAGCCGGCTCTTTCGCGCCCTTTGCTACGACCTCGCGGTGGTGCGATCGAGGGACTGGGGCGGGGAGCTGGAGGGGCGGCTGAACGATCTCGTGGTCCGGGGCCACAACTTGATATACCAGGCGCCCCCGGGCCGGCCGCGGGCAGTGCTGGACTTCTTGCTCTCCGGCTTCCCCCTGCTGCTTCGGGCCAACGCGGGCTACTTCTGGGTGGCCTTGGCGCTCTTCGTGGTGCCCGGCCTCGTGGCGGGCGCCCTCATCGCGCTGGAGCCCGAGCTGGCCAGCCGGGTCATGTCTCCCCAGACCCAGGCCATGATGGAGGAGATGCATTCCAAGGACCACGGGGAGCGGGCGCTCTTCTCGGGCGGCGAGGCGGCCAAGTTCGGCTTCTACGTGGTGAACAACATCGGCATCGCCTTCAAGGCCTTCGCCCTCGGGATCCTCCTCGGCATCGGCACCATGCTGATCCTCGTCTACAACGGCATCGTGATCGGCGCGGTGACTGGATACCTGATAGCGCGAGGCCACGCCGAGCCCTTCTTCAGCTTTGTGATTGGGCACGGCTCCTTCGAGCTGACGGCCATCGTAATCGCGGGCGCCGCCGGGCTGGTGCTCGGG
>JAVEWA010000494.1:0-5460 GCA_034004785.1 Polyangia bacterium
GATCCTCCCCTGCTCGAAGAGGCTGGCATCACGGGCTGCGGCTGGCTCAGGGCCCCATACCTCGAGGTCTTCGACGAGGAGGTCACGAACATGGAGGACGCCACTGGCGTCGATATGACGGGGGTGGGGGTGGACGAAGCCGTGCGCTGCATGGTGATGACCCAGATGCTCCGGGAGACCACCTGTCTGGTCAGGCAGCCCCTCGGGGCCTTCCAGAAGGCCCTCGACTACCGCCAGAGCGGGGAGGACGAAGGGTTCCTGCGCGACACCGCGGGGCTGGCGGTGGTCTTCATCACGAGCGAGGACGACTGCACCGCGGTGAGCTCGAGCCTCTACCAGGGAGCAGCCGAGACCTTTGGCCCCTACACCTGTTTCACCGAGGGCCTGAGCTGCGAGGAGACCACACCAGGGACCTTCACGAAGTGCCGAGACCTGACCTTGGAGGAGGGGGGGCCGCTGCTCAACCTCGACAGCCTCTA
The DNA here is from genome assembly GCA_034004785.1 of Polyangia bacterium. Lineage (GTDB taxonomy): Bacteria > Myxococcota_A > Polyangia > HGW-17 > JAJRWW01 > JAVEWA01. Next base: position 480 of record JAVEWA010000494.1, read on the forward strand.
CGACAAGGTCACGGGCTGGAAGCAGCGCTCCAGGGTGGTGGTGTCGGTCATGGCCGGCCCATACGGGCCGGATGACCCTGCCAGGGTGATAACCGGCCCCGATGAGCTGCCCACTCTCCAGGAGACCTGCGGGAGCAGGCTGGACGGTCTCTTCGGCCTGCCGGGCGTCCGCCTCGAGCTCTTCCGGGGCATGTTCCAGGAGAACAGCGTCTTCCACGAGATCTGCGACCCGCAGGTGGACGCCCTGTTCAGCAGGCTGTCCCAGAAGCTGGCGGCCCAGCTCACCTACCGCTGCATGCCCTTCAGGCCCGCCGACAAGGACAATGACCCTTCGAACGGCCGCCAGGTGGATTGCCTGGTGAGGGACGTGCTGAACCCGGACACCCTTCATACCAGCTTCAGCGAATGGTATCCCCACTGCGACGAGGTCGAGCCCCCGGACACCTGCTGGGAGGTCATGGCCGAGGAGGACTGCCTGACCGGCTACAAGATGGTCTTGCAGCGCCAGGCAGAGCCCGCCGAGCCCTACATCGTGCAGGCTGACTGCGAGATCGACGTGACCTTCGTCCCGGCCCAGGGCGCCGGAGGCCCCTAGCTTGGGTAAGCCCTGCCCACACTGCCCCCGGGAGCACGACCCGGACGCCCTGTTTTGCCCGGTCACCGGCAAGGCCATCTCTGTCAGCCGGATAGACGCCAATGTGGTGATAGACGGCAAGTACCGGGTGCTGCGCCGCCTCGCCTCGGGAGGGATGGGCGCGGTGTACGAGGTGCTTCACGAGCGCATCGGGCGCCGCCTGGCCATGAAGCTCATCCTGCCCGAGCTGGCGCAGAACGAGGAGGTCGCACGCCGCTTCGAGCTGGAGGCCAGGGCCGCGAGCGCCATAGGCCACGCCAACATCGTCGAGATCACCGACATGGGGACCACCAGGGAGGGCTTGCCCTTCCTGGTCATGGAGTTCCTCGATGGCTGCGACCTCTCGGTGCTGCTGGAGCCGGGTCTGCCCCTGCCGCTGCCGCGGGCGAAGCACATCCTGGCCCAGACCCTCTCGGCCCTGGGCGCCGCCCACGGCGCTGGCATCATCCACCGGGATCTCAAGCCCGAGAACGTGTTCCTGATCCAGAGAGGCGAGGACGCCGACTTCGTAAAGCTCCTGGACTTCGGGATATCGAAGATCGCTGGAGGCGAGGAGGCCAAGCTCCACCTGACCTCGACGGGGCTCATCCTGGGCACCCCCTACTACATGTCACCGGAGCAGGCCCGGGGTGACAAGGAGCTGGACCATCGGTCGGATCTCTTCGCGGCGGGCACCATCCTCTACCAGATGCTCACCGGGAGACGCCCCTTCGCAGGAGAGAACCTGAACCAGCTCCTCTACCAGATCCTGAGATGCGAGATCCCGCCCCCCAGGCAGTTCAATCCCGAGATCCCGGCGCCCATGGAGCGGGTAGTGCTGAAGGCCCTCGCCATGGCCCCAGAGCACCGCTTCCCCGACGCGGAGAGCTTCAGGGCCGCTCTCCTCGGCGAGCGGGAGGTGGCCACCAGGGAGCTGCCCCCTGCCCGCCTGCCCCCCGCCTCGCAGCCCGCAGCCGATCCATACTCGGCAACCCTGATAGAGACGGGGGAGAACCCGAGCCTCGTGCAGGGCACGCCAATGGCATGGTCCGGGAGCCGCAAGGCCCCTGCCCGAGGGCGCGGCCGAATGCTCTGGGCCATCGGCGTGGCGGCGACGGCCGCTCTAGCGGCTGTTGTCTTCGCGCTGGTCATGGGGAACCGTAGAGAGCCTTCCGAGGGCCCTGCCAAGGCTCCGCCCGCAGCTCTTGGCACTGACGGGACACCGGCGGACGCCCGCGCCATCGCCTCCCCCCGAGAAGCAGAGCGGCCGCGGGAACCCGGAGAGGTGAGGGTGGAGCTGAAGCTGGATCCTGCCAGCGCAAAGGTGGAGCTGGACCAGAGAGAAGTGACGGACCGCCCTCTAACCCTGCCTCGCTCCGATGGGCGGCATCAGCTCAGGGTGAGCGCCCCGGACTACGAGCCCCAGACCATCGAGATCCACGCAAGGGCCGATCAGACCCTGGTGGTGCTGCTGAGACCCTCCAAGGCAACCCCGAGGCCCGGCATGCGCCAGGTCCAAGAGGGCATGAAGCGAATCAAGGCTTATGATGAGCTCTAGCCCAACGAGGCTCCATTCGTCCAGACGCTCTCCCTGGCTCCAGGCAGCCCTGGCTGCCTGCCTGTCGATGGCCGGAGCGCTTGGCGGAGCTCCCCAGTCCGAGGCCCGGCGCAGGCCGCGAGTCAACAAGGCCGATCCAGAGAAAGCCCGGGCCCAGGCCCTGGTCAAGGACGGAGTTCGCAAGCTGCGGGACGGGGACTACGTAACCGCCCTGGACCTCTTCTCCAAGGCCTATGCCCTCTTCCCGAGCCCCAAGATCCAGTTCAACCTGGGTCAGACTTACACCGAGCTCGGCCGCTACCTGGACGCCCTGAAGGCCTACGAGGCCTTCCGCGCCCAGACTCCGGCGGGGACCTCGAAGGAGGTCCTCCGGCTGGTGGAGGAGCGCATCGCGGACCTGATGCGACGCGTGGTGGTCATCACCCTGGAGTGCGCCGAGCCCGAGGCGATTGTGGTGGTGGACGGTCAGCCCCGAGGCCAGACGCCCCTTGGGGAGCCCATCCGCCTCATGCCCGGGCCCCACTCGGTGGTGCTGCGCAAGGACGGCTTCCTCCCGGCAGTGCTGAACCTCAAGCTCCAGGCGGGCCAGCAGGAGACCCTGAAGGTGTCCCTCGAGCGCCCCAAGCCCAAGGTGGTCCAGGTGGTCTGGCAGACCAGGCGCAAGCCCCGCAAGGGGCTGCCGGTCCTCTGGAGCGGGGTCGCGGTCACTGCGGCGGCGGCAATCACCGCCGCGGTCACCGGCGGCCTCGCCATGAAGGAGGAGTCCATAGCCAAGGACGTGGAGAGACCCTGGACCACGAGGGTCGCCGCCGCCGACCGCGGCCGCGCCTTGCAGCGTGCCACCGACGGCCTCCTGATCGGCGCCGGAGTGGTGGCCCTTGGCACCCTGGTCTGGTACCTGGTGGTGGTCAGGCGGAGCGGAGGCACCGAGAAGGTGCGGATCTCCCCGCCGCCCCCGAGAGCCGGCATCGAGCTCGCCCCGGGGGGCTTCGCCCTCACCTGGTAGGCCGACCTTCCAAGACCGGACAAGCCGCCTGGCGGATCTTGCGGGGACACCTATCGCCAGAGGCCGCTCCCTACCCCGTGCGGGGGCCTGTCACTGAAAGCCGCTTCATGCCCTGCCCTGCCCAGCGTCGCCCTTCGCTGGCGTTCCCTCGCCCCGGTCGGCTATGCTCCCCGCATGCGCTCTCCCTCCCGCCCCCCCCTCCGCATCGGGCCCAGACTGACCGGCGTCACCGGGTTGGCTGCGGTCCTCGTCCTCATGACTGGGGTCGGCCTCTCTTACGCATCCTTCCCTGGCTTCGCTCTGACCCTGCGCTACATCTCCGAGCTCGCCCACAAGACCAACCCGGGGCGCTGCTTCTTCGCCCTGGGGCTCCTTCTGGGCGGCCCGCTGATCGCCTGCTTCGCCCTGGGGCTGCACCGCCTCATGGAGAACCGGCCGGGACGCCTCGCCGCCCGTCTCTTCACCGTCACAGGCCTGTCGATGCCGGTGGTGGCCATCTTCGATCTCGACACCCCCATCCCCCACCTCACCGCCGCGACCCTCCTCTTCGGCTCGGCCGTGCTGGGCACGGCCTTTGCGGCGGCTGCCTTCGGACGGATGGCCAGGGACCCATCGCGGCCCGACGCACGAACTCTCCACCTGGCCTCCCGCCTGGTCTGGGCGACCTTCGGCCTCCAGGTCACGAGCACCCTGTCGGGCTTCGCCTTCACCGCCGTGATAGTGTCCAGGATGAGCTTCGCCTCGACGGACCGGCTCCTACGGGAGCTCCCAAAGCACCAGACCATCAGCCTTGGAAGCGACGGCCCCCTGCTCAACCCCGTAGCCTTCCTGGAGTGGGTATTCCTGGGCACCGCCATGCTCCTGATAGTCCTCGGGAGCCTCCACGCCCTCGGAAGGGCCGGGCAGAGCCGGGGCGCACCCTGACGCGCCCCCGGGCGCGCCCCCAAGCCCGCCCCCGGGATCTAGCAAAGAGGGACTAGCGTCTGACTCCTGCGGGCGCTGCGGGTAGCGCGGCTCCTCCCCCCACATCTTCGCCATGCCCTGCCATCCTGCCCGTGAGACGAGGCGCTGCTACTTGACCGCGCCGCAGCGGGGGCCTCCGGGCGCCGAGTAGTCGCAGCGCTCCACCACTGCGCCCTCCTCGTTCCAGGCGGTCCAGATCCCGGTCTTCTGCCCCCGCTCGAAGGCGCCAGCCTCTTGCGGCTTGCCGCTCGGGTAGGTCCAGGTCCAGGCCCCGTGCCGCAGGCCCTCGAGGTACTGCCCCTGGGATCGCTTTGCGCCATCGGGGTGCCAGGTCGTCCAAGGGCCATGCCGCCGACCCTTCACAAAGACGGCCTCGCTGCTCGTCTTGCCGTTTTCGTAGAACGAGAGCTGCTTGCCCTCGGGGCTGCCCGCCTGGTAGCTCACCTCCTGCGCCTTCTGGCCGTTCGGATGCCAGAGGGTCCAGGTTCCGTGCCGCTGGCCGTTCTGGAAGGAGCCCTTCTCCAGAGCCGTGCCGCTCTCGCTCCAGCGCTCCCAGCTCCCGTGGGGCCTGTCGTTGACGTAGCGCGCCCGCAGCCGCCGCTTCCCGCTCGGCCAGAAGGCCTCCCACGGGCCGTGCCTCAACCCGCCGAGCAACGATCCCCTGAGCTGCGGCTTTCCGTTCGAATGCCAACGCTCGACCGGGCCCTGCCGGACCCCGGCCAGGAAGGCTACCTGCTCCCGCTTCTGCCCGGAGGGGGCGCCCCAGGTAGAGGTGAAATCCTCGCTGCCACGAGAGCCGGCGAGACGCTGGAGGCCCGCCTGGAACTCCTTGCAGCGGCTG
>JAVEWA010000495.1:0-5460 GCA_034004785.1 Polyangia bacterium
GACGAGGACCAGATCTCCTTCCGGAGTGACGGGCACCACGTTCACCCAGTCGGGTGTGTTGAGGACGTAGAAGTCACACTCCAGGCCAGTCCTCGGAGAGAGCGCCCGCTCCCGCGCCACGGTGAAGACCCGGGCGTCCGCCAGGGGTTCCTTTGCGACCTGCTTCCAGGGCTTCACCAATGTTCTGCCTCCATCGTGGCCCGCTGCCGTGCTCGTCCATCCAGGGACCTAGGTGGCCTCCTTGGGTCCGCTCTCCAGAGCCTTGGCGGCTCTGAGAGACGCCTCCGCGGTCAGGCTCTGCAAGCCGACCGCCTTCGCGAGGTCCCCGGCCCTGGCGTAGTGCTCGGCCGCCAGCTCCGGAGCTCCAGAGCGCTCGATGAGCTCACCAACCCGAAGCGCGAGCTGGGCCGCGCCGCCCCGATCTCCCAGCCTCAGGGCGCACTGGAAGGCCTCGGTGAAGTGGTCCCTCGCAGGCCCCTCCTGGCCTGCCGCGAAGAGCAGCTCACCGTGGCCCCTCTGCGCCTCGAGGACGCCCACCAGGGAGCCCGCCCGCTCCGCGCTCAGCCTGGCGCTTTCGAAGAACGGCTCGGCCAGGGCGACCTCACCATCGGCGCTGTTCAGCGCGCCGAGGGCGAGCTGGAAGCGCCAGCCTTCGTCGTGTCCCGCCTCGTCCAGCTCCCCGGTGAGGCCCAGCCCTTCCGACAGGAAGGTGAGGCCCAGCTCCCGGTTGCCTTGGCGCACTGCAACCTCGGCCAGCCTGTAGAGGAGCTCCAGATGGAGCCAAGAGGCCTCCTCCTGCCTCAGGGCGATCTTGAGCGCCCGATCGAGCAGCTCCTCGGCGTGAGACACCATGCCTCGCTTCATGGCGAGGGCGGCCTGATCCATCAAGACGGCGGCCTTGAGGGAAGGCTGGTCCTCGTCGAGCAGGCTCTGCACCTCGGATAGGACCGCCTCGGCGGTGCCCGTCTCCCCCTGGAGCGCGAGCGCGCGCGCGAGCTTGCGCGACAGCTCCGCCGTGACGCGCGTGCTTCCCGCCATTCCCAGCTCGCCTCTCCCCCAGCGGAGGCGGGATTTTTGGAGCGCGAGCTGGAGAAACTGGATTGCTCGCTGGAGATCGTCCATGGCCCAGGCGAGGCCTGCTCCGAGCTCGAGCGCCTCGATGGCGACCTGGTCGTCCTCGCTGCCCACGGCGTGACGGACCGCAGTGCCCGCCGTGCGGGCGTCCAGCGGTATCCTGGTGAGGAAGCGCTGGTGTGCCTCTCTCCGGATCTCGGCGGGCATGCCCGCGAGCACCGCCTCCTCCACAATGAGGTGGCTCGTCGCGACCCAGCCAGCCCCCGTGGTGAGCAGGCCGAGCTGCTCGAGGGCCACGTGGTCCCTCTCGAGCTCCGCCTCATCCTGTGGGAAGGCCTCCAGCAGCGCCGACTGCGGCGCGCGGCCTCCATATACGGCCACCCGCTGGAGGGCCTGGCGGAGGTGCACCGGAAGCCGATCCATACGCGCGTCCAGGAGCTCGATCCGCCGGCTGATCTGCCCAGGAAGGCCTCCCTGCTGAACGAGCCGCACGAGCTGATCCAGGAAGAACGGGTTGCCCCCCGCCACGTCGAGGAGCGGGAAGGTGTCCGGCTCCAGCGCGCGCCCACCGCGCTTCAGGGTGGCGAGGCGGACGGATTCCTCGCGGCCGAGCGGGCGCAGCAGGATCATTGGGACCGAGTCCGAGACCTGCGGCGGCGCTCCATAGGTGGTGACGAGGAGCAGATCCCGTCTGGGAGGCAGGGACTGCAGGAAGGACGCCATTCGCTGGCTAGCCGCGTCCATCTGGTCCACGTCCTCGATGAGGAGCGCCTGCGGAGAGCGCGACGCTGCTTGCGCGAGCAGCTCGCCCAGCGCCGCCATGGACTCGCGCTTCCTGGCGGGGCGATCCAGGCGGTGTTGCGCCGGCTGCGGGACCCCGAAGAGGGCCAGGAGGCCCGGAGCTGCGCTGCGATCGAGGCCCGCGGCCTTGACCGCCAACAGCATGGACTCCCTCGTGATCTCCCGCGAGAGGTCCAACCCGAGGATCTCGGCAGCCAGCTTCCTGAAAGGCCAGGCGGGTGAAGGCCAGTAGGGATCGTCGCGAGCGTCGAGCCTGCGCACGGTCCAGCCGGCGCTTGTCGCGCTGCTCGCGGCCTCGTCCAGGAGGCGGGTCTTTCCAAGGCCGGCTGGCCCCACCAGCCGCAGGCTGCCGCCCTCCTCTACGCCCCTGAGGAGCCGCCCCAGCTCCTGCTCCCGCCCCACGAGGGGCACATAGCTCTCCACCGCCGACGGGGTCTGGGCCCAGTACACCTCGGTGACCGCCGACGCCGCGTCCGCAGCGGCGACGCCTGCCGGGATGGTCTGGCTCTCCCGCGATCGTCTCGCCCCTCCCTCCCCGAGGGACTGCGCGAGGGAAGGCCTGCCCTCTGCGGACCTGTCTCCCGGGAGGGAGAAGCCGCAGTGCGGGCAGGCCGGGGCGTTCGACAGGAGCAGGAAGCTGCAGGATGGGCAGCTCACCCCCGCCAGCTCCTCGAACCCCTCGAGACCCTTGGCCGAGACCTGGAGCCAGGAGTCCAGCACGCTGCGGAACTCCTCCGCGGAGCTGATCCGCTCCTCCCTCTTCTTGGAGAGGGCCCAGAGCACAATGGCGTCGAGGGACTCGGGGATGGCCAGCTCCGAGGTCGCGACCGAGGGTGCCGTGGGCTCGTCCTCGGCCTGCATCAGCATGACCTCGGCGGAGCTCTTGGCCAGGAATGGAGGCGTGCCCACCAGGAGCTCGTAGAGCAGTATTCCCAGGGCATAGACGTCGGACCTGGGGTCAAGCGGATCGCCAACCACCTGCTCTGGCGACATGTACTCGGGGGTGCCGCAGACCATTCCAGGGGAGGTCAGGCCGGTCCCCGCCTTGTCGAACCTTTTTGCAATGCCGAAGTCGATGACCTTGACCCTCTCGGAGCCGTCCACCAGGGTCTCTATGAAGACGTTGTCGGGCTTCAGATCCCGATGCACGACGCCGAGCTGGTGCGCCGCCTCGAGAGCGAGGAGCACCTGTCTGAAGATCTGGATGATCCGCACGATGGCGAGGGGGTACTCGGTCGCGATCACCTCCGAGAGCGGACGCCCGCGCAAGTACTCCATCACCAGGAACAGCACGTTGTAGGGAGTCTCTCCGAACTCGAGGACCGAGACGATGTTGGGGTGGTTCAGGCGGCTGGCTTCCCTGGCCTCGGCCACGAAGCGCGCCACCGAGAGCTCGTCGCCCAGGAGGTGCTGGTGGAGTATCTTCACGGCCACCGGTTTCTCCAGGGGACGCTGCTCCGCCTCGTACACCCTTCCCATGCCTCCCTCGCCGATGAGACGCTTCAGGAGGTATCTGTCCGCCAGGAGGTGGTCGATGAATGGATCGGCGTCGCTGGCAGCGGCGTCCTGCACGTTGCCGCCGCAGGATGGGCAGAACCGTGCCTGGTCGTGGCAGAGCGCGTGGCAGTTCGGGCACGGCTTCATGAGGGTCCAGAGTACCCGATCCGGCCGCGAGGGGCCACCGGGCCGGCGGCGCCTCGCGTCGGAGCCAACCGGGGAGGCAGGGGGTGCGCCAGGCGGCGGCTCCAAAAGGCCGTTGACGCTGTCGAGTATAGTGATAACTTAGCTCAGTTTTCCTAGCCCAAGGAGCCAGACATGCGAGAGCAGATCGAAGCCGTCCTCGAGAAGACCCGCCCCGGCCTGCGCGCCGACGGCGGTGATGTAGAGCTGGTGGAGGTCACTGATGACGGCGTCGTGAGGCTCCGCCTCACTGGCGCCTGCCACGGATGCCCCATGTCCCGAGTGACCCTGCACCACTGGATCGAACGCGAGATTCGCGCGGCCGTGCCGTCGGTGACCCGCGTCGAGGAGGTTCGCTGATCCCCCTCCCCTGGCCCGCCCGAGCGGTCCTCACGACATCTTGCGGATGAACTCCACGGTCCTGAGGGGCCGCCCGACCACCTCCATCACGCAGCCTGTGAGGGCCTTCCTGAGCTCGGCTGCCACCTCGACCGCGGGGTCCTCGCCCAGCTGTCCAAGGGGGCCCGTTCCCAGTCCTCGCATTATCCTGACTGCGTCCGTCGAAATCACCTCCGAGGGCCTGCAGCAGCCCTGACAGAGGAGACCGCCCCGGGATGGGTCGAACCCCAGGCCGGCTATCTCCCTCCCCTCGGCGCACCCGCAGCGGACGCAGGCCCCCATCTGGGGGCCATGTCCGGCCGCCTCCAGGGCACGCAGCTCGAACGCGCGGAGCACCAGGCTCCTCGGGCGCCCCTGGTCCAGGTACTCGTACATCTCCATGAGCAACGCAAACAGCGGTGGCTCGGGGTGCCCCGCAGGGCAGAGCTCCCCGATCACCTCGGTAGCGTAGCTCCCATGCGCGATCGCACCGAGGTCCTTGGCGATACCCGCGTGGACCGCGATGGCGTCGTAGCTCTTGAGCAGCGGAAGCCCGCTGCGCCGGCGGGGTTCCAGCTCCGCCATGCCCAGGACGAAAAGAGCGAGGGCCGCGCCAAAGCGCTTGCGGCTCTTGCGAGCTCCACGGGCCAGGGCAGCGACCTTGCCTTGCTCCTCGGTGAGCAGCGTCACGACGCGATCCGACTCTCCCGTGTCCACCTGTCGGATCAGCAGGGCGCGCGTCCTGAGGTCATCCATGACGTCGAGCTCTGGCGGTTGGGCTTGGGGCGGGGCGAGGAGGCAGGTTCTGCTCCTAGATGGAACCCATGATCTCGGCGGGCACCGCCGTGAAGCCGAGGCTTATGGAGTAGCCGTCCCAGATCTCTGGCCGCTGGGGGCAGTTGTCGTCGTCGAATTGGCCGAAGTAGTCCACGCACAGGGAGATGAACTCATCCCAGCCAGGGTGGTTCGGGGAGTTGTCGGAGAACTGCTCGAGCTGCCCGTCGCCGTCGATGTCCACGTTCGGCTGGAGCTCGAACACCGAGGTCACCAGCATGTCGAGGAGGGACCCGTTCTCGTTGCCCACGCCGGTCTCGTTTGGCAGGATGTCCAGGGTCCTACCTGGGACGGCGCCATCGATGTGCCCCGCGGTCAGCCCGGAGAAGTCGTCCTGGACGGTGAACTGCAGCTCCGGCTCGAAGATCATGAGATCGCCCATCCCCGGGATCGCCACAGACAGGTAGAGGAAGGTACCGGCGGGGACCAGCATCTGGCCGTTCACTATGGCCACGTTGGGCACCACGGTCGCGGTGCTCATCTCCACGAGGAACTGTCCGTATCCCGAAAAGTTGTTCGTGGGATACGGCGGGTAGTCATAGTCTGTGGCCCGATAGATCACGAGCGTGACGTCTGAGTCCTCGATGATGCCAGTCGCATCGTCGAGGTCCAGGAACTCGATCACCATCAGGAGCCGGCCCTCGGCCACTGCGTCGGAGAGGTCGCTGTTCACCACCGACGCGAAAGGCCCGA
>JAVEWA010000496.1:0-5393 GCA_034004785.1 Polyangia bacterium
CCCGGCCAAGTTCGACTTGGCCGCGGATCAGTCCCCGGTGAAGAGCCAGGGCAGCCGCGGCGTCTGCTCCATCTTCTCGACTGTGGCCCTCATGGAGCACCTCTACGTCAAGGAGGGCACCCTTCCGAACCCGGACTTCTCCGAGCAGTTCCTGCAGTGGTCGGTCAAGATCGAGGTCGGTTCCTTCACCGACTCGGGCGGCTCGAACGCCCAGTCCAACCTCCGGGCCATCAGCCAGTACGGAATCGTGGCGGAGCAAGACTGGCCCTACGAGTCCTTCCCCTGGGGCACCTCTCAAGACCCGGGCTGCACGGGAGAGACCCAGCCGACCCTCTGCTACACCAACGGAAGCCCCCCCGAGAGCGCCCTCGCCGCCACGAGGTGGAAGCTCCCGGCGGGCCGCTACGTCAACAGCCGCACCCGAAGCATCAAGGCCTTCCTCACCGAGAACAAGACCGCGGTCATCGCAGGCATGACCTTCTTCTACCAGTCCTGGAACCATCGCGCCTCCGCGCTCCCGGTGAACAGCGAGTACTGGAGCGAGGGCTACGTGCTCTATCCGAACGCCACGGACAAGACCAAGAGCGCCGAGAAGAGCGCAGGGCACTCGATCCTGATCGTGGGCTGGGATGACGACCTCGAGGTGCAGCAGGTGGACGGCGAGGGCAAGAAGGTCGTGGACGCCCAGGGCAACCCGGTCATGGAGAAGGGCTTCTGGCTCTTCAAGAACTCCTGGGGCACCAGCGGCTTCGGCATCCGAAACGCCTTTGGCAAGGGCTACGGCTGGCTCTCCATGAGGTACGTCGAGGAGTACGCCTCGGTGTACGGCTCCGGCGTCCCGACCCTGGCGCTCCGCGAGATCTGCGACGACGGCCTGGACAACAACTACGACGACCTGGTGGACTGCGACGACCCGAGCTGCTCTGAGGATCCGGCCTGCCGTCCATCTGGCCTGACCTTCACCAACAGCACCACGACGCCAATCCCGGACAACCTGCCAGCGGGCATCACCTCCACGATCATCGTGCCCCAGGCGGGGACAATCGAGAGCCTCTCGGTGTCGCTCGACATCACTCACCCCTACATCGGAGACCTGACCGTCACCCTGGTAGGCCCGGACGGCACCCGGGTCGCCCTGCACAACCGCGAGGGCGCCTCTGCCGACGACATCCGCAAGACCTACCTGCCCGCTGGCTTCGTGGGCAAGGCCTCGGCAGGCACCTGGACCCTCGAGGTGGCCGACCACGGCGCCTCCGACGTGGGAACGCTGAACTCCTGGAGCCTCTCCTTCACCCTCGGCGACGCCCTTGAGATCTGCGACGACCAGATCGACAACGACGGCAACGGCCAGACCGACTGCGCCGACGCTGCCTGCTCGGAACACGCAGCCTGCCAAGGGGCCCAGACCCTCACCGGCTCGAACGACACGCCGGTGGCCATCCCCGACGACGACCCGACCGGCGTGACCTCCAACATCACCCTCACCGGCGCTGGGAACGTCTCCAGCCTGTCGGTCTCAGTGGACATCACCCACACCTTCCGCGCCGACCTCATCGTCAAGCTCCGCCACCCTGGTGGCAGCGAGGTGACGCTGTTCAACCAGGAGATGGACGGAGAGACCAACCTGGTCCGCACCTTCACCCCCTCGGAGCTGAACGGCCTCGCCGCCGCGGGCACCTGGAGCCTCGTGGTGATAGACGGCGCCTCGCGGGACGTGGGCACCCTCAACTCCTGGAGCTTGACGGTGCAGGCCGTTCCGTAGCCCGCGCCGAGGCTCCGCTGGCGCGGCTCGCCCGGGCCGCCGCTGCCAACCGCAAGATCCGCCAGGTGACGTCCCCCTAACATTGAAGCCCGGGAGAAGAGGCGACGCGATGCCTCCTAGAAACGTCCGGATGTGGGCCCTCTCCACCTGCGCCTGGTGCAAGAAGACCAAGCGCTTCCTGGAAGAGCACCAGGTCCCATATAGCTGCACCGATGTCGATCTGCTGCCTCCCGAGGAGAAGCAGGCCGCGAGGGACGAGCTTTCGAGGTTCAATCCCAAGCGGAGCTACCCCACGGTGCTCATCGACGACCAGGAGGTCATCCGCGGCTACGACGTGGAGCGACTTTCCTCCCTGCTCGGGCTCCGAGGTCACTGATGAGCAGCCATCATCCAGACGCCGAGACGCTCATGGCTCGCCTCTCGAGGGAGGCTGAGCAGGCTGGCTACCACCTGAACCCGGACAGGGAGTTCGTCCTCGACCTCATGGACGGGCTCCTCGCGAACCAGGAGCGCTTCGGCTACCGGGCCTGCCCCTGCATGGAGGCCGATGGTGTGAGGGCCGAGGATCTCGACATCATCTGCCCCTGCGAGTACCGCGACGCCGACCTGGAGGAACATGGGTGCTGCTTCTGCGGCCTCTACGTCTCCGCCTCGGTCGCCAGGGGAGAGGCCGAGGCCAAGCCAATCCCCCTCCGCCGGGATCCGGATCCGGCCATGCGGCCCCAGGCAATGCGCCTGGAGGCCCAGCCAGCCAGCGGGCCGGTCACGAGCCTGGAGGCGCTCGTAGGGAGAGCAGGAGCCAGGCATCCTCTCTGGCGCTGCACTGCCTGCGGCTACCTGGCATCGAGGGAGCGCCCGCCCCTCGCCTGTCCGATCTGCAAGGCCGACCAGGATCGCTTCGAGGCCCTCGCCTCCCCCTCTCCCAGGCCCCTCTGGCGCTGCACGGTGTGCGGCTACCTCGCCTCGAGGGAGACGCCGCCCGAGGAGTGCCCGATCTGCTGGGCCGCCCAGGACCGCTTCGAGCTCCTGGCCTAGCCTCACCAGAAACCGACGCCACGCCTCGCCACGGGATAGCCTTGCCTCGGGACGATAGCCCGGCCTACCCTTGCGAGGGGCTCAGGGCGCGGCCCCGGTCATCCCTTGCGCTTTCTGCGCCGCCTCGAGGGCTCGGATCTGGGCCGCGCAGGAGTGGCTGAAGGGGTGACTCGGGAACCTCTTCTGAAAGACCTTGCAGGTCGCGATCACCACGTCGTGGCGCTTGGCGGAGTAGGCGCAGGAGACGCGCATCTGCAGGGTGCGCTCCGTCTCGGGAGGCTGCCTCGATGCCCTGATGCAGCCCGCCCAGTCGCTCTGCTTCGTCGCCGCGATTATGGCCTGCTCGGCGGCGGGAAGCCTCGCGAGGACATCCGCCTCGGTGAGGGGGCGCCCTGGCGGCCTGGCCCGGGCCTCGCCGCTCTCCATGGCGCCCTGCGCTGGCCCCTCTCCCGCGGGCCTGGATGAGCCCGGAGGAGACTCGATGGCCCGCTGGTCCGACGAACGGGGCGACCCTGGGACCATGGGCGGGGCCATTGGATGAGCCATGGACGCCGCCCTTCGAACCTCTGGAGGGACAACGGCAGAGCCCCGAGGCTCTCCCACCACCTGGTCTCCGGCTGGCCCGGCCCCTGCCCTCCTCGGCTCCTCGACCTCCTGGGCCGGCAGGCTCCCCGCGCCAGGCCTGGCCTCGCCCCGACCCCTTGGCGAGTTGACCACGGGCATCTCCTTCTCTTGGGCGCCATCGGGCGCTCCGGGACTTCTGCCAGCAACCAGACCTCCGCCACCGTCGGCGCCGCTGCCGCTGCCACTGCCACCGCCAGCTCCACTTCCACCTCCACCCTCGCCTGCCCAGGGCTTCACCGCGAGGATCACCGCAAGGGCTAGCAAGACGTTCACGACGAGAACGCCCCCGAAGAGCAAGAGCCACTTCCGCTGGCGCGCGCCCCAGGGCCGCGCCCTGCCCGCGGCCGGAGCGGTCGAGGCCGGCGCTGGCAAAGCCACTGCCGGCACCGGAGGCCCAGACTGGAGAGTCCTGGCCGAGCCGGGCTCCTCCTCGGGCAGGTCCCCCGAGTCGGCCCAGGAGGTCTTTCCGGTGGCAAGCCCCTCCGTCCTGGCGCGAGAGGCGCTTTCTGGGACAGCCAGGGCCCCGGCCCAGACCGGCGGCCGCCCGAGCACCTCCTTTGCGAAGCCGAGCACGTCTGGGGGCCGGAACGCAGGATCCTTGGAGAGGGCCCTCCTGATGGCCCTGTCCACGCTGGGCGGCAGATTCTTCAGCAGGGCGTCTGGGAAAGGCGCCGGAGGGTCGAGGAGCAGGGCCGTCAGGATTGCCGTCCAGCTCGAGCCCTCGAAGGGAGGGCGCCCCGACACCAGCTCGTAGAGCACCGCCGCCAGCGAGTACAGGTCGCTCCGCACATCCAGAGCCGCTCCACGCGCCTGCTCGGGGGACATGTACAGGGGAGTCCCCATGATCATGCCCGTGCGGGTGAGCCGCTTCTCCTCGGCGGAGAGATCCTTGGAGAGACCGAAGTCGAGGAGCACAGCCCGCTCTGGCGCGGCCGCGCTCCGGGCCAGGAAGATGTTCCCTGGCTTCAGGTCCCGGTGGAGCACGCCCAGGCCGTGGGCGGCGTGCAGGGCCCCAGACACCTCCTCGAAGATCCGCGAGGCCTCGGACCAGGGCAAGGCTCCATCCCTGGCGAGGCGGGCCCCGAGCTCCTCATCCTGCAGGTAGTCCATCACCAGGTAGGGCCTGCCCCCGGGCGCGATGTCGAAGTCGTGGATGCCCACGATCCCCGGGAGCCCGAGGCTCCCAAGGACCCTGGCCTCCCGCTCGAACCGCTCCACCGCCTCGGGCTCCCTGGCCGCCTCCGCGCCGAGCAGCTTCACCGCGAGGGGCCGCCCTGTCCGAAGGTGCCGGGCAAGGAAGACCTGGCCCATGCCTCCCCCTCCGATGCGCCGCTCGATCTGGTAGCGACCTGCGAGCACCTGGCCCTGGCCGAGCCCTGGAGGCTCTCTATACGTGTCTATCTGATCCTCGATCGCCATTTTCGCCCCCGGTCCTGCCTGCGGCTCCAAGCCAGCCAGCACGCCACGCCGGCGCTGGGCCGTCCGAGCCCCCTCCCGCATGCCATCCATGGAAGGCCGCCACCCAGGGGAACAATATTATCGGCTTGGCATGGTCCCGGGCAAGCACCACCTTCTCACGCGCCACCTTCTCACGGCCAGGATCGATCCCTGTCCACCTCACCGGCTCCCGGGCCAGGCGCCGGGCGCAAACTCGTGCAGGTCGTCGCCGCGCGCGTCGCCATGGCCGGAGCAGCAGGGCGCTTCGCGCCGGTCGTGCGGCGGCGGATGGGGTGGCGGTCGGGCGTCCCAGTCCGAAGAGCACTCGGGCTCATGTGCATCCCACGAGTCCACGGTGTCGTCGTTGGTGAGGTCGAAGTCGAACTCTATGTCGATGTCCGAGGGGAGCCTCGGCGGGTCGAGTGTGGGCGGGCTGGAGGGTAGCCCGATGTGATCGAGGATCCGCGCAAGGACGCGGGTCGGTGATGAAGACCAAAACGGTCATTCGGCCGGCGCATCCGGGAGTTGGGCGCTT
>JAVEWA010000497.1:0-5367 GCA_034004785.1 Polyangia bacterium
CCATCAGGCGGGGATCCGGTGGCGGCCGCAGCATCTGGACATGCTCTTGGCTGGGGCAGCCATAGACCCGAACAATGGCAAGGACAAGCTCATGGCGCGGTGCCGGGGGCTTAAGTGATCATGAGTGAGGTCTTGCTAATCGTCAACGTTGCGGCCAAGTGCGGGTACACCTATCAATTCGGTGGGCTGGCAGAGCTTCAAGACACCTATGGCGCACAGGGGCTCACCGTGCTCGGCTTCTACTGCAACCAATTCATGCAACAAGCCGGAACAGAGCAAGAGCAGGAAAACGTGGAGACGACCTATGGCGTCAACTTCCCTGTCTCCAAGATCATCAACGTGAATCCTCCCGATGAGCATCCCATCTTCACTTGGTTGAAGGCTCAACCAGTTGGCGATGGAGCGGTTCAGTGGAACTTCGAGAAGTTCTTGGTGGGCCGCGATGGTGTGTTGATCAGCCGTTTCACCACACAAACAGAGCCCACATCCGCTTCCATCACGACGGCCATCGAATCTGCCCTCTGATGGGCTCCGCGCCAATGCAGATCGGGCCAGGGCCGGTGTGCAGGCGAGTTGTCTCCTCCGCTGCACGCCCAGGCTGCTACTGGCCGGAAGCTAGCTGCATCTCGTGAGTTTCTCATCCGGACGCGCGGCTCGAGGTTCGACCACTGACCTAACCACGTCTACAGTCTCTTCATCTACTTGCTCGGCGGAGTCAACGATATCGGACAAGCCACAAGCCACGTGGAGCAGTCTTTTTGGTAGCACACATTCTAGGCACGGCGTTCTGAGCCTCTGCATCTCCATGGACGCCGCCGGGGAGCACACCGCGTTCTCTCATCGAACGGGAAGCGCTGCAGGGAGCCCAGAATGTGGTTGATGCTACCAATAGGCCGCGACTCGCAACCGAAGATCGACGCGACCTAGGGCTCGAAGGAGCCGTTCTGGATCAGGGAGTAGATCGGGTCCCCCGGACAGGACGTCGCGCTGAGATCCCGGTGCCCATTGATCTCCAGGAAGTCGCTGTTCCCGGCGGCAGCGGCGGTGGCGCGGATCCTTGCCACCAGGTTGCGTACTCCGTCGATCTGGGCGGTGGGCGGCACGTCCCAGGTGTTGGGCAAGAGAAGGACGATGGAGTAGCTCGGGATGTTGGTGTCCTGGGAGCCATTGGCGGCGCAGCGGTAGTCGAAGCCGCGGATCTCCCACTCCTCGCCGGCCATGTCCACCGCGCTATTGTAGCCCAGGGAGTAGCCCCGGTTGATCACGTAGTCGAGCTGGGCGTTCCGCAGCCACTGGGGGATGTTAGAGAGGTTGACGCCGTCCACCCCGATGTAGTGGAGCGTGATGTAGGACAGGGAGTTGAGGTTCAGGTAGGAGCTGCTCGTCACCGGGTAGGCCGGATCCTGCCACTCCGTCCGGTCGTGGTAGGGGAAGCTCGGCGCCGTCACGCAGGAGTCCTCCTGGCAGAGGTAGCCGCAGGACGTGACCGAGTGCCCGTAGTCGCAGGTCCCACGGCGGCACGTGCCCGAGTGGGTGTAGGTGATCAGGTCAGCGGTCCCGTTGCAGCCGATGAAGGGCGGGCTATCGCAGGTCACATCCGTGCAGCAGCTGTCCATGTCCGGCCAGTAGCCCACCACGTCCATCAGGATCCGCGTGGCCCCGTGCTGGTAGAAGCAGACCCGGCCGCCATCCCCGACCTTGGCGATCACGCCGCCTGTGATGCTCCCCCCCACCGGGTAGTTCAGGTGTGAGGAGACGGGGCGTTGTGTGCCGTCGGGGTATGCGGTGAGGTACCCCGCCTCGGAGGGCTCCGCGGCGGTGAGGTGGAAGAAGATGGCTTGGGCGCTGGCCGGGATGCCATCCACCCCGGCGAGCTGGTAACAGTTGGTGCTCTGCGAGCCGTGGGTCACGTCCAGCCTGCGAAAAGGCACCTGGGGCTGATAGGCCGCGCTCGCCTCGAAGAAGCCGGTGACGTCCACGATGAAGTGGGACGCGGCGGTGGCCTGGAAGCAGATCTGCTTGTCAGCGCCGATCTGAACGATTGTGCCGTTGGCCGTGGTCTGGCCCGCCGCGAAGCTGAGGGAGACAGTCGCCGGGGGCGTGGTGCCGCCGGCGAAGGCCACCAGGCTGCCGGCGGCCTCGGGGGCCACGGCGGTGAGCACCACGGCAGCGGCCTTGGCGTCGTCTGACACCCCGTTCTCGCCGGCCAATGTGACGCAGACCGGGCTGTTGGCCGTCGGCATGGCTCCGCCGCGGGTGTCCACCAGCCGGTAGGGCGTCACCCCGTGGAAGGCCTCCGAGCCGGGGGTGTAGCCGAGCACGTCGAGGATCAGGTGCGTGGCCGCGCTCGTGCGGATCGTGATCTTCTGCGCGGTGCCCACCTTGACGAGCACAGTGTTCCCCGTGGTCTGGGCAGCGGCGAAGTTCAGGACCGACGTGTTGGGCGCGGTTGCGCCCGTGTCCCACGCGGTGAGAAAGCCCCCGACCTCGGGGTCCACCACGGTGAGGCGAACGATGATGGCCTGGGCCGTGTCCGGGATACCGTCCCGCCCAGCCACCACGAAGGCCTGCTCGCTCCCGGCCAGGAGCTTGGCCCCGCTCCTGGTGTCGATCCGGCGGAACGGGGTGGTGGGGTGGAGCTGGAAGCCGCACACGCTCGCGCAGGAGCACTGGCTCACGTCGCAGAATCCGTTGGCGCCGGAGCAGGTGTCCGGGCATATCCCGCCGCAACCGTCCGAGCCACAGCAGCGCCCGGCGCAGTCGGGCTCGCAGTGCTGGCAAGCACCGTACTCGTCACATATCTGAGGCGTGGGGCAGGACCCGCATTCCACCTCCCCCGAGCAGCCGTCGGGCCAGATGCCGCACTCCTTGCCAAGGTCAACGCAGGACTGTGGTGTGCACCCGCCCGTGCAGGTGCAGGTGCCCTCATCGCAGGTCTCCCCCGAGTGGGCGCAGGTGTCCGGGCATATCCCGCCACACCCGTCGGATCCGCAGCAGCGGCCAGCGCAGCCGGGCTCGCACTGTTGGTCTGGGTCGTGGCTCTCACAAGACAGGGAGGGCAGCCCAAAGAGCGCCGTGGCGAAGAACACCATGCCCAGCCGGACGCATGGTGTGCCTCTACCTCGTTGGGAGAAGGTTCGACAGGGTGGCCGCATGAGCTCCATACTACCAGGGGAAGGGTCTTCAGCCCTCGAACTTTGTCTTCCCCGGCTGGTCAATGAAGCGGACGAGCCTGACCGCCAACTTCTCGAGGCCGAAGCGCACGCCTTCATCGGACACACCTAGCGCGAGGATCCAGGCCCGGGCTCTGGTGACCACCCTGCTTCCCTACCTCTGGCCAGGCCTCTAGTCCTTCGAGGGGCCGCCGCGACGGGCCCGCTCGGAGGACAGGCGCGCCTGCATTTGATCGAGGCGCTGCCCCTCTTGCTTCAGCCACCGCTCGAAGGCGTCCTGCCTCGACGCGGAGAGATCGTCGGGCGCGACCGGCGGTGCCTCTTCCCTCGGCCCCGGGGCCGCCTGAAGGTGGGTGGCTTCGAGCTTCTGGTCCGGTGGGGCGCCCAGGCGGGCCACCTCCCAGAGTGGCGGAGGAGACCACACCTGCTCGAGCCTCTCCATGGAGGCGTCGAGCGCCGCGCCGAGCTCCCGGGCGCTCTGGAATCGCCGGCGGTGGTCCCTCGAAATGGCCCGGCGGATTACGCCCAGCAGCTGCTCGGGCAGCGCTGCACGCAGCACCTGGGACAGGGGATCGTAGGAGGGGTCGCATACCTGCGACATTATCTCCGTGAGCGAGCTGCCGCTGTAGGCGCGACGCCCGGAGAGGAGCTCGAACGAAAGCACCCCCACGGCGTAGAGATCGGTCCAGGGGCCGATGTTCTCGCCGGTGATCTGCTCTGGCGCCATGAACTCGGGGGTGCCCATGGTCGTGATGGTGCGGCCGCCGCCTCCGATGTGCTTGGCCAGGCCGAAGTCCAGGATCCGGACGAGGTTGGGGTGCCCCTCGGCCTGCTGGAGCATGATGTTGTCGGGCTTGATGTCCCGGTGCACGATGTCGACCGAGTGCGCCGCCCCGAGGCCCAGGCAGAGCTGCCGGAAGAGGCTCCGCAGCTCCTCGGCCTCGAAACCCCGGCCCGCCGCGCCTCTCTCTTGCATCTCCCGGGCCAGGGTCCGTCCGTTGGCGATGTACTCCATCACCAGGTAGGGCGCCCCCTCGAAGGACCCGTACTGGATGAGGCGGACCACATTGGGGTGCTGTAGGAGCGCCAGCGCCGCCGCCTCCCACTCGAACCGCTCCAGGACGAGACCCACCATCTTCTCGGACAGGTTCGTCACGTCCAGGATCTTGAGCGCCGTCTTTAGCAGGATGGGCCGCTGCAGGGCGAGGTACACCTTGCCGAAGCCTCCCACCCCCAGCAGCCTGACCACCAGGTAGTCGGCCACCTGGCGGCCGATGAGTGGGTCGGGAGGATCGCGATCCGTCTCTACCGCATACTCCCCGGGGACGTGGCGATACCCCCGCTTCTGGCAGACCGCCTGGCCGCAGAGCTCGCCCACGGGGCCGACTGCTTCACAGTGAGGGCAGACGCCGGTGACTGGTCCGGGGATCATCGCGAAACACCTCGACCAATTGACCAGAACCCAGCCACGATACGTGGGTGGAGTGACCGAATCAAGGCCTGCACGTGAGGAAAAGGCCCTGGGAACAGGCCAAGAAGAACAGGCCAAGAAGAACAGGCCAAGAAGAACAGGCTTGACCCGGCCCATGCCATCCAAACTAGAATCCAGGTCATGAAGCGCCTGAAGTACGTGAGCCGATTCGCCCATCCCATCACCGAGCCGGAGATCCGAGAGCTCGTCGAGAAGGCGGCCGCCAGGAACGCCGAGCTGGACCTCACCGGCATCCTCATGACCACCGGGGAGATGTTCTTCCAGGTGCTCGAAGGCCCGGCAGAGCAGGTGGACGAGGTCTTCCGGGCGATCCGGGCTGACCCCAGACACACCGATGTGCTTCTGCTGAGCCTCGAGGACGATGTTGCGCACCGCATCTTCCCCGACTGGTCCATGAAGCGGATGAGCCTCGGGGCCGAGTCGTCCACGCGCCTGGAGCCAGTGCGGGAGATCCTGGAGGCCGTGGTGGACCTGCGCTTCCGCGCGGAAAAGCTGGCGAACGCCCTGGAGCGCGCCATCTGGCGCGAGCTCTCCGGGAAGTGAGCGCCCGGCGGAAACCCGCCGTGGACGACCAAGGCCCGCTGCCCTTCGTCGTAGATGGCGGCGTGCTGCTGCCGGGCCGGGGTGCCGGGAGGGGTCGCCTCGGTCCAGCCCAACCCGTCCCACTCCCATACATCCTCCATGGACGTGGCGATGGCGATG
>JAVEWA010000498.1:0-5337 GCA_034004785.1 Polyangia bacterium
GTATCAAGACGCAGCGAGCAGGCTTGAGGCCGGATTCCGTATCAAGACGCAGCGAGCGGGCTTGAGGCCGGATTCCGTATCAAGACGCAGCGAGCAGGCTTGAGGCCGGATTCCGTATCAAGACGCAGCGAGCGGGCTTGAGGCCGGATTCCGTATCAAGACGCAGCGAGCAGGCTTGAGGCCGGATTCCGTATCAAGACGCAACGAGCGGGCTTGAGGCCGGATTCCGTATCAAGACGCAACGAGCAGGCTTGAGGCCGGATTCCGTATCAAGACGCAGCGAGCAGGCTTGACGAGGGGGGCTCACTGAGCGTGGAGAGCTCTTTGGCTGTCTTCGTGCAGCGCGTGGTCGGCAGCCCTACAAGCAGCCGGTGTTCGGCAGCCCGAGGGACGGGAGCTGGATGCAGAAGTCCGCGGCGGTGTCGGTGTCCGTCAGGGTGATGCGGCCGAGGACTTGGCCGAGGACTATGGATGGGAGGTCGGCGGGGTTGTCCGCCCAGGAGGTGAGGGGCGGGGGCCTGGTGCTGTTGAGAAGCCCCCAGCGCAGGAAGTCCACCGCGGAGTGGGCCTGGGGCTCGAGGAGCGAGATGGCTCCGCTCTGTGCCTGGATGGACATGGAGCCCACGTGGCCCCCGGCGCCGTCCACGAAGGGCGCCTCTGGATCGGGGGCGTCGCTGATCACCGCGGCGTACTGGCCCGCGCCCAGCGAGAAAGTAGGCAACAGGCGCGTCGCGGTGCCCCCGTACTTCACTCGCCAGCCATAGAGGTCCACCGCCAAAGAGCCCGGGTTGTAGAGCTCGACCCTGTCCGGTGCCTCCGGGTTCACCTCGGTGATGATCAAGGTACCGGCCGGCAAGGGGGTGTGGCACGGGGCCGAGTTGGCCTCTCCGTAGGTGGCCTCCGCCACGCAGAAGTCACCGGCCGAGTCGGTGTCGTTCTCCTCGGGGATCCTGGACAGGCCGAGGACTGTCTCGGTGATGCCCGGGCTCGGGAGGGGGCCGGGGCTGTCCTGCCAGTAAAAGCCCGCCGGCAGGGCAGGGGCGTGGCTGGAGTTGCAGAAGCGAACATAGTCATGAGGCTCGCTCGCGGCGTTGTAGAGTTCCACCGCGCCTCCCATGGAGCCCCATAAGATGTTCACGGCGAAGAGGATCCGCCCTGAGGACACGATCGGAGGGTCCGTCGAGGCCGCGCCGGTCTCCTCGAGGACCACGCGCATGCCGGCCGCGAGTGGGTATATGGGGAGGGTGAAGGAGCCGGTCGACGGGCTGCCCGACTCCGCGACACCCCACCAGGTCACCCTCCAATTTTCGAGGGGCACCACCACCTCGGAGATGTTTCGGATCTCGATCCAGTCGGGCACGCCCGGGAAGACCTCGGTGATCACCACCTTGGGCTCGGTCCAGCAGCCAGAGAAGTCGAGCCCCGAGCAGTCCGAGAGGCATGCGAGGGGTCCGCCGGCGTAGCCCGAGTCCGAGCAGAGCCGCCCTCCGAGGGCCATGCCGTCGCAGACCTCGGGCCCGTTGATGACGTTGTCGCCGCACCTGCCCAGGCAGGCGCCAGTCTCATAGATGCAGTCTGAGGTGCAGCCCAGGGTCCCGGCGTAAAAGCCGAGGCTCTCACAGCTGGCGCCCGCGAGCTCGGTCCCGTCGCAGACCTCGTCGCCGTTCAGGAGGAGGTCGCCGCAGCGGCCCTCGCAGCTCGAGGTGTCCAGCTCGCAGGCGGCCCCGCAAGCGAGGACGCCGGCGTAGTACCCCAGGCTCTCGCAAGAGGCGGCGCCGAGGTCCGTGCCGTCGCATGGCTCTGCCCCGTCAATGACGCCGTTCCCGCAAAGGGACGAGCAGCCCGAGCGGTCGAGGGAGCAGTCCTCGGTGCAGCCGAGGGTTCCTACCTCTCCGAAGTCCTCGCAGGCCGCCCCCCGGAGGTCGGTGCCGTCGCAGACCTCCTCTCCCTCTGCGAGCCCGTTGCCGCAGCGGGCAGGATCCCTGGCGCCGAAGCTCACGGTGCAGTCCGCAAGGAGCGTCAAAGAAGCGATCGGACAGAGCAAGAAGAAGAGGGTGGAAGCGCGATCGAGGCGCCATGCCTTGGCGGGCAAGGAGAGCTTATCGTGGGCGGTTCTCGAGGGTTCCACGGAGCTAGGATACCCCATATTACGGATTCGATGGAATAGGGCGACATGACACCTGCAGGGCGGAATGGCCGGGTGGTCGAGCGCCTCCCGCGGACTGGGCCAGCCGGGCTGCCCGAGAGCTGATCTCAGGGGGCGCAGAGGCCGGTCGCGTCGGTCTGGGGCACCACCAGCTCATGGAGCGGGTTCGGGCCCAGATCGACCCACAGGGGCTCGTCGGCGAGGGACCAGCACTGGCCTCCGGTCGTGGCGACGCCCGTCACCGAGAGGGTGTAGAGGCCCGCGGGCAGGAAGGCGGCCGGGCCTTGAAGCACCGTCTCATCCAGGCAGAGGCCGGAGGTGCCGTCCCAGGGAACCCCCGAGAGGGTGGCGACGGAGACGACCTGGTCGCTCTGGTCGCGAAGGACCAGGGCCTGGCTCTCCACCATGGGGCTCGCGTCGCCGCAGCCAAGGCCGACGTCCACCCAGTGGATCCTGAGCTGGAGCTGCCCGGTCTGGGGAGGATCGAAGTCCTCGAGCCCGAAGTCGAAGGAAAGGGAGCTGCTCTGGTCCTGAACCAGGGTGGCGTCCTGACTCTCCGCCAGGGCGAGGGGCTGTCCATCTGCGTCCGTGAGCCGCAGGCTCGCGGCGTAGGTCCCTGGCGTGAAGGTCAGGCTTCCCTGGCCAAGGTCGCAGGGGAAGGCCCCAGCCTCCACGCCGCCGAGGAGAACGATGGCCGTGGCCGCGCCGGTGGGCTGCACCTCGGAGCAGAGGTCGCGGCCGCCGTTCAGGAGCCACGTCACATCGAGCGTCCCGGGGTTGGTCGGGTCCTCCTCGGTGCGGCTCGGGATGGGATCCCATTCGCCGTTTTTGTCCAGGCACCCGGGATCATCGGCGTCCACCAGGCCGTCGTGGTCGTTGTCCACGCCGTCGGCGCACTGGGGGTTCGGGGTGAAGACCACGGCGCCCTCGCTCGCGGTCTTCTTGTCCTTCACCTGGAAGTCCGTGAGGAGCTCCACCATGGTGAGCTCGTCGGTGAAGGGATCCCGAAAGGGCAGCCCGCTTGGGCCAAAGGCCTGCACGTGTACTTGATAGGTCCCCTCGGGCACGGTGAGGCTCCCAGAGCTTCCGCTGCCGCAGGGACGCTCGAAGGTCCTCACCGCCGCCCCGAGGTCGTCCTGGAAGGTGATCACGATCTTGCCCACGCCGCGGCGGGAGCAGTCCGCCGCTCCCGAGACGGGACCATCGGTGAAGGACCAGGAGATGCGGGCCTCGCCGTGGCCCTCGCAGGCTGCGAGGGCGAGCCCAGCGCAGACAAGGAGCGCCGCGTGAGCGTGTGCGGGTTGTCGGATCATGCGGGTGTTCCTTGGATCACTCCCAGCAGGCGCTGGCGTCGTAGGAGGTGAGCACCACGGCGAAGGGCTCCTCTGGAGGCAGGGGGGTGACCTCCACCTCCACCGCGGCGCCGAAGCAGACCATGTCGGAGGCGTCCGCGGCCTCCACCGTGAGCTCGTAGTCTCCGGCCTCGAGGTCGCAAAGGAGGAGCGCGTCGTCCAGGCATGGCGCCAGGGTGACTCCGTCCACCGCCTGGGCCGCCGTGAGCCCGGCGCAGGCCAGCTCTCCGCCAGGATTCGAATAGGCCACGAGCCCGGTGACGGCCTGGCCAAGGCTGTCCGCGAGGCCCATGCGGGTTCGGATGGGAGCGTGGGCAAGGCCGGTCACCTCGGAGCAGAGGGTGTCCTCCTCGTCATAGGCCAGGAAGAAGCCCAGGTTGCCGTAGAGGGGAGGGTCGAAGCTCGCCCAGGGGAAGCCCAGGCTCGCCGCGGTGACTCCCAGCACGTCCACGGTCAGACCGGAGATCTCCTGGATCTCGGTGATTGGATCGCCGCCGCTGTCAAGGAGTTGCCCGGAGATGTCGTAGGTCCCGGGCTCGAGGCCGGCGATGCCGGCTCCGGCGGTCACGGCGCATGGGGAGAGGGTCTCACCCGCCAGGGCGCCGCCCCCCGCTTCGTGGGCCTGAAGCAGGATGTGGGAGGCCCCGATGGTCTCGCAGACCGAGGCGCTCGGGCTCCTCCCTGCAATTCGCCAGCGGGTGTTGATGGCGCCGGTCGTGACGGAGAAGTCCAGGTCGATCCTCGAGATCTCCTCCCTCTCGATGGTGACCCTCCGCGCCAGCTCGGGCGGGTCCAGGGTGCGGTTGCCCGCGGCGTCGATGAAGAAGATCCTCACGTCGTACTTTCCCGCGGGCACGCTTCGCAGGAGGCGGCCATAGGCCTTCACCGGGAGATCCGCCACGAAGCCGAGCCACAGGAGCGGGTAGTCCGGGTCCACGTTGTCGCACGACACCACGTCCGAGAACTGCTCCGGGCCGTCCAGCTCGATCACCACCCTGTTGGCGCCTACGGCGCCGCAGGGGTTGGCTCCCCCCTCGGCGGCGTGTCCATTGAACCGCCAGGTCACGGCGAGGAAGCCCGAGTCGGACACCTCGCAGGCCGAGAGGGACACGAGGACGAGAAACGGTAGTATTCCACGACAAGTGTGCATTGCCCCTCACTTTATGGCCGCATGCGGGGCCCGGTCAAGGGGAACGGAGTGAAGTGTCAACGGAGTGAAGGGGAACGCAGCGCAGGAGTGAAGGATCAGGGCGGTCACAAGAAACAGAGCAGAGTGTGGCTGCCCCTGCTTCGCGCTTGAATCGGCTTTGCGCAAGGTCACTTCGCGCCAGCGTCGGCTTCGTGCTTGAAAGGCCCTTTCTGGCCGTGATATCCTCATTTGGTCACAGGAGGCTCGACTGGCGAGAGGCCAGGGAGCAGCGAGGGGACCGTGGCGAGTGAGCATCGCAGTGGGCATTGGTTGTGCGAGGTGGAGTCGGGGCCGCTTCTTGGTGGCGCGTCTTACTTCGGGAAACCCGGTCAGGATCTGATGAGCCCGCATCTCCATGGGGGCGGAGGGGGCTTGGACCATGGCAGCAAGGTGCATCCACACCGGCAGCAGAGCCAGCGGGAGGACGAGATGGACGAGATGAATGTGACAGGCGGACGCGGTATAACGATGTGTAATAACAACGGATTCCATGGGGGGGGGGGGGGTAAGATCTAGTGGCCTTCCTTGGCGCACCTGGCCGCCCGAAAGAGCCTGTGAAGCGCCACAGGGGTCAACCGGCAACCCCCCATGCGTCGCCACCCTCACCGGCCCTGATATCGGCATCGAAACCGCCACCGGCAGCGGCACTG
>JAVEWA010000499.1:0-5335 GCA_034004785.1 Polyangia bacterium
TCGCCTCTGATAGTGGGCCTCGGACAGGGCGAGAGCTTCCTGGCCTCCGACATCCCGGCCATCCTCGGGCACACCCGTGACATGATCTTCCTCGAGGACGGCCAGCACGGAGAGCTTCGACCGGACGGGGTCTCCCAGTTCGACCGGGAGGGGCAGCCCGTCCCTCCAGAGCCGCGCCACATCACCTGGAGCGCGGTGGCCGCCGAGAAAGAGGGCTACAAGCACTTCATGCAGAAGGAGATCCACGAGCAGGCCCGCGCCGTG
This sequence comes from Polyangia bacterium, assembly GCA_034004785.1. GTDB lineage: Bacteria > Myxococcota_A > Polyangia > HGW-17 > JAJRWW01 > JAVEWA01. Next base: position 265 of record JAVEWA010000499.1, read on the forward strand.
ACAGACACCCTGCGGGGCCGGATCTCCCCTGCCGAGGGAGAGGCCTTCCTGGACGGCTTCTCCCCGGATCCGGCCGCCCTGGGGCGCGTCTTCCTCCTCGGGTGCGGCACGTCCTACCACGCCTGCCTCGTGGGCAAGTTCCTGATAGAGGGCCTGGCCCGGATCCCCGTAGAGGTGGACCTCGGCTCCGAGTTCCGCTACCGAGACCCCATCATAGGCAAGGGGGATCTCCTCGTGGCCGTGTCGCAGTCCGGAGAGACCGCCGACACCCTCGCAGCGGTGAAGAGCGCCCGGGAGAAGGGCGCCCAGGTGCTGGCCATCTCCAACGTGGTGGAGTCGCAGATCCCCAGGGCCTCGAGCGCGGCGCTCTACACCCACGCCGGCCCCGAGATCGGCGTGGCCTCCACCAAGGCCTTCACTACGCAGCTCACCGCGCTGCTCCTCGTGGCCATCTACCTGGGCCGCCGAAAGGGCTCCCTGTCCCAGGACTCGGCCCGAAAGCTCGTGGAAGAGCTCCTCCAGATCCCCCTGAAGATGGCGGATGTGGTGGAGGAGGCCGCCCACCTCAAGGTAATCGCCCGGCGCTACGCAGGAGCCCAGAGCTTCTTGTACCTCGGCCGCGGCATCAACTACCCCATCGCCTTGGAGGGCGCCCTCAAGCTCAAGGAGATCTCCTACATTCACGCCGAGGGCTACCCCGCCGGTGAGATGAAGCACGGCCCCATCGCCCTCATCGACGAGGCGCTCCCCGTGGTGGTCATCGCTCCGAGGGGCCCCAACTACGAGAAGGTCATGTCGAACGTGGCGGAGGTGAGAGCACGCCAGGGCAGGATCATCGCCGTGGGCACGAGGGGCGACTCGGCCATAGGCGACATCGCCGACGATCTCTTCCTAATCCCGGACGCCCCTTGGCCCCTGCAGCCGCTCCTGACAGTGCTCCCCATGCAGCTCCTCGCCTACCATGTCGCCGACTTCAAGGGCACCGACGTGGATCAGCCCCGGAATCTGGCCAAGAGCGTGACGGTGGAGTAGGCAGTGAGGATGGACTGAGGCCCTTTGGGGGAGCAGCCGGGGAAAGACGGAGAAAAGAAGGCAGCGACGGGAGGACGGAGGACCTGGGGGAGAGCATCGGCCCCGAGGCAGCTAGAGCAGCTCCGCTGCCAGCTCTGCGAGGGCGCTCCGCTCGCCCTTGTGCAGGGTCAGGTGACCAGCCATGGGCTGGTTCTTGAAGCGCTCCACCACATAGGTCAGGCCGTTGTTGGAGCTGTCCACGTAGGGGTTGTCGATCTGGTAGGCGTCCCCCGTGAGCACGATCTTTGTGGCCTCGCCGCAGCGCGTGAGGATGGTCTTCACCTCGTGGGGCGTGAGGTTCTGCGCCTCGTCCACCAGGATGAACTGGTTGGGGATGGACCTGCCGCGGATGTACGTCAAGGGCTCGATCTCCACGTAGCCCATGTCGAGGAGCTCCTCGTAGCCGCGGCCCTTGTGCTTGTCCTCCCTGGTGATGCCCATCAGGAGCTCGATGTTGTCGTAGATTGGCTGCATCCATGGGTTCAGCTTGCTCTCGAGGTCCCCCGGGAGGAAGCCGATGTCGCGGCCGAGGGGGAACACCGGACGGGAGACGAGGAGCTTCTGGTAGGTCTTGTCCTCCATGGTGCGCTGCAGGCCGGCGGCGATGGCGAGCAAGGTCTTGCCGGTGCCGGCCTTGCCAACCAGAGTCACGAGCTTGATGTCGTCGTTCAGGAGGAGGTCCAGCGCGAACTGCTGCTCCCGGTTGCGGGGCCTGATGCCCCAGACGCCCTTCTTGACCCGCGAGATCGCCTTCAGCTTCGAAGAGGCATGGTCGAACCTCGCAAGGGCGGTGTGAGCCGCGTTCTCGGCGTCCTTGAGCATCACGTACTGGTTCGGATAGGGCGGCTGCTCGAGCTGGGGCAGGTCCACCTCTCCTCCATCGAACAGGGCATCGACCACCGCGCCGGGGACATCCAGATCGGCCCAGCCCGTGTAGAGCTCCTCAATGGAGATCTTGTCGGACTGGAAGTCCTCGCTCGTCAGCCCGAGCACGTCGGCGCGCACGCGCAGGTTCACGTCCTGGGTAACGAACACCGTGGGCTGCTCGGATGTCTTGGCGACCTCCAGGGCAACCTCCAGGATCTTGCTGTCCATGGTGCTCGAGGTGCGCTTCAGCTCCTCGGCGGGACTCGTGGCCATTGCCACGCGTACTGAACCACCCCCTTCCACGTCGCACCCATCGGCGAGGCGCCCCTGCAGCCTGAGCTGGTCCATGTAGCGCGTAACGAGGCGTGCGTTCCGCCCGCGCTCCGACAGCTCTTTCTTGAACTGATCGATCTCCTCCAGGACGTGGATCGGGACGATGACGTGGTTGTCGTCGAACCTGAAGATGGCCCTGGGATCGTGGAGGAGCACGTTTGTGTCTAGGACGTAGTTCTTTTTCACAGTTCCTCCCTCAGCCGAGGTCGGCGTATCGCACGGACTGGTTCCGCCCGTGCTCCTTTGCATGGTACAGGCACTGATCGGCCCGCTCAATCAGAAGCTTCTTGTCCTTGCCGTCCACGGGATAGGCGGCAATCCCTAGGGAGAGTGTGCACGAGAAGGACCCCTGCGCGGAGGCGTGCACCAGAGCGCCCACCTGCTCCCTGATCCGCTCCGCCAGGATGAAGGCGCCGGTCATGTCGGTGTCCTCCAGCACCAGGGCGAACTCCTCTCCGCCGTAGCGCGCCACCACGTCCACCACACGAGCCTGCTCCTTGAGCACCGCCGCGACCGCCTTGAGCACCGCGTCTCCGATGGGGTGCCCATGGGTGTCGTTGACGTTCTTGAAGTGGTCTATGTCGGTGAGGATGAGCGACACGGGCTTCTTGCTCCGCTCGGCCCTGGCGAGCATCTCGCTGAAACGCCCCTGGAAGGTGCGGTGGTTCGACAGCCCGGTCAAGCCGTCGGTCGTGGCCATGCTCTCCATCTTCTGGTACATGAGGCCGTTCTGCACCGAGACCGCAACCTGATTGGCGATGACGCCCAGCATCTCCCGCCGCTGCGCGGTGAAGGCTCCTCGGCGCCTGGCGGCGAGCACGAAGGTCCCGAGGGCCCGGTCGCCAGAGATGAGCGGATACACGAGCAGGGACTCCACCCCGGGGAGCGGCACTTGCTTGGCGAAGATCATCTGGCTTCGATCCCTGAGCTCGCCCCCAGCCGGCAGGTAGTGGCGGTTCTTGATGGCCATGGCGACCAGGCCCGCGTTGTCCGGGTAGGATCTCCCCCGGAACTCCGCCAGGGCGTCGCCGGCCACCGCCGCCAGGATGTGACGCTTCTGCCCCTCGTCGTAGAGCGTGATGGCCCCGACGTCGAACTCCACGATCTCGCGCACCGCGCCAAAGGCCGTGGCGTACACCGCCTCCAGGCCCAAGGCCGAGTTCAGCATCTCCGAGGCCTTGAAGAACCGCTCCTGCTCGTACTTGGACCGCTCCACAGCCACGAACATGCGCTCGGCCTGCACGTTGTGCATGATCTGCCGAGCCGCCTCCTCGAGCAGCTCCCGCTCCGTCTGCCCGAAGACGCGAGCTTCGGCCCTGTCGAGACACAGCACGCCCCGCAGGTGCCCAGCCTCCAGCACTGGAACGCCCAGGAACGCGCCCACCGCCACCCCTCCACTGTAGTAAGGCACTGCCTTCGGACCAGGGCTCACGAGGTGCAGGGCCGCGCGGTTCTTCACCACGCCTCCGAGGACCCCCGCGAGGGCCGGGAAGGGCTCACTCTCCACCAGCTCGCAGTCCGTGACCATCTCCTTGATGGAGAGCTGCTCCCCCTTGTCGTCCAGCCACAGGAGAACGGCCGACTGTGTGCCCATGGTGTCCTTGAGCAGCTCCAGCGTGAAGAAGATGGCCTGATGGATGGACTCGACCGAGCCGTGATAGAGATGCTGCTCTTGCTCCTCCCGGCTCCGGCCCCCCGAGGAGGAGAGCGTTGCCGAGATGAGGCGGAAGTCCTTTGCCTCCTGCCTCATTCCATGGATCTCCTCGTGCAACCGGCTGGCGTGCTCCCGTCGCAGCTTGGACACCTCGACTCGCAGGAGCAGGAGGCTCACGGTCCCGAAGAACACGGCGAATCCGGCGTGGGTGCCGAGGAGCCCCAGCCCCTCGGTGAGCTCCCCTGCCTGGTGAAGCACCGCCACCTCCATCCCGAGCGATACGGCCACCAGGCCTATGCCGACAACGAGCCTGTTATAGGCCACCAGGAAGGTCACCATCGCGAAGATCACGGGATAGGCAGGAGATCTCAGCCCCCCTGCAAGCTGCAAGAGCACATGAGTGGATACGACCACAAGGAGGCCGAGCTCCAGGTCCCGGAGCGCCTCCATCACAGGAGTCCGCGGCTCGGCGTCCTCTCCCGCCCCACTCCTGAGCCTATCCACCACACGGGCCAGCAGGAGCGCCCCCAGGGCAGCGGCTGCGGTAACCCGCACCGCGTCGGCTCCGCCTACGCGGAGGTCCTGGAAGAAGCCGCGGCTGACGAGGGCGCCGAAGGCCACCGCCGCAGCGACTCCCCACCACAGGCTCAAAGTCTGACGCGTTGCCAGCGCCACGCGGCTCAGGCTCCGCCTGACGCTCCTCATTCGCCTCTTCTCCTTTGTTGCGCCGGTCTCATTCGTCCACCACGAAGATCAGCTCGCCCGGCCGCACCATTCCGAGATCGTCTCTCGCGGCCCTCTCCAGGGTCACGTCATCGTCACGGAGGCGGCGGACCTCCAGCTCCATCTGACGGATCTCTCTGGCCAGCATCATGTTTCGCGCCACCAGCTCCCGCTGCTCCCTCTGAAGCCGACGAAGATGGGGGAGCCCCCGCTCCCCAAATATCTGAATCGGCAACGTGCCGAGGCCGACGCTCAAAAGGACCACCACGCCAAGCCGCCCTAGCCAGCGCCGTGCGCTCACCCCGGGTCGGGGCCCGTCCTGGGCCTGCGCGCAGCTTCCAGGGACGTCTCGGGGCGGAGTGCCGAGCGCTTGGTCCGAGATATTCGGCGCAGAATCCATGAGGTTAGCGATGGGTGCCGCGA
>JAVEWA010000500.1:0-5335 GCA_034004785.1 Polyangia bacterium
CCGACACCCGTCCCGGTGGCCGAAAACCGAGCGAGGCCGAGGTCCAGGCCCACTTCGAACCCTGTGGCGCCCTCCGGGCTCTGGCGTACTGGTTAGAGTTCCTGGGAGCGGTGGACCCAGTCACCTGGCGGGGCTGGGAGAGCGAAGAGAAGGTCGAGAAGGCCAGGCGGGTGGGGAGGGCTGTGCGGCTGGAGCGGAACGGGCAGGCCTCGGAGCAGGCGCTCAGGGCGGGTGCGCGTAGGGGCGGGGGAGGGTGAGAGCTCGGGACGCTCGAAGCGTAGCTAGCTGGTCCTGGAGGTGTTACATGACGATTCGATGCTTCTCTTGCCTGGCGCTCGTCTCGCTGCTCTTGGGCTGCGGGGATCCGAAGCCCAAGCCGGCCCCGGACCCCGTTTGCGGTGATGGAGTCCAAGACCAGGGCGAGGAGTGCGACGACGGCAACGGCGCGAACGGGGACGGTTGCTCCGCTGCCTGTCTGCTCGAGCTGGCTGGCTGCCCCGAGGACATGATCCCCATCCCCGCCAATCCATCATCTGGCGTTGCGGAGTCCTTCTGCGTGGATCGCTTCGAGGCCTCCCGCATGGACGCCACCGAGACCCAGGGCGGCAGCGCTCTGGAGCTGGGTCCCTCCCGGGCTGGAGTAATGCCCTGGGTCACGAACCCCATGGGGCCGGGGGTGCTGGCCACTTACCAGGCGGCCTGCGCCGCCGCGGGCAAGCGGCTCTGCACCGCCAGCGAGTGGCAGCTAGTGTGTCAGGGGCCCGAGGTCAGGATCTATGCCTTCGGCGACGTCTTCGACGCCCAGACCTGCAACTGTGTGGACACCTTCTGCGAGGACTTCTGCGAGGCTCACCCCGAGATCACGGGCTGCCCGACGGGCTCGGGCTGCGGCTACGCAACCTACTCCTTCCAGCTCCAGCCAACGGGCCAGTTTCCGGACTGTGTGAGCGCCCACGGAGCCATGGACGTCTGCGGCAACGCCTGGGAGGTGGTCAGTGCGGATAACGCCCTCGGCTACCAGGTGCGAGGCGGGGCTTTCAACTGCGCGGGCGCCGAGGAGCGGCTCAAGTGCACCTACAACGCCACCTGGGCAGACCTCTGGGCCGGGTTCCGCTGCTGCAAGGCGCGATGACGAGACCTGGGGCCCCAAGCGACGTTGTCTCCCCAAAGCGACCTTGTTGACAGGATAGGCCTAAGTCCCTAGCCTCCGGGGAAACAAGCGCTGCTTGTCGCGTCGGCCCTGGAGCACAGGCCGGGCGCCGGGCAGAGGGAGCGCCGCCATGGCTCAGACTTTTTCCCGAGGCCTTCCCACCGCGCTCGAGCTGGTGGCTCAGGCCCTCGAGGCCTCTCCCCTCCCGACGGTGATCCTGGACGGGAAAGGGGAGGTGCGGCACCTCAACTCGGCTGCTGCCCGCATGGCCCCGGATGGCGCCGGGGGCCCGCCCAGGCGCATGCAAGATCTGCTGGGCCTTGGGGAGGCGCCAAAGGGGCTGGAGGCGGCCCTCGACCTGGACGCCTTCGCCTCCGGAGCGGTGGAGACCCTCTGCCAGGACCGGATCGGGTTTCAGACCTTTCGCATGAGCGTGTGCGCCCTCGAGGTCCCTGGGGAGGGCCGCTTCCTGGTGGCGACGCTGCACCAGGGAGGCGATCTGGCCGGCCCCTCCCGGGGGGCGCAGCAGCTCCGCGAGGACGCGATGCAGGCGGTCATAGACGCTTGCTCCGACGCGATCCTGCTCTTCGACTCTGAGCTTCGCTGCGTCCTGTCGAACGGGCTGGCCCACGAGGCCACGGGCTACTCCGCCGAGGCGCTCAGCAGGCTCTCTCTGGTGGATCTCGGCATCGTGAAGGACGCTAACGAGGCGGGAGAGCTCCTTGGACAGGCCTCCCAGGGGCAGGGGGCCGGGATCCGCTGCGTCCTCGTCACCGGGCGCGGCGAGAAGCTACCGGTGCGGGCCCAGGTGAATTTGCTCCTCGGTTCCTCCACGCGCGCCGCGGGGCTCTGCGCCTTCCCTCCACCCCGCGTGACGAGCGGCCGTCTGGCGGCGGTGCGGCAGTCGGGGAGCTTTGGCCGGCCGCCATCCTCGGGCCAGCTGAGCACGCCCACGTTGCTCGGCGCGCCGGGTTCGGCGCCGCCGATCAAGCCGGGCGTCCCCCAGAGTCAGGCCGCTCCTGGCAGGCCCATCGAGCCAGTCAAGGCAGGCGTCACCAGACCCTACCCAGGCCCGGGGCGCGCCCAAACGCCTTCCTCCAGCTTTGGCGCCGGGAGGCTCGATGCCCCTTCGGGGCCGGGCGGGGCATCGTCTCCAGCGCCGCCTTCCCCGGCCGCTCCGGTCCCGGCGAGCAAGGTCATGTTGACGGAGGCTCTCTCGCCGTCGTCATCGGCCCACCTGGGCGCCCCCACCCGGCTCGCCAACGCTTCCCCATCGCCAGGCGCTCCAGTGGAGAGGGCGCAGCCAGAGCTCACCGAGCCCTCCGGGCCGCCCGAGGGACTGGGGATTCCTGAGAAGGACGCGACGCTTTCTTTGGGCGATGACGAGGCTCCCGCGTTGGAGCTTACCATGGAGGACCTGCAGCCTCAGGCTGCGCCGCCTCCGGTTCCATCGGTGTCCAAGGCACCATCCGGACCGGCGAGCCGGCCTCCATCGCCACCCATGGCTCCAGTGGCCGCGCCGGTGGCGCCCGCCGCGCCTGCCGCGCCCGCCGCGCCGGTGGCGCCCGCTGCGCCCGCCGCGCCGGTGGCGCCCGCCGCGCCTGCCGCGCCCGCCGCGCCGGTGGCGCCCGCTGCGCCCGCCGCGCCGGTGGCGCCCGCCGCGCCTGCCGCGCCCGCCGCGCCTGCCGCGCCCGCTGCGCCTTCGGCTGCCACTCCATCCCCCGCCTCGTCCGAGGCGAAGGCTGCTTCACCGCAGGGCGAGGTGCTCGTGCAGATCAGCGCATCGCCTTCCAGGGTCATGACGGTGCAGGGCGGCATCGAGGCCCTGCTCGGCTACTCGGCCGCCGAGGTCAAGGAGTGGACCGCCGAGACCTGGCTCGAGCGGATGCATGAGCCGGCCCTCTCGGCCCAGCTCTCCCAGATGTGGAACGGCCTCGTTGGGCAGCAGTTCGCGCCCGGCGCCCTCCCCGAGCAGACGATGGAGTATTCCCTGGTGCGCAAGGATAAAGGCGTTGTGCCATGCCGCACCATCTGGCGGGCAATCCAGGCGGCAGATGGGACCTTCGAGGGCCTCGAGCTGGTCATCCTTCCAGCGTAGGATCTCCAGAGCCCTGCGTTGTCTCTGGAGATGCCTGCGGAGCGACCTCCAGGGCAGCCTCTGGAGCCGGATCGGTGACATTCCCCTGTAGCTGAAACAGGATCGCCAGGACCGAGGCGGCGCTTGGCCGCTGGGAGGGCACCTTGCGGAGGCAGCGGCGTATCACCCCGCGCAGCGGCCTGGGCACCGAGACGGGCGGGTCCAGCTCGGCGAAGCGCGGGATCGACTGCCTGAGCTGGTGGCGCATTATCTCCTCGGGGGTCCGTCCGCCAAAGGGGCGGCGCCCGACGAGCATCTCGAAGCCCAGGACGCCCGCCGCGTATATGTCCGATGCCACGGTCGGAGGGTCGCCTGTGATGCGCTCGGGGGCCATGTACTCGGGAGTCCCGAAGAGCTGGTGGGGCTGGGTGAGGAGGCTGGTGGATCTGTCGTGGAGGAGCTTGGCCATGCCGAAGTCGATCAGCTTGACCGTGTCTTCGTGCTGCCCGGTCAGGATGACGTTCTCGGGCTTCACGTCCCGGTGAATGACTCCGTGCTCGTGACAGGCGTCGAGGGCGCCGAAGATCTGGGTGAGGATGCCAAGGGCCGCGGGCACGGGGAGGCGCCCCTCCGAAAGGAGCCTCGCCCGCAGGGTCCTCCCCTCTAGGAGCTCCATGGCGATGTAGTGCTGGCCCTCCCCGCTCCTTCCCATCTCGAGGATCCGCAGGGTGTTCGGATGGCGCACACGCTGAAGGCTCCTGAGCTCCACCCAGAGCCGCGCGGTGTCCTCGGCGTCGTCCATGTCCTTTGGGATCTTGACCGCCACCGCCTCGCCCGTCTCGAGATCCAGGGCGCGATACACCGTGGCCACGGCGCCCTCACCGAGGACATCATCGAGGCGATAGCGGTTGCCGAGGATCCTGGAGTCCATGTGCTGTCTCACTTCAGGATAAAGCCATGGGAGCTTCGCGGGGCGCTCGGGCCGGGGAGCGGGCCTGGGACGTTGGGGCCTGGGTGCTCGGGCCGGTGCTCGGGCCGGGGAGCTCAGGCCGGGGCCCGCCAGGAGGAGCGTGATCGAGACGCGCCCCTTGGAGCTCTGCGCGCCGGGCTACCCCGCTCCAAATCACCTTTCGGAGTTACTCGCGGGAGACGATGATGAACTCGGAACGGCGGTTCTTGGACCAGCACTCCACGGTGGACTGACGGCACAGAGGTCTGTCCTCTCCGTAGCCGCGAGCCGTAAGCCGGTCGGCGTCCACGCCGCGGTTGATCAGGTAGTTTCGTACTGCGTTGGCGCGGCGCTGTGAGAGGTCCAAGTTGTAGGAGTTCGAGCCGCGCTCGTCCGTGTGTCCCTGGATCTCGATCTTCTTCAGCTCCTTGTGGGCGTTCAGGGTGGTCGCCACCGTGTTCAGGATCGGGTAGGAGATCGGCTTGATGATGTCCTTGTTGGTCTCGAAGTAGATCTTCTCCATGATCAGCACCCGATCCTTGGTGATGGTGATCGGGTTCTTGTCCGGGCAGCCGTCCTCGTCCTTGTAGCCGTTGAAGGTCTCGGGCTCGTTCGGGCACTTGTCGTCCACGTCGAGGATTCCGTCCTTGTCGTTGTCCGGATCCGGGCAGCCGTCCTCGTCCTCGAAGCCGTCCTTGTCTTCCTTCGTCTTGGTGAAGTTGTCCTTCTTGTCCTCATCGAAGCCAGGGCACTTGTCGTCCTTGTCGGGGACGCTGTCGCCGTCGTTGTCCGGGTCGGGGCAACCGTCCTGATCCTCGAAGTTGTCCTTGTCCTCCGGCTCGTCGGGGCACTTGTCGACGCTGTCTGGGATGCCGTCGCCGTCCCGGTCCTCGTCCTTCTTGTCGGGGCAGCCGTCCTCGTCCTCGAACCCGTTGAAGTTCTCGGGATCGTTCGGGCACTTGTCGTCCACGTCGGGGATGCCGTCGCCGTCGTTGTCCGGATCTGGGCAGCCGTCCTTGTCCTCGAAGTCGTCGAAGTCCTCCGGCTCGTCGGGGCACTTATCGACGTCGTCGGGGATGCCGTCGCCGTCCCGGTCTCCCACGGTGGGCTCGAACACGAAGGAGGCGATGACCCGCACGTCCGGTGCTCCCACGTTGTC
>JAVEWA010000501.1:0-5328 GCA_034004785.1 Polyangia bacterium
CGTGGACGGTGACGGCGCCGCGATTCGCATGCGCTTTTTCGGCTCGGATGGCATCCCCACTCCCCACGCTGGCGGAACCACCGAAGAGTTCACGGTGAACACCGGGACGGCTGGCCACCAGGACCAGCCCCGCGCGGCCCTCCTGCCGGACGGATCCATAGTCGTCGTCTGGCGATGTGCGAGCCCCGGCGGCCCCGAGATCAAGGGACGGGTGTTCGCTGGCGACGGTGGGACGGTCAGCGACGAGCTCACGATCGCCTCGGACCCGACCGGAGAACAGGGGACCCCAGCGGTGACGGCCGACGCATCGGACGGCTTCTTCGTCGTGTGGGCGGATGATCGCACCACACCCCCGGACGGCTCCTCCTACGGCATCCGAGGGCGCCTCTTCGACGGGCAGGGCCAGCCTCGAGCCAACGCCCAGACCGGCGACAGCGGCGACTTCCAGGTGAACCAGTTGACCTCTGGTACGCAGTTCCAGCCCGATGCCGCCCTGGTGGGCTCCCGCTTCCTGGTGGTCTGGGCGGATGGCTCGGGCGCCCTGGACGCCGACTCCTACGGGATCGTGGGGACCCTCCTCGACAGGGATGGTCAGTTCGTGGGACCCGGGACCGACTTCCTCGTCAACTCAACCACCGCCGGCGTCCAGGCCTCGCCGAGGGTGGGCCCTCAGCCCGGCGCCGGAGCCTTGGTCACCTGGACGGACGACTCCAGGGTGGGAGATCTGAACAGCTATGGGATCCGGGCCAGGCTGCTGGACATGAACGGCGTCGCCCGCCTGAACGGGCAAGACCTCACCGACGGCGACTTCCAGCTGAACACAACCTTCCCCGCGGGCCAGATGCTGCCCGCCCCGGCGGTGATGACCGACGGCCGCTTCTATGTGACATGGCAAGACTGGAGCGGCCTGGACGGCTCTGGCGCAGGCATCCGCGCAAGGCTCTTCACCGCCACGGGCGCGCCAGTTGCGACGGCCCTCTCTCCCATCGGGGACGACTATCAGGTGAACACCACTTTCTGGGGATCGCAGATCGCGCCAGCCCTTTGCACCGTAGGCTCATGGTTCTTCGCCATGTGGGAAGACCAGAGCGGTCAGCCCCCCGATGAAGACGGCTCTGCGATCCGCTACCGCCTGCTCCCCGGGCCCTGAGCCCAGCCGACCTCACGCCGGGAATGACTGGGCTCAGGACTCCCGAGCGTCACTCGAGCTCCGGTCAGACCAGAGGCTCACCAGCACTGTCAGAAGGGTCGAAGTCGCGAAGGCGGGCACCAGCTCCATGATCAGCGACTGGCACGCTGGTACCAGGCGCCAGACCACCGTGACGATTGCGCCGCCGATCATCCCGGCGAGCATCCCTTTGCCGGTGGTGCGCCGAAAATACAGCGCCAGGAGCACGGGGGGGCCGAGGCTCGCCCCGAGGCCGCCCCAGGCGAAGAGCACCAGAGTGAACACCAGATCCCGCCAGACGAGGCCCAGGATGGTCGCGAGGGCCAGGAGCACGAAGACGACCCAGCGGCTCGCACGGACCAGGCGCGCATCGTCGCTCTCGCGGCTGGAACCGAGGAGCCTCTGCCCGATGTCACGCACTACCGTCGATGCCCCCACGAGCAGTTGGGAATCGGCCGTGGACAAGATCGCCGCGAAGATGGAGGCGAGGACCAGCCCGAAGAGCCAACCGGGGAGCTGGGCCTGCGCGAGGGTCGGATAGACCGCCTCGGCCCGCCCCCCGGGCAAGTCCAGGGACCCCGGGAAGTAGGCGCGCCCGAGGAGCCCGATCCACAGGGCGCCCCAGGCCATCACAACGTTCCAGAAAGTCCCGTAAAAGGCCGCTCTGGTGAGGACGCGCTCGTCCCTGGCGGACATGTAGCGCACGAGGATGTGGGGGTTCCCAGGCGACCCGAGCCCGATCCCCACGAAGCCGATCGCCGCGCCCGCCGAGAGCGCAACTGGATCCACCATGTTGGGGCTCAGCAGCGCGAGGGTATCTGTGACGCTCCCAGGAAAGCGAAGCGCTGCAACCACTGGTAGCAAGACGAGGGAGCCGAGGATGAGCACCGCCTGTATCGCGTCGTTGATGACGACGGCCGCGTAGCCACCCGTTATGGTGTAGCCGAGGATGATGATGGAGGTGATCACGGCCCCAAACCCCACCACGTCCATGCCGAGCAGCTTTGCTGGGCCGCCCGGTCCTGCCGAAGCGGGCAAGAAGCTCGCCGCAAGCGCCTCGCCGCCAGCCCGTACCTGAGATGCCACGTACACGACCATGAAGAAGAGGATGATGACCGCGGCAGTTGCTCGAACGGCGCGGCTCCCCCCGGCGCGGGAGGACAGGAAATCCGGTATGGTCAGATCGCCAGCCTCTCCGGTGAGACGCCTGAGCCGGCGGCCCACGAAGGCGAAGAGCCAGAGCTCCACGAGGATGTAGCCCACCACGGCCCACACCGCGGCGGCTCCGATGCTGTAGGCGAGCCCGGTGAAGCCCAGGAGCAGCCAGGCGCTGCGCCCAGAGACCACCGCGCTCGTCGCCACCACGAAGGCGCCAAGGCGCCTCCCGCCGAGGAAGAACTCCGAGATGCCTCTCGACGCGAAGGTGCGAGCGAGCAAGCCCACCGAGATGATGAGCGACAGGTAGAGGCAGAAGGTCAAGATCGCGAAGGGATCTTGCGAGCTGGCTGAGAGCGTGAGCCCGCGCGTGAACATCAGGACCTCCCCCGGGCGCGAAGTGCCCATCAACCTCCAGGGCCGCGGCTGCCCCGAAGCGCGACCCATGCGCCGAGCGCGATGATGGCCGCTGGAAGGAGCCACATGACGAGCTGGAATCCAGCCATGGCTGGCAGTCTAGCACATCGCGGGGCCCCTGGGCTTCCACGCGCGGCAGCCCGCAGCCCAAGTTTCCCCATGAGACGCCCATGAGAGAGCGGGAGGCAAACAGTGGAAATATTCGGGCAGATGCACCATAATGCGACCTCTCTGGAGGGCATCCACCCTTGAGCCTCAGGATCGAAGGAGCATCCGACATCGGCAGCATGCGGGAGGAGAACGAGGACTCCTTCGGCAGTCTCGAGCTGCCTGACGGCTGGCTCCTCACGGTCTGCGACGGCATGGGTGGATATGCGGGGGGCAAGATCGCCAGCCAGACAGCGGTCGATACGCTCCTCGCCTTCGTCAAGGAGCGCTTCGACGCCGACAGGATCCCCGACATCCTGAAAGAGGGCATCGCGGCCGCCAACGATGCGGTTCGGGCCAAGGCAAAGTCAGACTCGAAGCTGGGCGAGATGGGCACGACCTGCGTTGCGCTCATCGCCGACAAGGATCGCTACTTCGTGGCCCATGTCGGTGACAGCAGAGCCTACCACTTCCGGAGCGGTGTGTTCACGCTGCTGTCCGAGGATCACACCGTAGTGCAGCAGCTCGTCAGGCAAGGGCGCGTCACTCCCCTCGAGGCGACCAACCATCCGAGCGCGGGGATCCTGGTGAGATGTCTCGGCCAGCTCGACGTGGTGGAAGCCGAGATCAGCGGCCCTCACGAGCTCCTGCCTGGTGATCGCCTACTCCTGTGCTCGGACGGCCTCTCTGGAATGCTGTACGAGGACGACATCGGCAGGGTTCTCACCAGCCCCGGCCTCGAGGAGGCGGTTCACGCCCTCATCCGCTACGCAAACGACGCTGGAGGCTTCGACAACATCACTGCGCTGGTCTTGCAGGCTGATCCGTTTCCCGAGGATTCTCTCTCCTTTGTCGTGAGAGTCGAGTCCCCCGAGGGGCGCGCCCTGGCAGAGGCCGAGGCTCGCCAGCAGGCGAGCCCCGCAATCTCACCGGACACGGGACAGACCCAAAACACGCTCATCATGACCGCCATCAACCCCGACGACACCAGAGAGCTTGCTCTGCCATCTGGCCCTTCCTGGGAGCCTGGCAGCGACCGCTGGCGAAAGATCGCCATAGCCGCCCTCGTCTTCCTGGCCCTGGGTGGCATCGCCGCCCTGCTGGCCCTGCGCTGAAAAGACCCCGCGCCCGATCCTCGGAGCCCCACCTGGCCGGCCAGCGCCCCCACCGCCAATATCGTTGATTCTTTTCGGAGCCCCACCGCAGCTACGCAGGCTCTTACTTGGAGAGCTTGTCCAGGTTCTCCTGAAGGATGGCCTCCACGAGCTCGGGCACCACCTCCCACACTATCTGCTCGATGAGAGGCCGGGCAAGCTCGGCGAGCGCCTCGTACTCCGGGCCCTTCGCCGCCATGCGACGCATGACCTCCTGCAAGCTGGCCGCTGCCCCGGCGCTCAGGGCAGCTTCTCGAACGCCGGCCGCCGGGGTGGGCGCCATCGGGGCCGGTGTCGTCCTGGCCGGGGCGGGGCGAGACGCCGAGCCCGCACCTGATACTGCCACTTGGGGCATCGGCTGGCTCGGCGTGGGCCTCGTGGCAGGCGCCGCGGGAGCTCCCGGCATCTCGCGCGGGAGAGCCCTGGGAGCCGGAGCCTGTGCGCCCGACACAGGGGCGCTCGCCGCCCAGGGGGCGACCGGACGCACGGGGGTTCCATGAGCTGGCCATGGTGATGCGGGAGCTGCGGGAGCTGCAGGCGAAGCCGGCTGGGCGCTTGCAGGCGCCAGCCCAGAGGGGATCCCGAAGTCCTCGAGGGGAGGCTCGACGCCCGCCGGGGCTCCTTGGCTGCGCTCGGGCGGCAGGTCCGCCTCGATGGTGATCTCGTAGTCCGCTCCATCGTCCTCGTCGTAGGCCTCGGAGGGCTCTGGGGGCATGGGCGGCGCGGCGACGGCTGGAGGCGCTGGCGCGGCCACCGGGGCAGCGGGCGCCGGTGCCGGGCCCGGCACTGGCGTAATGGTCGCCATGGGAGCGACCGGCGGGCGGGGCGCAGGCGCTGCCGGAGCCGCGGGAGCGACAGGGGCTGGACGAGAGGCAGCAGCCGCTGGCGCCATGGGCGGTCCTGCAGGGGCTCGAGGAGCCAAGGGAGCTGTGGCAGGCGCCATGGGTGGCCGGGGCGCGGGGGCGGCAGCCGCTGGCGCCATGGGCGGCCGGGGCGCGGGGGCGGCCGCGGCAGGAGGCGCCATGGGCGGCCGAGGCGCGGGGGTGACTGCAGCGGGCGCCATGGGCGCACGAGGCGCGGGGGTGACTGCAGCGGGCGCCATGGGCGCACGAGGCGCAGGGGTGACTGCAGCGGGCGCCATGGGCGCACGAGGCGCAGGGGTGACTGCAGCGGGCGCCATGGGCGCACGGGGCGCGGGGGTGGCCGCGGCAGCGGGCGCCATGGGCGCACGGGGCGCGGGGGTGGCCGCGGCAGCGGGCGCCAGGGGCGCACGGGGCGCAGCAGGAG
>JAVEWA010000502.1:0-5317 GCA_034004785.1 Polyangia bacterium
GCGATCACGACGTCGCCTTTACCGCCGTGGCCACAGCAACTCGAAATCGTAACGACGCCGTGGCGGTTAAGGCAGTCCACCAGATCACGGATGCAGGGGTCTACTATCTCAGGAGAGCCGTGGCCACAGCAGCGGCAGCGTAGGTATGTCATACAAAGGCTTTTACCACCAACAAATCAACCAGTTGTATTGACATCCTGCCAAAACCCGCCCTCCGGGACTGCCCCATAATTCGCCCCGCTGCCCCAAAATACCCCACCACGGGGGTATTTTGGGGGCAAGGCCCCGAAAACAGGCGGCCCCCTGAAGGCGGATCCCAAACAGTGGACCTAATCATGCCGACCTCAACCGACCTCGGGCTCCTGACCGACCTCGGGCTCCTTGACCCACAAGGCCGGATCCCGGATGCTCGGTGCATGTCACTCGGCTCGGATCCCGAGGCGCTGCGGGCGACTGCGCAGCGCTTCCTGAAGCTCCAGAGGCCAGAGCGAGCCATCGAGGCCCTCGACAAGGCCATCGAGCTAGGGCCAGGCGACGCCGAGGCGCTCGCTCTGAGGGCCCGCGCCCGTCTCCTCCTCGGAGACAGGCCCGCGGCAGTGCGGGATCTAACGAGAGCGCTGGGGGCCACTGGAGACCCTCGTCCACTATCGAGGAGCCTGAGGAGCGACTCGCTGATGCAGGAGCTCTCCGCGAGCCCCTTCCTCCTCGAGGTGTTTCACCCCGACTCCCCGCTCGTGGACGCGAAAGACCTCCTCCACGAGGGGGACTACGCGGAGGCCGCCGCGATCATCGAGGAGCACCTGGCCGGAGCGCCCGACGACAGCGCGGCCCTGTACCTGCTCTCGGTGGCGCGCGGGTCCATGGGGGAGCACGAGGCGGCCCTTCGGGCCGCCGAGGCATGCGCGGCGCTGTCTCCCGACTTCCCCGACGCCCACTTCAACCGTGGGACCGAGCTAGAGGCCCTTGGACGCACCGAAGAGGCCCTTAGGGCCTACTCCGAGGCCCTCTCCTGCGATCCAGGGCACGCCAACGCCTGCTACAACCTGCTGCTCTTGCTGCGGGGGCTCGGGCGGCACCAGGCCGGGATCGAGGCGAGCGCCCAGGTGCTCCTGCGGGTGCCCGACGCAGCGCTCCTTCGCTACAAGCGCGCCGAGTCGCTGGCGATCATCGGAAGCTGGGACGAGGCTCTCGCAGAGCTCGTGAAGGTGCTCGAGCAGGATCCAGGGGCAGCGGCCTCCATCCGATCGAGCGAGCACTTCGCCTCCTGCCTGGGGAGCCCTGCCTGGGAAGCGGCCCTGGCCCTCGCCGAAGGGCGGGCCTCCTCGGGCTCATAGGCGCCCTGCAATACAGCGGTCGTACGAGCTGCTCGCGGCGAGCGGCCACGGAGAGCGGCCGCAGAGAGCGGCTACATGGCCCATCGGAGGTTCGTTGCCGACGGAGCCCTTTACTTGCATCGAGCTCTCTTCACCTTGCCGAGCCCCGCCTTGTCGTCATCAAAAAGGGCGTGCTCCCAGTGGCAACAGGAAGACGGTACCTGTAGCCCGACGTGTCTGCCCCTACTGCCACCGGGCGGGGGGGAACGAAATACTCCCCCTCATTTTGGCAGGTTAGCGGGGCGTGAGGCGTAGCCAATCGTACATTTGCAAGGTTCTTTGCTGGTTGAACAACAGAAGCAAAGTGAGAAATGACGAGCACCACTGCCAAAATGGGTGGGAGAATGGCATTCCCCCCCTCAATGTGGCAGTGCCGTACGCTCTGCTTATGCGAGGACGTGCCCGGAGTGCGCGAGCTCAGAATTCGAGTAGGCCTGGTCGAGAGGTACCGCGCTCAGTCGTCATGTTGGGCGCGTAGGGGTGTGCGTGTGCGTCGACGACCGGCCGCTGCTACGGGCAGGTGACCTCCAGGGCGAAGGTTCCGGTGGCATCGTCGAAACCATCGACGATCAGGTAGTAGGGCACCTGGGCCGACGCTGGGAAGCTGACCTCCTCGTTGCCTGAGGAGTGGCTGCTCGCCGCAAGGCAGCTCGTGGAGGGCGTGCATGCCCCGGCTGGGGTCGAACCAACGGCCACGAGATCCAGGTCTGCTGTCGGCCCCACCAGGCGCGCGGTCACCGTGCCGCTCGTTGGCCGCACGATCCGGTAGAACAGCTCAGGTCCAGACTCGATTCGCGGCGAGCAGGTGTACTGGCTCATGAGGCTGCCACCGTGGACGTTGGAGCCGGTCACGGTCTCGCCGCAATGGACCTCCACGTAGCCAGCGCAGGGGCCGTCGCTCGTGCAGTCTGGATCCACCCAGTCCCTCAGCATGTCGCAGTCGTCGTCCACCCCGTTCAGGCAGTCGGTCTCGTAGGGGGCGCATGCAATGGGCGGCGCGCTTTTCCGATCGAGCCGGAGGAGTGTCCCGAGGATGCCCACGGCCCATACGCGTTTGGGAGTGGCAGACACCCCCCACAATCGCGCACCAAAGGGTGACCGCAAGGATGACCACCGGGTGCCGTCGAAGTGGAAGACGATTCCCGTATCGTTTACCATGAATACATCGTTCGGGCCGGTTCCTCCGGCTCCACGAAGCACGACGTTGGTGCCCACCTCGATCAGGGTCCAGGCCGTGCCGTCGAAGTGCATGGCAAAGGGACCGTAGCCCCAGGCTTCGCCGCAGGCGTAGATGTCCTCCGGGCCGCTGCCCCACATCCCGAATATGAACCTGACCTCGGTGGGTACTGGTAACGTGGACCAGGCCGTGCCGTTGTAATGCAAACCGACCCCGCCGTAAGCAAGGGCGTGCACGTCGCTCGACGCGCTGGCCCACATCCGCATGATGTTCTGGGTCGTGCCGGTCGCCTGCGGGGCCGACCAGGAGCCTCCCTGCAGTCGGATGGCCACACCTCCATAGCCCACCGCCAAGCAGTCCCCCACTGCGAAGCACTGCACATCGGTGAGGTCGACGATCGTGCCAGATGTCATGGCCGCCCACGAGGTCCCGTTCCATTGCAGGATGACTCCCCCGTTCCCCACTGCAATGGCGAACCCCGTGCCCACCCCGTGGACGGCGTTGAGCGGCTGCGGGGTGAGGGCTGGGGTGATCGTGCTCCAGCCCGTTCCGTCATAGCGCAGGATGAGCCCGGAGTTACCCACGGCAAAGGTGTGGCTCGCCGCCCCCTCCCACACGTCGTAGATGGCAGCGGTCGTGCCCGAGCCGACGCTCTTGAACTCGACTCCGCTGTGGTGCAGAAGTAGCCCTCCTGCGCCACCGATGTAGGCATTTCCGGGACCAAAGCCCCAGATGCGATACAGCCGCATGGAAGAGGGTGATTCATCCAAGGACCATGTGGCACCGTCGTAGTGGAGGATGGTGCCCGAGTCCCCCACGGCGTAGACGTCGTTCGGGGCGGAACCCCACATGCTCCAGAGCGCCTGGGTCGTGGGGATGGTCATTTGGGCCCAGCTCGTGCCGTTGTAGTGCTGGATGGTGCCGCTCCCACCGCCAGCCCATGGGTCTCCTGAGGAAACGAAAACGTCGTTCGGGCCCGATCCCCAGATACCCCAGTAGTGGTTGGAGCCGACATTCCAGCCGCTCCAGCTCGTGCCGTTGAAGTGGCGGATCCGTCCGAAGTCCACGGTCACGAAGATGTCGTTTGGTCCGGAACCCCATATGTTGCGCTGGTGAGTGCCAGCGCCGGTCGAGACCGAGCTCCACGAAGAACCATTGTATCGAGTGGTGGCGCCGTTGTCGCAGACTGCGTACACATTGGTGGGACTGGAGCCCCAGATGCCGTGACAACCGTAGGTCGTCGAGGTGCTCATCGTCGTCCATGACGTGCCGTTCCACTCGACCACATTTCCCGATCCAGCGGTAGCAAAGACCGCGTCAGCAGAGTAGCCCCATATGGCGGGGTAGTTGCCTGTTATCGTCGGCAGACTCTCAGTCCACGCTGTCCCGTCGAAGTGCCGGATGGAGGAGCCCGTTGACCAGACATTGTTTGGCGCCGAGCCCCAGAAGTCCTGGAAGTCTTCGGTCGTACCCGAGGTCTCGATGTTCCACCCGAATCGGATGCAGTGCTTGAACGAGGGGGTGCAGAAGCGAGAGCAGGTGATGAGCCCGGCGTCGTAGCCGTAGTCGGCGCATTTGATGAGAGGTGGCGCCCCGTCGCAGTCCTCCCCGCCGTTCACCTCTCCGTCACCACAGAAGCCCTGACACGCGGCCTTGGTGAAGGTGCAGAGCGGGCTGCAGCCGAGGCCTGCGGCGTCATAGTACCCAAAATCCTGACACGTCCTGCCTCCCAGGTCTGCCCCATCGCAGTCCTCGGATCCGTTGAGCACACCGTCGCCGCAATAGCCTGTGCACAGCTTCGTGTCGAACCTGCAGTAACTGCTGCAAGCGAGGCCAGGGGCGTCATGATATCCGAAGTCCTGGCATGTGACGCCCTCGATGTGGGTGCCGTCACAGTCCTCGCCTAGGAGGTCGTCGATGAGGCCGTCGCCGCAGATCGTCCGCTGGCAATCAGTCCGACAGAGCGCGTTCGGCACATCGGCATTGTTCTCGCCGTCGTCACAGCTCTCACCAGCGGCGAGATCCACGATGCCGTTTCCGCATGACTCATCGCTGCGGCAGTCGGGGCTGCAGCCATCGCCTCCCTCGTTGTTGCCGTCGTCGCAGGCCTCATCGGCATCCACGAAGCCGTTGCCGCAGTAGATAGCCTGGCAGCTGGCGCTGCAGGTGGCCGTCGGGAGCTCCTCTCCAGGGTCGCAGGTCTCCCCGTGCTCCACGTCGATCACCGAGTCTCCGCAGCGCGGCGCGCTACAGTCCGCTCGACAGGTATCGGGCAAATAGTCACTGTTGGATGCGCCTTGATCGCAGGCTTCCCCATCGTCCTGGACGCCGTCGCCGCAGAAGGGCAGCACGCAGTTTGTGCGGCAGGCGTTGGGCAAACTGTCCGAATTATTTTCACCGTTGTCGCACTCTTCGGAAACATCGACCCGCCCGTTTCCACAGTGGGCTTGTCCGGTGTCGTGGTTCCCAGCGTCCGCTGAGCTCCCACCGTCGTCTCCGCAGGACGAGGCAACAATTGCCAGGGCGAGACCCACAACAAGCCGTCGTAGAGCCGTCATGTCAAACCTCCGGTCCCTGTTCTCGCTATTTCATGAATAACTACATACTCACCGAAAGTATGTCAAGGCGACGGCACCCGACCATCAGGGTGGTCGCAAGAAAATCATCCGAGCGCGGCCGCCAGGACCCGCATGCGGTACTCCAGACTGTAATCGCATCGCCGTCGTCGCCGCGGTAGGCTCAGGCGGTCCTCTGTGAAACAACGAAG
>JAVEWA010000503.1:0-5307 GCA_034004785.1 Polyangia bacterium
GGCGTCCTCCAGCGCTGACATCGCCGCTGGGACAATCATCAAGCGCGAGGCATCCTTCCACACCGACATCGTGGAAGGCGGCTCATCGCTGGTCCTCGGGGATACGACCGCCCACGCCTGTTTCGCCTCGCTCCCAGATGCCCAACCCGACCACCGCTTCTTCGCTGCCGCACCCCTGACGGGCAATGACCACATCCCCATCGGGACGCTCTCTATCCAGGATCCACAGCCGCACGTGTTCGAAGCAGAGGACCTCCTGATCCTCGAGCACGTGGCACGCGGAGTTGCGCGCCGCATCGAGGCCAGGGCCGGGGTCGGCATGGTCGGGCCCTACGCCTTCGACGAGCCCGGCGTGTTCACCAGGGAGGCGCTCCTCGTCCTACTGGGCGCAGAGCTGCGCCGGACCACCCGCCACGGCGGCACCGTTGACCTGGTGCTGATCGAGCTGGCGGCGGATGCCCCCGATCTCCTGCGGAAGGGCGCAATGGCTGCCTATGGCAGCCTCGGCAACGAGCGCTTCGCGGTAGCGGCCTGGGCTGCGGGGGCCATGGCAGTCCTTCGCGGAGCGGGAGACGCCCATGTGGTCGAGCAGCGGATCCAGCGGGCCATGGCGGACATCCAAGCGAGCGGCGTCGTGGTGCAAGGCGCCGGGAGGGTCACCTACTCCCTCGCTGACAGCGTGATCTTGGGAGCAGGCGAGGTGGCGCAGCTGGCGGACGAGGCGCGGGAGCGCGCCGTTTCCAAGGGCTCAGGGATAGAGCACGTTGTGCTGGTCAACCGACGACTTGTGTAGCCGAACCGCGCTCCTTCTTCAGAACGCATCGAGGCAGGCCCACCCTCTTCCGTCTTTCCAGGGATGTCACTCACGTCGTCAGGCCGCGTCCGGGCCGCGAGGTCGATCAACAGTCCCGCGCCCCATCCCAACACGCCACGGACGATGGTCATCCAGACCGTGCCCGCTGCCGTCGGGAGCTGACTTGGGCCCTGTCTGTCTTCCGGTGCATGCTGATTCACTACCCCCCGCAGCCTGGAGGAGCGGGAGAGCGGCAACCAATTTCCCAAGACCGATATTTTCCCCTTCATCTGCTTTGGTCCCCTTTTGAGCCTGCGTTGTGCTCCTGCCAGATACGCATCTTCCATCCGTCAATGAAGGTCGCGTCGTGAACGTCCCGTCAGGGCTCGACCTTCTCGTTCCACCACTATTCCTAGACGGGCGCTAAAGCCTTAGACGGGCACGAAACCCTTAGACGGGCGCAAAGGACGCCGAGCAACCGCACCCGAATTGCCCCGACCGTATCACTGGCCGGGACCCTCCGGAGCCTTTTCGAACAATCAACCCCTCTACCCCTCCAACCATAGCCCTGCCGATCCTGCGCTCGATTTCCAGCTGTAGCCAGTTACTCGGCGTCCTTTGTACCCGTCCAGGCATCTGCTCTCCTTCTGCGCAGCGATAGCTCCCGAGGTCGCCAGCCGTCATGGCAACCACCCTAAGTGCGAATCGAACTTGCAACTTCTGATCCACGAGCGGACTCACCTGTTTACAAGGACTTGTCCCAAATACGGTGCGGTCAGTGGGCGGTTGTGCATCAACATGATGCAGCCCATGATTCAGAACGATGGCGCTTCGTGTGATGGGAGGGGGGAGACAGGTCGAGCGGATGCTAGCGTCGGTGGTCCATGCCTCCCCGATGCACGGCCTTTCCTCGCGGCGCGGGCTTCCCACGTCGCGCAGGTTGCGCTCGTCGTTTTGCAGGCGCGCGGCCAGTGGCCTTGTACTGGCGTCCCCGCGAGCCATACCACCGGTTGTAGCTACCGCGATGCGATGAGTAGTGGGTCCTGTAGGCGCCGTAGTGGCTGTAGGTGGACGGCACATGCACCGCCGAGCCGCCGACGTAGTAGATTGGCGAACCCACCGAGTCGTAGTACACGATGTACCCGTTGTAGTACATCGGGCTGTAATACGACGTGCCGACGGACACCTCCCCCGGCTCCGCAGACACCATGCAGCCCGGTCCCCAGACCCCGCCGACAGTTACCAGCGCGGCGACCATTCCGATTCGTTCGAGTAGCTTCCTCATTGCGACCGACCTTCCTTTCGCGACTGACGTCTTGATTCCCGATGGCTTCCAGTCGGGCCAACATAACGACGGCCATCGAGATAGCTAGCAACGAAATGAAATTATATTTACTGCTCCCGATAACCCCCATTGAAGGGCGGCCGAACGCCGTACCAGGAGGAGCCGCCAGTCCTGCCACGGTCCTACGTATTGATGGATCACCTCACTCATCATGATGGCAAATCGCCAATCTCCCCCTGAGCCCACGCGTCAAGTCCTCGTACTCGCAAGCATCAGTTCTGTGGCCCGGAACATGCAGCCCCAACGCACAGGACAGCGCTTCGTGACCGTAATGAAGGGCTGACTTTAGCCGCGCCATGCGGTCACTGACAAAGGAGCATCGAACCTTGACTCTTGGAACTCGGCCGGGCTGCTCATTCACACTGCCATCCACGGCTCAGGCGGTGACGACAGCTCAGCCAGTGACGACAGCTCAGCGAGTGACAACAGCTCAGCCAGTGACGACAGCTCAGCCAGTGACGACAGCTCAGCCAGGGATGGCAGCGCAGCCAGTGACGACAGCTCAGCGAGTGACAACAGCACCGTGGTTGCAGCCGCTCAAACCCATTACACACAGACATTCGATGGAAGTGGGAGCGTCACGTACGACGCAGGAAGAGGAGAGGCCCATGGTTACGCCATTTCGTACAATCGCACCCCTCGGCGACGTCATCGCGGCCATCTTCGACGAGGCGGCGACGTACACCTCAAATCAGGCGGAGGTTTCGCACCTCGCCGCAATGGCGATGCAGAGCCTGCTGCGACGGACGCGAGAGACTCGACGAAAGGAAAAGCCATGCGAAACACCCTTGGGGTATTGATGTTCCTGCTCAGCGCCGCCTTCGCCGCGGGCTGCGTCTGGTGGGACGACCTCTCCGGCTTGGGGCTGGAGACCAGCGAGACCGCGACCGAACAACTCCAACACGCCGAGGCGGACGCTATCGAGGCGAGGCGAGCGATGCTGCACGACGCCTCCTTACAGAGGGCCGACCTCGTCAACAGGCTGAGCAAGGAAGTCTCCGATCTCCAGGCGGAGATCGACCGCCTGTCAGCCAGGGCCGACCGCGCCAGCGGCGCGGCCTGGGAAGCGGCCTTTGCCACCCTCGAGGCGATGCGCCGGAGATGGGGCTTGGCGGTCCTGCGACTCGAGATGCTTGAGGGCTTCACCAGACCAACCTGGGACGAAGTAAAGGCCCTATTCCGCAAGGCCTCCACGCGCTGCGGGATGGGTTCAAAGGATCGCGCCTGTGGTTGAGCGGGCAGGAGGCAGGATAGCTCGAGGAGCGCGCCAATAACCGACGCCCGAGTTAGCCACACACTCGTGGTGGGAGACCACAATCCCCACCAGCGTCAAAACGAGGCAGGAGCCAGACCAAACCTGGCGAGAAAGGGAAACATGACCCATCTACGGAAACTCGCACTGATCACCGCCGCGACTGCAGCTGCCCTCGGTTGCTTTGGCCTGTCCAGCGTCCCGGCCCAAGCCTCCGAGATCGGCAGCAACAGGAAGATCGGCATCGGCGGCATGCTCGGCGCACCCACCGGGCTCTCGCTCAAGGTGTACTTCAATCCTCGGCACGCCCTCGATTTCGGCCTGGGCGTCGGCTACTGGGGGGGCGCCACGGTGCTCGTTCACGGTGACTACAAGCTCCACTTCCCGCTCGTCAGGGCGCCAGACTTCGACCTGCCGCTCTACTTCGGTGTGGGTGCCAAGCTGACCCTCTGGTTCACGGATCACGATCACAGGTACTGGGGCAGCTGGGGCGGACATGACGGATACGTTGGAGTAGGGATAAGGGTCCCGGTGGGTATCGCATTCAACTTGAACAGAATCCCGCTGGACTTCTTCCTGGAAGTCGTCCCCGGCGTCGGGCTCTTCCCCGGGATCGGCTTCTTCGTGGATGGTGCCATCGGTGTGCGGTACTACTTCTAGTGAAGGACGCATGGCTCGTGGTTCATCCTGCCCGGTCGCGTCTTTCGCTTACTTCCTGGTCATTCAAGTCGCCCTGACCGCAGCCTGCGTCGAGGCTGAGCAGGTCCTGGACTCTTCCCTTGCCGAGCGCACACCGCATGCCCGAGCGTCCGGCGACGACGGAGCCAACAGGGCGCCGGATTCCATCCCCTGTGCCCAGTTTCAACCTCGGACGACACCCCAGTCCTCGGACATGTTTCATCCTTCGCGGGCCTTCTCAACAGAGCAATCGCCGAAGTCACCGCCGAAGCCATCACCAAAGCCCGCGCCTGCGCTTGCGCCCGCGCCCGCGCCTGCGCTTGCGCCCGCGCTCGCGTCTGCGCCCGCGCCGACGCTGACGAAAGCCGTCGCTGTGAGCTGTCCAGTGCCATCCAGGCGGATCCACGTCTTCCCACTCTCTCCCCGCGAAGGCGATCGCGTTCGGGTAGTGGCAGTGCTCGACGCGCACACCGCCGGATCGAGGCTCATGGTTTTGGGGAGCTCGGGCACCGCGCTGGCGGCTGCCCGTCGGGATCAGTGGGGCATGGATCCAGCCGGCGCCCTGCTGGAGCTGACACCCCAGGTCGCGGGACGCTATCACGCGCTGATCTTGAACCCGGCCGGCCAGACCGTCGGCTGCCGGGACCTGGCCGTGCTGCCCCTCAGCGAGCGGCACCGCGTAGCGCCGGCGCACGGGGTCTGGGCGGTGCGCCGCTCCTGGACGCCGGAGCTCGAGCTGCTCTTCTCGGTGTTCGTCTCGCGCCTGTTCCATTCCGATCCAGGTGGCTGGGCCTTCTGGCGACCGCTGCACCAGGTGCTGAGGGATCCCGTTCGCAACGTCCTGCATGGATCCCTCGGTTGGGGCGAGGACGACGGCCATCCCCAGAAATCCATCTGGGTGTATGCCGACTGCGCGGATCTGCCCTTCTCGCTGCGCGCCTACTTCGCGTGGAAGCTCGGGCTGCCCTATGCCCAGAACCTCTGCACCCGCGGCTCCGCCCTCACGGGACCTTACTGTTCCGGCACACATACGAACCTAGTCACCAAGCTCGATCACCTCCGAGATCCCGTGATGCGCTATACGCACTTCGCCTGGCGGTTCGTCAACCGCTACGTACACTCTGGAAACGGCCGGAACCTGCCGGCTGACGACCGCTCGGATCTGTACCCGGTGCCGCTCGTGCCCGCAGCCCTGCGTCCTGGCCTAGTCTTCGTGGATCCTGCGGGGCACTTCATCCT
>JAVEWA010000504.1:0-5304 GCA_034004785.1 Polyangia bacterium
CCGCAAGCTGGGCCCGCTGCTGGATCCCCTGGATCTCTACAGCGCGGCGACGATCTCCGGCGCCGCGAAGGTCCAGCTCGTCCTGGACGTGGCGACCTTGCACCGCTGGGCGAGCGCCTGGCGCACCCTGCCCACCGCCAGGCGGCCCCAGGCCATCGCCTCCGGAAGGCTCGCGGCGCAGCGCCCACGGATCCTGGTCTGCGACGACTCGAGGTCGATCCAACTCGTCGTCTCCCGGATCCTGACAGAGGAGGGCTTCTCGGTGGAGCTCGCCTCGGACGGGTGGGACGCCTGGGAGCGAATGAACGCCCTGAGAGTGGATCTACTCCTGACGGACCTCGAGATGCCCCGCATGGACGGCTACGCCCTGGTTGAGAAGTGCAGGCGCGACGAGCGGCTCCGCGCTCTCCCCATCCTGGTGCTCTCCTCCCGCACGGGCGAGGAGAACCAACGCCGCGCCGCTGCGGCGGGCTCGGACGGCTTCCTCCACAAGCCCGTGAACCGCCGGGTGATAGTGTCTCGCATCAAGGAGATACTGGCCTCTCCCCCACGCAGGGCCTGACCGAGCCGCCGATCCGTGGGGCGCCTGTGGCTAGGCTACTCCAGGTTTGCTACGATGGGTCGGTCGTGCCCCCGTCAACAGGGCCAGGTGAGCTCAAAGACATGTCCAACCCAAACCACGGAAAACCGCGGCCCGAGGGCGCGCCCGCCCCGCGGGGTGAGACCCTGGCCTATGGGGCTCGCGCAGGCGAGGATAGGCAGGCCACGGCCCAGACGGTCCTCGTGCCGTCCGGTTCTGATGGCGCCCCGCAGATGGTTAGGCCAGAGGCTGCCACCGGGGCCGTCACAGGGGCCGTCGCAGGGGCCGTCGCAAGGGCTGCCACCAAGGCCGCCGCCCTGCAGGGCGACGAGACGCTTCTCGCCAACCCTGGCGGCGCCACCCTGGCCGCGGCTGCCGGACAGGATCCACGAGCTTCGGGACCGGTGGACACCCAGGTCCCGAGCCCGGCGAGAGGAGCCCAGGTGACCGTGCTGCCGAGGGTCGAGCTGCAGGGAGACAGGCCCACCTTCGTCACCGACCTGCGCCAGCGCTACGAGATCCTCGGGCCCCTCGGAGAGGGCGGCATTGGCGAGGTGCTAGCGGCCCGGGATCACGACATCGACCGCAGGGTGGCGCTCAAGCGCATCCGGTCGCAGGTCCAGTCCCCGGCGGCCCTGGCGCGCTTCGTGGAAGAGATCCGCACGACCGGCGGCCTGGAGCACCCCAACATCGTCCCGATCCACGACGTCGGACGCGACGAGGAGGGGCGCTACTACTTCGTGATGAAGTACGTGGACGGAGAGACCCTCGAGTCCGTCATCGCGCGCCTCAGGGCTGGCGAGCCCGAGGCCCACGCGAGCTACGGATTCGAGCGGCGCGTCGAGGTGTTCAAAGCCGTGCTCGAGGCCATCGCCTACGCTCACTCCCGAGGCTACGTCCACCGCGACATCAAGCCGGCCAACATCATGGTGGGGGCCTTCGGAGAGGTCCTCGTGATGGACTGGGGCATAGCGCGTACGACGGACCAGAAGGCTCCCTCCATCGACAGGGTCCTGGCTGCCGGCGCTGAGGCAGACCAAGGCGCCGGTTCGTCAGCCGAGACAGGCGGACAGGCTAGCAGCTCCTCCGACGCGCCAATCGCCCGCGCCTCTCAGGATCGCCCCTTCGCCACCCAGGTGGGCTCACTCATCGGCACCCCGGCCTACATGGCGCCCGAGCAGGCGCGAGGGGAGCCGGCCGACGAGCGGAGCGACATCTACGCCCTCGGAGTGCTCCTGCACGAGTTTCTCACCCTGAGGCACTACCTGGAGGACCGCAGGAGCGTAGCTGATACCCTCCTTGGCGTGCAGGAGAAGCCCCTGCCCCACGCGTCCTTTCTCCGCCACCCGCACCAGAGCCCGGTCCCCGCGGACCTCGGCTGGTTCGTGGTCCGCGCCGTGACCAAAGCACCCGTGGAACGCTATCCATCCGTGCAGGCAATGATCGAGCGCCTCGACCGGCGGGCCGAGGGCGAGATCCCGGTGCAGTGTCCCATGACCGCCCTCAAGGCGTCGTCCCACTGGGCCATGCGGCTCCTGGACCGGCGGCCGCTGCTGGCGCTCGGCGCAGTCGCGCTCACCGCCTTGAGCCTCGTCCTTGGCGCGGTCTATGTCATCTCGAGCGTCTTCTGAGTGGCCATCCTGGCTCCTCCCCGCCTTCCTCGCGGCCCACGCCCTGGCCACCGCTGCCCTGATCCCGGCGCTCGGGGTGGAGTCCTCGCTCTACCGCGCCATCCCCTGGGTCTTCGGCGCGTCCTTCCTGCTCTCCCTGCTCCCCCCCTTGGCCATGAGGCTGCGTTCCGAAGCCATGGCCTGGCGCCTCGCGCCGGTTGTCCTCTACGCGGCAATGATCAGCCTGGCCTCGTCGGTGTCCCCTCGCCTGGCTACATCCTACTCGGTGAGCTGGTTCCACGCGCTGGAGTACGCAGGCCTCACCCTGCTCGCGCAGCTCGCCGCCCACCGGAACCCAAGGGTTCCACTAGCCGCAAGGCGTCTCGGCGGTGTGCTGCTCGCGGCTGTGGCCTTCGGCGCCCTGGACGAGCTGCACCAGAGCTTCGTGCCAGGGCGGATTGCCAGCTTCAGAGACCTCGGGCTCGACGCCCTCGGGGCCCTTGTGGGAACCGTCCTGTTCCTGGTTGGACGATCCTGGCTACGGAGGCGGGCCGGCGACTCGCAATCCTAGGGCATCATTCGGGTTGCGGGCCCGTACGCCTTCAGGTCTTGTCGAGGATCAAAGGGATCTTGGGCCTACTTGTTGGCCTTCCTGATGCACTTGCGGAAGTCCTTGCAGTCCTTGCTCAAGCAGTCCTTCACCTTGCCCATGTCCCCTTCCTTCTTGCAGTCCTCCACGAACTTGCTCTTCTTCTTCTTGAACTTGTCCACGATCTCCTTGTCGATCTTCTTCTCCTCCATGCACTTGACCATCTTGTCGAAGGCCTTCTCGCAGGGGTTCCCGCAGGCCGAGAGGGCAAAGGGTGCGAAGACGGACAGGGCAACGACCAGAGCCAGCTTCTTCATGTACGAATCCTCCCTGGGTGTTTTGCGCCGGGCGCCTTGACTACCTGCCGGAGCTAACCACAACAGCCGGGTCTTGTGAAGCGGCGAAAAAAGCGGGGTGCACAAGAGGCGGCGAACCCAGGCGGCGCGCCGCGCCGCCATGGGCTAAGCGCCTCGCAATAGGCTGCCGTCCGGGATGACCAAGGGCGCTGCTCCCCGATGGACCAACCTCACGGTCCCATGGCACCGGACGTCGCGACCAAAGCAGACATCGCCCTTCACCTCGAGGAGGCTGCACCCCACGAGAGACGGCGCCCCGCAGGGAAACCTGGCGTCGAGCTGATCGATGAGCCCGTAGTAGGCCGGATCCAGGCGCACCTCGAGGGGCGATAGGCCCTCCGGCCTCTCGGGGCTCGGCACGAGGCAGCTCCCGTCGGTCAGGACGTAGGCGTCCGAGCGCACCGCCAGGAGATCGCTGGTGGTCTTCACGGGAGCAAACCTGATCCTCGGCACCCTCAGCGCCTGCGCCCCGGGGTTGGACGAGATGGCCGCGCCCATAGCCGTCTCGAGCTGCAGCACCGCGGGCGACGAGGGCTCCCTGGGATCCAGGGTCTTCGAGTTGACGATGAGGGGTAGGCCCATAAGCCCGCCCCGCTCATGGAGCAGGCGGCGCAGCGCCGGGAGGTGCAGCCAGAGGTTGTTGGTGTTGAAGAAGCGATGCCTGTCTATGTCCTCGAACCGCTCGAGGTCTCCTTGTGGGCACTGGGCGCGCTCCCTGAGCAGGAGCTGCCCGTCCGAGCGGCGACGCGCCAGGTGGCCTCCCTTGCGGTCCGCCAGGGTCCGATCCGTCACCTCCATCAGGAAGGGGATGCGGCGGTCCACCATCATCCCGAGGATCCGCTCCGACACCATGGCGCCGAGGTTGTCGGCGTTGGACACGAAGGCGTACTCGCAACGAGCTGCATCGAGGGCGTCGAGGGTTCCAGAGGACAGGAGAGCCGCGTAGAGATCGCCGTGGCCCGGAGGGCACCACTCAAGCTCGGGGCTGCCGGGCGAGCACGCTGGCCGCAGGCTGTCCCGCAGGACCTTCGGGACCTGGTGCTGGAAAATCTCCCTGGGGATGCCCCGCTCGGGGCCGGGACAGGGAGGCAATGCCTCGAGGGCGGCAAGAGTCGCCTCCCGGGTGGCGAAGCTGTTCATGAGGACGAGCGGGAGGCCCTGGCGGCGGCAGCCGTCGGCGATGATGGACAGGAACGTCTGGCCAGGGCGCACAGGCAGGAGGCTCTTGGGGCCGTTCATCCCCATCGTCGTGCCCAGCCCGCCGTTCAGCCTTATCACCACCGCTCGGCCGAGGGCCTCTCGCCCCAGCGCATCGAGACCCGATGGCAGTTCTTCGGCGGCTGGGAGCTCCTCCACGGGGGCAATATTCTCCTCTGGCACCAGCCCCGTGGCCCCTTCGCATAGCTCCCGATACTGGCTCTCGAAGCTCCTGATGGCCAGCTCGGGCATGCCCGCGGCCTTCATGCGGACCTCGAAGGGCGCGAAGGCCTCGTCCAGCTCCCTCATGGCCCCTCCCCTTGCCCCTGGGCGGGCTGCGCCGCCTCGACCTGAACGCGCAGGCCGAGCGCAGCGCCGTAGCGGGCGAAGAAGTCGCACCGCTCCATCCAGTCCCTGGCTTCCAGCCTGACGGCCTCCGACTCGGCCGGGACGTCCAGCCTCGAGAAAGTCTCGCGGGCAGCGCCAAAGGCTCCGGCCCTGAAGCGGGCCCGGCCCAGACGAAGCAAAGCCTCCCTCCAGAAGCGCTCGTCGGGCAGCTCGAGCGCCAGGGCCGCCTCCAGGTTCGCCGCGGCGCGAACCCAGTCTCCCTGTGAGAGTCGGTACGAACCCACAAGGTATCGCACCAGGCCATGCTCCGGAAGCTCCCGCTCGAGCCTCTCCCATGACTCCTCGGGAGAATGGTCCTCTTCCCGTGGCACGAGGAGAGGCCTGAGGAGGCTCCCCAGCCGGGCGTCCCCCAGCGCCAGGCGCCGGACCGTCAGGTCTCGCCCCATCCCGACCGGGATGGGCATCGCCTCGGCCTCTGAATACAGCCGTCGCGCCCGGTCCAGCTCCCCTCGACGCCAGGCGTCGGTGCCTACATAGGAGAGGAGCTGCGCCCTCAGGGGAGGCGTCGCGGCCGGGTGCTGCCAGAGCTCCCTGGCCGCGGAGAGGGCCGCCTCCTCCCTGCCG
>JAVEWA010000505.1:0-5299 GCA_034004785.1 Polyangia bacterium
GGTGGCCCTCAGGAAGGCGGGGATCGGGCTGCCCCTGCTGGTGCTCTCGCCGGGCAGGGGCGACGCCGAGCGCCTGGTGCGCCACAGGTTGACCCCGGTGATCCACTCGGCCTACGGCCTCGGGGAGCTGGAGGAGGCAGCGGCGCGGGTGGGGAGGCCCGTGGCGGTGCACCTCAAGGTGGACACCGGCATGGGCCGCTACGGCTTCTTCCCCGAGGAGGTCCTGCCCGTGGCCAGGCGGGTGGCGCGAAGCGCTCACCTGGGCCTGGAGGGGCTCATGACTCACTTCGCCGCCGCGGAGGACCCCGCCGAGGACGACTTCACGAGGGGGCAGCTCACCGCCTTCCAGGGCGTTGTAGATGGGCTGCGAGAGGCCGGCATCCAGGTGCCCACAAGGCACGCCGCCGCCACGGCCGCGGCTCTCCGCTTCCCCGAAGCGCGCTTCGAGATGGTCAGGGTGGGGCTCGGGCTCTACGGCATCTCCCCCTCTTCGGCCTGCGCCGAGGTGCTGGCCCTCGATTGCGCCGTGGCCGCCGTGTCCCGGATCAGCAGCATCAAGACCTTCCCGCCCGGCCACTCAATCGGTTACGGCCGGCGCTACCAGGTGGGCGCGAGGCCCGAGCGGGTAGCCTTCATCCCATGCGGCTACCACGACGCCATGTGGCGGGATCTCTACCAGGGCGGCGGCGAGGTCATGGTCCGCGGGGTGCGCTGCCCCATCTTGGGCACCGTCTCCATGGACTCGGCGCCCATCAACGTCACGGCGGTGCCGGAGGCCGATGTCGGGGACGACGTGCTCCTCTTCGGCGCCTGGCAGGGCCAGTTCCTGCCCCCCGAGGAGGTGGCCGCCAAGGCGGGCACCGTGGCGCACGAGCTCCTGTCCGGGGTGGGCCCGCGCGTCCCTCGCATCTACCAGGAAGGCTGAGTCGAGGCCATCATGAACCAGAGAATACCCGCCACCGAGACCGAGAAGTGGATCAGCGCGCAGGCGCTCTTGGCTGAGGGCAAGCTGGAGGGTAGGGCCGAGGGGAGGGCCGAGGGGAGGGCCGAGGGGAGGGCCGAGGGTCAATCGATGGGCCGCGAGGCGCTCTTGAGCGTGGCGAGGGGACTGTTCGCGCCCGAGGTTCACCGAGAGCTGGAATCGATCCTGGATCTCAAGGAGCTGGAGCGCCGAATCCTAGCTATCATCAAGACGCACTGACTCTGGCCTGGGTTTTTTCAGACCCACACTCCAGGTACGACTCAATGTCCATCGAGGCTGGGGCCGAGGGGCTGGGTCCTCAGCTCTTTGCCTGCCCGCCAGGTCTCCAGCGCGAGAAGCGGGCGGCGAGGATGCTCTCCGTCAGCATCAGGAGCAGGCAAAGGAGGGCGAACCAGGGCACGAGGTCCTGGCGCAGGCGAGCCTGGGATTGTGGTCCAGCGCCCGCCGCTGGACCGCCAAGGAGGCCAGGTTGCCCCGGGGCGCTCGCGAGGCGACGGAGGTCCGACTCGGCGGGATCGGTCACCACCGCAAAGGCCAGCAACGGACGCTCCCTGAGCCCGGGAGGCACAGACACGGCGCGAACCGGCCGAATGCCGACAGACGCAAGGGGCGGCGGCATGCCCAAACCGGCGATGCCCCAAGCGCCAGAACGAACCATTGGCCGCTGAAAGATAGAGCTGGCTCGGAGATTGGCTGGAGAGGGCGCTCGGGCTCGAGTACCATCGCGGGCGCAGGCTGCCAGGAACACCGGACCCGACTCTGGCCGGGCAGGAGACGCGGCGCTGGCTCTCGGGGGCGCCGAGGAGAACACCTGGTAGGGGCCAGGGACGTCGGTCCGGAGAAAGGTCACCTGGCCGTCGGGCCCGGCTGGCTCGAGCAGCCTGGGCGCGCCGCCGGGCGGCATGACCACCAGGCGCTCGCCGGGCAGGGCCCGCAAGGTCACCGGCCTGCCTGCCAGCACCTGCGAGGCGCCCCCTGCGCCCTGCCCGGTCAGGTAGGCGAGGATGCCGCGCAATAGAGGCAGGAACGCCGGCCGCAGCGCGAGGTCGCTCCAGTCCCGGTCGAGGGTCGTGGTCAGGAGGAGCACCCTGCCCGCGCCTATTGCCTTGGCCACCAGGAGGGGCGCGCCCGTGTCGAGCCGCAGGAGAACCTCTCCGGTCACTTGCTCGAGGAGCCCGTAGCGCTGCACCCTGGCAGCGCCCAGGGACCGCCGGCTCTCCGGGTCCTCCAGGGCGAGCCTCATGGCAGGCGCCAGGTGCTCCGGGTCCACCCTGGCTGGAGGTCCAACTGGCCCGGCGCCACCCCCAGCTCGGATGGCCCGGAGCTTCGCCGGCAGGAGGGACACCCCGAGGGTCTCGTTGTAGGCCTCTGGATCGACCTGGTCCCCCAGGGCAACCAGGAGGGCGCCGCCCCGCCGCACGAAGGCGGCTAGGACCTCGAGGGCCTCGCGGCTGGGCGCCGCCAGGTTGGCGAGCACCACCAGGTCCTCCTCCTCCAGATCTGCACCATCCAGGTCTCCCGCAGCCACCACCCGGAGCCTCAGGGGCACTTGTCCCGAGAGGGCGCCGAGCGCTGCCTCCAGGAAGAAGAGCTCGTCGGCGTGCCGGGTCTCCCGGGGATCCCCGTCCACGAGCAGCACCCTCGTGCCGGGCCCGCGGCCAAGGGGCAGGAAGCGGCGATCGTCCTCGGCGAGGCCATCCGAGGAGCCCAGGGCCGCCTCCACGAACCTGGCCGAACCTGGCAGGGACGCCAGGGGGACCGAAAGCTCCACCGGGCTCACAGAATGGGGCGGCACAACAAGCGAGGCCTTTGCGAGCTCCTTGCCATGGACGAGGAGCCGCACCTTCATTCCTTCCTCCCGATCCGTCGAGTTGCGAAGGGTCACGCGAAAGCGCCGGGACACGCCAGGGGCGCCGGAAGCCGTACTGGAAGTCGAGGATCCTGGCGTTCCAGGAGAAGCACTCTCGACGAGCTCCAGCCCCACCACAGCCCTGTTTGGCAGGGGTCCGAGGGCCAGATCGATCACCTGGAGCGCGACCTCCTTTGGCACCTCGCCCGGCGCCAGGGCGAGACCGGTCCGGGTCAGGTCCGTCAGGAGATAGA
Source organism: Polyangia bacterium (assembly GCA_034004785.1). Lineage (GTDB taxonomy): Bacteria > Myxococcota_A > Polyangia > HGW-17 > JAJRWW01 > JAVEWA01. The sequence goes on from JAVEWA010000505.1 coordinate 3,086, forward strand.
TCGACCGGGGAGCACCAGCGGGCGCGCCCGAGAGCGCCCTCAGGGCGCGCGAGATTGCGTCGGCGCCCGACGCGGCGAGGTGGGTGGCCTCCAGCCGATCGATCGCGCGCGAGACGTGAGCGCGGTCAACTCCCAGGTCTGGCGCCTGCGCTCCCTGATCGCTGACGGTGAGAAGCGCCACCGGCGCGGTGGGAGGGAGCGCTTCGAGGAGAGCCCGCGCTCGCGACTTTGCTTCATCGAAGAGCGACCGCCCGCCCCGCCTGTATCTCATGCTCAGGGTGTCGTCCACGAGGATCACCGCTGCCTGGTGCCGCGTGGCGGCGTGCGGCACCGAGATTGGGCGGGACAGGTAGGGCCCCGCCAAGGTAAAGGCCACGAGGGCGAGGAGGACCATGCGGGTGGCGAGGAGCAGGAGCTCCCGGATGCGCCGGCGGCGGGCGCTGCGCTCGCCTGGCCCGACGAGGAGCACCAGGGCCGGGAAGAGGACCGGGCGGGGTGGGCGCCGGCGCAGGAGATGCACGAGGAGCGGCAGCAAGGCGGCCGCGGCGCCCGCCAAGAGGGCTGGGACGCCAAAACCGAGGCTCAAGGCGACTCCCTCGCCCCGGCAGCAACGCCTCGGGCAGCCGCGCCCGGCGTGGAGGGGGCGCCGCTCGCTCGCGAGGGGCCTCCCGGGTCACGTCCCTGGGAGGCGCGGCCCGAGACCCAGTCGATGAGCAGCGACGCCGGCGGCGTCTCGGTGGTGGCAGTCAAGAAGGCGAAGCCCGCCTCGGACGCGGCTGACCGCAGACCCTGACGCAGGGCCTGGAGGCGCTCCAGGTAGGCGCGCCGCACCTCGCCCGAATCGAGGGTGAGATCCCCCTCGGGCAGCTCGGGGGAGTGGAAGCGGCAGAACCCGTCGAAGGGGAAGCTCTCCTCCGAGGGGTCCAGCACCTGGAAGGCGGCGAGCTCCCTCCTCCCCGTGCCGAGGCGCCTCAGGATCGCGGGCACCTCGGGTCGCGGGTCGAGAAAGTCCGAGAACACCGCAACCAGACCCCTTCTGGGCAGGGCCTCCAGGGACTCGCCCAGGCCATCCCCAAGGCGGCCCGGAGGGCCCGGCTCGAGACGCGCCGCCTCGAGCGCGGCTATCACCGCGGCGAGCTGATCTCCCCTGGCCCTGGGCGGCAAGACCAGCCTGAACCTGGTCCCGAGGAGGCCGACGCCAACCCTGTCCTGCTGTCCAAGGAGCAGGTAGGCCAGGGCAGCCGCGGTCACGCGGGCCCAGTCCAGCTTGCATAGCGGGCCGTCGCCATAGCCCATCGAGGCCGAGACATCCAGCAGGATGAGGCAGCCCCGCTCGGTCTCGCTCTCGAAGCGGCGCACGAGGGGCCGGTCGAAGCGGGCGTAGGCCTTCCAGTCCAGGGTGCGGAGATCGTCCCCAGGGGTGTACTCCTTGTGCTCGGAGAAGTCCCGGGAGGCCCCCTGATGAAGGCCGCGGTGCCGGCCCGAGAACACCCCGTCCGCCACGGCCTTGGCCCGCACAGCGAGCCCCTTGAGCCGGGCTATGTCCTGTGGACGGAGGAGCTCCATATGCTCCCTGCACTCGGCTCGGGGGACCTAGCGGCCCCCGAGCCGCTCCTCCACCAGGCGCCCGAGGATCTCCGGGACGGTCACCCCCTCGGCCTCGGCGTGGAAGTTCCGAAGGAGCCGGTGCCTGAGCACCGGAGCGGCCAGGGCCCGCAGATCCTCCCGCGTGGGCACGAAGCGGCCATCGAGGAGCGCCCTGGTCTTGGCGCCCAGCACCAGGAACCGGGCTGCCCTGGGTCCGGCGCCCCAGGCCAGGTAGCGCCTGACCTCTTTCGAAGCCCTCTCATCCTCGGGCCGAGTGGCCCGGCAAAGACCCACCGCGGCGTCTAGCACGTGATCCGGAGCGGGCATCTCCAGCACGAGCTCCTGCAGCCGTGCGAGGGTTTCCGGGCCCAGCACCTGGGTGAGCCGATGCCTGGCAGCGCCCGTCTCCTGGGCCACGATCCGGCGCTCCTCTGCCTCGCTCGGGTAGCCCACGTCTATGCGGAACATGAAACGGTCGAGCTGGGCCTCGGGAAGTGGGTAGGTCCCCTCCTGCTCGATGGGGTTCTGGGTGGCGAAGACCATGAAGGGCGGGTCCAGAGGGTAGGTCTGGCCAGCCGCGGTCACCCTCCCCTCCTGCATGGCCTGAAGGAGCGCCGCCTGAGTCTT
>JAVEWA010000506.1:0-5272 GCA_034004785.1 Polyangia bacterium
CAACACGCATGGTTGCCTGCCGGACGGGAGCGGCTACGGCGCTCCCGAGGCCTGCGCTCCCGAGGCGCCCGTCTGCTGGGAGGACGCCTGCGTGACCTGCCTGCCGGGGAGCGTCGTCTGCGCGGACGAGGGCAGCGCGCAGAGCTGCCTGCCGGACGGGAGCGGCTACGGCGCCCCTGTCCCCTGCGAAGTGGAGGAGGAGTGCCAGGTGGGCGTGTGCGTGAACCTGTGCGTCCTGGCCGAGGGCTCTCCCAGCTCGGAGGGCTGCTCCTTTTTCACCCTCAAGATGGACAACTTCTACAACAACGCCTCGGACCCGAGCCATAACGACGGGATGATCGTTGCCAACCCGCACCCGACCAAGACCGCCGTGGCTCAGCTCTACTTCGTGGCCAATGACACGAGCGTCGAGGTTGCCTCCGGAGCGCCGGTCGATATCCCTCCCCTCGGGAGCCACGCCTTCGAGATCGGCAACCCCGAGATCGACAGCGTCAGCCTCAGGCGCTCGGGCGGCGTGTATCGCCTCCAGTCGAGCCTGCCCGTGATGGCCATTCACTCCTCGCCGGGGTCGCCTGGCAGTACCAATGAAGCGATGCTGCTCCTTCCAGAGCATGCCCACGGAAGGCACTACGTGGTGGCCTCCTATCCGGGGCTGGCGGGCTCGTATCCGAGCTACTTCACCGCGATCGGCCTGGTGACCGGAACAACCCTCGGGTTCGAGGTGTCGGCTTCCACCGCCGCGGGCGTCGGCGTGCCACAGGTCCTTGCCGGGCAGACCGGCACGGTCACCCTGGATCGTTTCACGACCTTGAACGTGGTGGTGGAGCAGCAGATGGGCGGAGACCTCTCTGGTACCATCGTGAGCGCGGACCAGCCCGTCTGGCTGGCCGGCGCGACGGAGTGCGCCAACGTGCCCAATGCTTCGACCTATTATTGCGACTACATCGCCGAGCTCATGATCCCGCTCGAGTGCTGGGGCGCCGAGTACGTCGGGGCGCACGCGCCACTCCGATCCGCGGCCGAGCGCTTCTACTGGCGCGTCTATGGAGGCGCCGACGGGGTCACGGTGCAAACGGATCCGGCCCAGGCGGGCTTCCCAGTGGTCCTCGCCAAGGGTGAGTTCGTCACCCTCGACACCACCGAGAACCTGGTCTTCCTGGGCGACGGCCCCTTCCTGCCCGTGCAGTACCTGCAAGGCGGGTACTCTATTGGGTCTGGGGATCCCGCGATGCTCCTCGCCGTGCCCACCGAGCAGTACCTCCAGGCCTACACCTTTGTGAGCCTGGCTGGTTACTCGACGAGCTACGCCCAGATCGTGAGATCCGTCGGAGGCGCCCCGGTGCTTCTGGACGGCGTCCCGGTGGGAGGCTTCGTCTCGGTGGGCGCCTACGAGGTCTCGAACGTCGTCGTGACCACAGGTGTCCATGTCGCGAGCAGCATCGAGCCCTTCGGGGCCGCCGTTTTCGGCTTCACGAACGTTTCGAGCTATGCTTTCCCGGCCGGGACGAAGCTCGAGAAGATCAACGCGCCCTAGGACATGAGCCCCGGCTCAAACCTCCTGGGCCGAGAGCGTCACGACCGAGCACCGATGGACCTTCCCCTCGCCGACCTGCACCGGCACCTGGACGGATCCCTCAGGCCCGCGACCCTCCAGGAGCTGGCCCGGGAGCAGGGCGTCGCCCTGCCCGAGCGTCTGGCCTTCTGGCCAGGCATGGGCCTCGCCGAGGCCCTGGCCTGCTTCCGAGTGACCCTCGCCCTGCTCCAGACCCCGGATGCCGTCCGCCGGGTGGCGGGCGAGATCTGCCAGGACGCCAGCCGGGAGGGTGTGGCCACCCTGGAGATCCGCTTCGCCCCGCAGCTCCACAAGGGCGCGCCCCCTGGGGCGATAGTTGATGCCGCCCTCGAGGGCATCGCCTCGCGCGCCGGCCTCGTGCTCTGCGGGCTCTACGGAGAGCCGCCCTCGGTGCTCACGGAGCTGGTGGAGCTCGGCCGCGCCCGACCGGGCGTGGTGGGCATCGACCTCGCCGGCGGGCCCGCCCCGGATCAGCAGTGGCGCATGGAGGACTACGCCGGCCCCTTTCGCGCGGCCCGGGACGCGGGCCTCGGCAGGACCGTGCACGCCGGCGAGGGCCGGCCCCCAGCCGAGATCCGGCTGGCGGTGGAGCTCCTCGGCGCCTGCCGCATCGGACACGGCACCACGGTGCTCGAGGACCCGGCGGTGGCCGATCTCCTGATCGAGCGCTCCATCTGCATAGAGGCCAACGTGACCAGCAACTACCACGTGGGCGCCATCCCCTCGATAGAGGCTCATCCCCTGCCGGCCTGGCTGGATCGAGGCCTTGTGGCCTGCATCTGCACCGACAACACGCTCCTGTCAGGCGTGGACGCCCCCGAGGAGCACCGCCGCGTGCTTTCGATACCAGGCATGGACGAAGGGCGCCTGGAGCGCTGCGTCCAGTCGGGCCACGCCTCTGCCTTCCGCCGCGCTTGACTCGCCCAAGCCCGAGATCCCCGCCGCCTTACTCGCTCAAGCCCGAGATCCCCGCCGTCCTACTCGCCGTAGCCCGAGATCCCCGCCGGTGATTCCCGCCGCCTTGCTCGCCCAAGCCCGAGATCCTCGCCGCTGATCCCCGCCGCCTTGCTCGCTCAAGCCCGAGATCCCCGCCGTTGATCCCCGCCGCCTTACTCGCTCAAGCCCGAGATCCCCGCCGTCCTACTCGCCGTAGCCCGAGATCCGGGCCCTTCCCGCCTTGAGGTCCGCCTCCAGGAAGATCTCCCCTCCGGCGCCGATGATGCCGTCGTTTCCCTCGGGCAGGAGGGATCTCGGCTTGAAGGTCAGGCGCCAAAGGTGCGGGGCCACCTGGCCGCCGCCTTTTATCACCAGGTTCTTCGCTTCGATGAGCTTGTAGTCCTCGGCCTTCTTGCCCGACTCCACTAGCTGCTTCTCGGCGAGGCGCATGGCCCGGACGCAGTCCGCCGAGGCGCCGAGCCGCTTGGGCCGTACGCCAGATGTGGGACCCGGGGAGCCCATGGAGCCCATGTGATCCCTCGGGCCTTCGGCGGTCTCGGCTGGCTTGCTCTCGTGCTTGCCGCCCTCCCTGGCCTGGCACCCTCCCAGGCCCGACCAAGTGGCCAAGCCGAGGGCCATCGTTCCGAGAGCCCAGGTTTCGAGAGCCATCCTCCTCGCGGTCATGGTCGTCCGCCTCCTTGGTGTGTCGCCTAATGATGTTACTAGCACGGTCGTAACCCCTCGGCCAGGCCGAGAAGCGCCCTGGCCTTCGCGGTCGTGGCCTCCTCCACCCGGGAGGGCTCTAGGCCCAGGAGCTCTCCGAGGGCGTCCCTGACCTCGGGCAGATGGGCGGGCTCCACCTGGCCCCTCGGCCTCACGGCCGTGCCGATGTAGGGCGCGTCGGTCTCGAGCACCAGGCTGCCGAGGGGCAGGGCGGCGAGCCGGGCCCGCACCCGGTGGGCTGCCTTGCGGCACACCACGCCCGCCACTCCGAAGGCGAAGCCCAGGCGGCCGAAGGCCCTCGCCAGCTCCGGCGCCCCGGCCCAGGCGTGCAGGATCCCGGCAGGCTTGCTCCCGACATGCGGGCTTACTGTGTGCGGGCTCCCTGCGGGCCGCGCCTCGATGGCGCCCTCGGCCTGCACGAGCTCCTCGAGCAGGGCGAGGGTGCGCCCGCCGGCGTCCCGGCTGTGCACGAGCAGGGCGAGCCCCATGGAGCGGGCGAGCTCCACCTGGGCCCGAAAGACCTGCTCTTGCAGCGCGAGCTCGGGCCTGCCCGGGCTCCTGTCGAGGCCCACCTCGCCGATGGCCACGACCCGCGGGTGCTCTCCCAGGGCCTCGAGGGCGGCGAGGTCTCTGTCCGTAAGGGGCCTCTCGACGGCTTCTGGGTGGATGCCCACGCCGGCCCACACGCAGTCGAACCGCTCGGACAGGGCCACGGCCTCTCGCGAGGTCTCGAGGGTCACGCCCGGCACCACGAGGGCGGTCACCCCGGCCTCGAGGGCCCGCCCGACGACGCCCTCCAAATCCCGGGCGAGGCGCTCGTCGAAGAGGTGGCAGTGGGTGTCAACTAGGGTCATGGCCGGTCAGGGCTCGCGGCCACGTGGGCCCGCTCGATGCTCCTCATGACCAAATGTACCTCGCCAGGCCGAGGGCGAACCAGGCCCCCAGCGCCAAGAGGGCGACGCCCGTGCCCTGGAGCACCCTGCGCAGGGTCTCGGGCCTGAACCGGTCCTGATATCGGCCCACGATGCGCACGAGCAAGAGGAACCAGAGCACGATGCCCGCGCAGGCCGCGAGGGCGAAGGGCGCCGCCAGCGCGGGGGTCAGCGCGAGCCAGCCGGTGGCGGCGAGGGTCGCCGAGGCCGCGGTCCAGGTGGCCACCAAGGTGGGGTTCAGGGCGGTGATGGAGAAGCCCAGGAGGAAGCTCCCCCGCCAGCCCTCCTTGGGGCAGTCGGCCTTTGGCGTTGGAGGCCGGGCCCGGAGGAGGACCACGCCGAGGGTGATGAGGGCCACCGCCGCGAGGCAGCGGCTCACCGGCACGATGATCGGGTAGCGGCCAATGAGCGTGGCCAGGCCCCAGAAGGTGAGGGCAGCATAGACAGACTCCGCAATGGCGGCCCCGGCGGAGATGGAGATGCCCGCCTTCGGTCGGCCCTGGATCGCCCGTGCGAGCACCAGGGCCGCGATGGGCCCCGCCACTGGCATTGACCCGATGAAGCCGAAGAGGAAGCCGAAGAGAATGGCGAGCGGGAGATCCATCGTGCGTTCGCGGCGAGCGGGTCGCCAGGCCCCATCTTCCCGATCCCGCAGGCTTCGCGCAAGGACTGTCTCCCCGAGGACCGTCTCCCCGAGGACTGTCTCCCCGAGGACTGTCTCCCCGAGGACTGTCTCCCCGAGGACTGTCTCCCCGAGGACTGTCTCCCCGAGGACTGTCTCCCCGAGGACTGTCTCCCCGAGGACTGTCTCCCCGAGGACCGTCTCCCCGAGGACCGTCTCCCCGAGGACTATCTCCCCGAGGACCGTCTCTCAGGTCTCCTCGTCGGAAGTGGCCCCCCTTGGCGCAAGGTGGTCGAGAGGTGACGATGTTCCCGGCCCCCATCTCGTCAGAAGTGGCCCCCCTTGGCGCAAGGTGGTCGAGAGGTGACGATGTTCCCGGCCCCCATCTCGTCAGAAGTGGCCCCCCTTGGCGCAAGGTGGTGGAGAGGTGACTAAGGTCCCGGCCCCCATCACGTCCGAAGTGGACCCCCGTGGAGCAAGGTGTGG
>JAVEWA010000507.1:0-5266 GCA_034004785.1 Polyangia bacterium
TCCCGCACCAGGATCGCGCCACCCGAACCCTCTGCAAGCTCCACGAGGTCGCGCTTCAAGTCCTCCTCGTCCAGCCCACCGATGCGCTCGGACACGCGCTCCCATAGCTCCTCCGGCCCACCAGCCTCGGCCCCGAGCCCGCCCTGGTGCAGGAGGTAGCCCAGGGCAGATTCCTGTACGCCGCGCCAGGGACCCCAGAAAACCGTGCAGCGGTGCCTGGCTCTCGTGAGCCCCACGTAGGCGAGGCGCAGCCCCTCGGCCAGGCTCTCCCACCGCGCCCGTCTCGTGGAGCCTGCCAGGTCCTCGGAGCCCAGGTCCAGGGTGATCCTGTTGCCGGCCGAGGGATCGTGGAAGGCAAGGGGCGGCGCGAGGCTGCGCCCGCCTTGATCTCCACCCCACAGAAACGGGCAGTACACCACCGGGAACTCCAGCCCCTTGCACTTGTGCAGGGTGAGCACCTGGACGGCGCGGTCGTCGCTCTCCACGCGGACCTGCTTGGCGTCCCGGTCGGTGACGCCCTCCAGCGCCGCACCGCCGCGAGCACGGGACACCCAGGAGGCGAGCCCCTCCAGCCCCAACCTCTGGCGACGAGACGCCAGGTGCAAAAGCTCTCCGAGGTGCAGGAAGTTGGTGAGCCTCCGCTCGCCATCCGGCATGGCGAGCAGCCGAGAGGGCACCTCTTGCTCGGCCAGAAAGCGCGAGAAGGCCGCCACGAAGCCCCGGGCGGCGTGGAGGTCGGCGAAACGGCGGAAGGCCTCGATCCATCCCTCCATGCGCCCCTCGTCCTCCCCGAGAGCCAGGAGATCCGCCGCTCCGTACCCCACCAGGCTGGTGGCGAGGGCCATCCGGAGCCGGGAGAGCTGCGCGGGCCGGGCCATGGCCCGAAGGAGCAGGATGACCTCCAGGGCCTCGGCGGTGTCGAACACCGAGGCCTCGCTGTGCAGCACCGATGGGATGCCCACCGAGCGCAAGGCGGCCTGTATCGCGGCCCCCTGCCGGTTGCTGCGCACCAGCACGGCGAGGTCTCCCGGCCCCAGGGCCTCGCCATCCTCTGATCCCTCGCCTCGGCGCCTGACCCCGGCGGACAGGAACCGGGCGATCTCCCCGGCCACGACAGACGGCAGGCAGGCCCCCACGAGCCCCTTGGTGAGCGGCGGGGGGGCGCTCCCAAAGGACGCAGCAGGCACGAAGATCAGCTCGAGGGGCGAGGTGAAGGGGACCGGACCCCCGAGAGCGTCCTCGGCGCCGGGGCGCGGCGACACTGGCTCGAAGGGGATCCAGTCCATCAGGAAGGGCCGCGCAGCGCTCGAGAAGATCCTGTTCACCGCCGCGATGAGCCCCGGGTCCGAGCGCCAGTTGGTGTCGAGGGTGTGCCGCTCCCCGCCCGCGTCCCGGGCTGCGCCCTGGTAGGCGAAGACATCGGCTCCCCTGAAGCCGTAGATGGCCTGCTTGGGATCCCCTATCAAGAAGAGCGCGGTCCCCACCCCGGTGAAGATGCGCCTGAAGATCCTGTACTGGAGGGCGTCGGTGTCCTGGAACTCGTCGATCAGGGCGGCGGAGTAGCGCCCCCTGACGGCTTTGGCGAGGGCTTCCCCGCCGGGACGGGCGAGGGCCTCGTCCACCAGCACCAGCAGATCGTCGAAGCAGAGCAGGCCTGCCTCGGCCTTCCTGCGCCTGAGCTCCCCCCGCGCCTCCTGCAGGAAACGCCCCTTGATGGCGAGGACGCGCCTATCGGCCTCCCTGGACATCGCCTCGATGGCCCTCGCGAGAGCGCTCACGCAGTCGAAGAAAGGGTGCCTTGGGGGGGTGAAGCCCTTCTTGGTGGCGGCCTCCACCGCCTCCGACGAAAAGCAGGTCCAGTCCTTGTCCGCGCTGAATGGGAGCCTCGCGCCGGGCCCGAGCAGGGCCTCGAGTCGGGCGAGGCGGCGCTCGTGGCTGCCCACTCTCCAGCGCGCGGCGTTCAGGGCGGGGCCGGGCCGGGCGAAGGCGCGGGCGACCTCACGATCCGCGGGCCAGCGCGCCACAAGCGCGTCAAAGGCGGCCTGCGCCTGCCCAAGGGCCTCGTCGAGCCCGTCCGTCCCCGGGGCGGGCACGAGGGCTGGTTCCACGGCCGAGAAGACCTTCTCGGCCAGGGTGATGAGCTCCCCCACCCCGAGCTTCCTGACAAGGAGAAGACGGACCAGGGCCGGATCGGCGCTGGCGAGACACCGCGTCCAGTAGTCCTGGGCCACCTGGGCAAGGACGGAATCGTCCTCGGTGGCCAACCTGGCCTCGAAGGGGACCTGGCTCTCGAAGGCGTGGTCCCCGAGGATCCTCCCGCAGAAGCCGTGGATGGTGGAGATGGAGGCCTCGTCGAAGCGGCCGAGCTCGGTGAGGAGTCGCCGCCGATCCCCCTCGCGATCCCCTCGGCGGCGAACGAGCGCGTCCAGGAAGGGATCGTCGGGTGCGCCTCCCTCCTCCAGCGCCGAGACCGCCGCCCAGAGCCGCTCCCTGATCCTATCGTGGAGCTCTGCCGTGGCCGCCCTGGTGAAGGTCACCACCAGGATCCGGTCCACCCCAAGGCCGCCCTCCATCACGAGCCTCAGGTAGAGGCTGGTGATGGCGAAGGTCTTGCCAGTGCCCGCGCTCGCCTCCACGAGGTGCAGCCCGCCAAGGGACAAGGAGAGCGGGTCCAGCGCTCTGGTCGCGGTCATGGCGGGCCCTCCCGCCTCGCCTCGAGCAGCGGGCCCCAAACCCGGATCGCCAAGGACGCGAAGGCGTGGTCAGTACTTGGCAGGCCCTCCGGGCCCAGGCCCTCGGGCTCCTCGAGGACCTCCGCGCCCCGGAAGAACCGGGCCACGTAGGGATCCTCTGAGTCGGACGGGGCCGCGCCCCCAGAGGGAAGAAACACCGCGCGCGCCGAGGCCAAGGCAGCCTCTGCCCCCTTGGAGAGCCCCTCGGCGTAGGCGAGGGAGGTGCCCGGAAAGAACCTCAATGGCACCCGTTGCCCGTCCCAGAAGAGCACCGCGAGCTCCCGCAGCAGCTCGATCGCCCGCTCGGGCTCGACCCGCTCGAACCAATGGACCGCGAGTCCCCTGCCCCCTGCGCCGGCAACGATGGTGACGCCGGGCAGGCGTGGATCGCCAAGGGCAGAGAGGGCCAGGTGCCTGAGCCAGGCGGCTAGCTGATCCTTGGGCCGGACCTCGCCCGGTCTGGCCATGAGCTGAGCGCCCGGGAGAAGACCACGCAGCCAGCCCGCGAGGCGCATTACGCCCGCCCCCCCAAAGAGCGCTCCCGCGGAGGATGGGGACGGTCCCAAAGGAAGCGCCAGGGGAACCGGAGAGAGGGGCGTCTCGGTGCGGAAGGGAGCCAGAAACCCGAGCAGCGGCTTCATCCTGGCCTCCTCGCCTTCCAGGGCCGCGCGCCCGGGCTCACCGAGGGGCAAGAGCGCCGCTCCAAGCAGGGCCTCCCATGCTCCGTCGATGGAGCCCGAGGCCCTGAAACGCCCGAGCAGGCTGTCTCGCACCTGATATGCGTGGAGCCCAGACTCGATGGATGCCGGCTCCCGGTGGGAGAGGCTGGGCTCCTCTCCGGGAGAAGAGAGCCCTAGGCGTCCCCTCATGAGCTGCTCGGCGGGCAGCCGCCAGAAGCGCTCCAGGGAGTCGAGCGGGAGCGTCAGCTCTGCCGGAGAGGCGCTGGCCGCTTGTACCTCTCCGCGATTTCCGAGAGACGGCGGCGGCAAGGGCTCGGCAAGGAAAGGCGCCGCCGGTCTCTTCGGACCGAGGTGCGCCCTCGCCGTGGCGAGCAGGGACCGGTTGAAGGTGAAGAGCTCGCCAGGCCCAGGGCCGCCAAAGTAGCGCGGGTCGAAGGGGCGGAGCGAGTGCCGGACCACCAGGCGCTCGGCCATGCGTCGCCGGCGCTCGCGGGCGGGCTCGGGCCCACTCGCCGGCTCGCGCTCGCGTTCCTCGGGCACAACGAAGCTCTCCCCGAGGACGTCCAGGAGCTCGCTCACCAGCACCGAAGGAGGGCGCGCCGTCTGATCCCGCAGATCGCCACCCACGTATGAGAGGATCAGCCGGTCCCTCGCCGCCAGCATGGTCTCCAGGAAGAGGTAGCGGTCATCCTGCCTCGGCGAGGGGTCTCCAGGCCTCGGAGCCTCGGCCATTAGATCGAAGCCCACCCGACGGTCCTGCCTCGGGAACTGCTCCTCGGAGAGACCGAGCAGGGCGATCACCCTGAATGGCACGCTGCGCATGGGGAGCAGAGAGCAGAAGCTGATCCCCGAGGAGAGAAACTCCCTCGGCGGAGACGGCTGACCCACCCTCGCCTCCAGCAGGAAACGAAGGTCGGCTAGCTCCAAAGCCCCGTCGAAGCCAGCCAGGCTGGCGTCCGTGGCGAGCCCCTCGAAGGCGTCCCTCAGCGACTGGCGCTGCCAGGCGTGCTCGTCCCCCGCGTGGAACATCCCCTCCAGCCATCCGAGGAGCCGCTCCTGCCACTTGGCGGGGCGGGCCGGCAGGAGAGACTCCCTGTGGGCTTCGAAGAGCGCCTCGGAGAACTCGAGCAGGCTCCCCAGCAGCCCAGGCGCGCCCTCTGCTCCCTGCAAGGGCACCCGCCCCGCAAAGGTCGTCCACTGATCCCCTGAGGCGGCGAAGCCGAGGAGGAGCCGGTCCAGCCCAAAGCGCCAGGTGTACTCATCCAGGGCCGGCTGGCCCTGCGCGGCTCTGTCGCGAGCGTCCACGGCCCAGCGGATCCCGGCGGCGTCCAGCCACTCCGTCAGGATCTCCATCCCCTCGGGAGGGATCCCGAACCGCTCACGGATCGGGGCCCTGGAGAGGACCTCCAACACCTCCGGGCCGGTCAAGCGGGTGGGCAAGAGCTCCACGAGGGCGAGAAACGCGTCCACGAGGGCCTGCTCGGTCCTCGGATGCCGGTCGGCGATGGAGTAGGGCACAAAGGCCGGATCATCGGGGGGTACGCCAAAGACCGCCTCCACGTAGGGCGCGTAGGCGTCCATGGAGGGCGCCATGACCGCCACGTCCCTCGGCGAAAGACCCGGCAACTCCTCGAAGGCCGCGAGGAGCTGATCCCTCAGGGCCTCCACCTCCCTCATGGGACCGAAGCAGGCGTGCACCGAGATGGAGCGATCATCCGGGCGCAGTAATAGGGGGCGGGCCCCGGAGGCATCGCCCGGCCTCCGGCTCCGCAGGTGGAGCACGTCCGATTGCACCACGGCCAGGGCCGGGTGGCTCGACTCCCTTTCGACATTCGTGAGAAGGGCCAGCTCGGG
>JAVEWA010000017.1:0-25556 GCA_034004785.1 Polyangia bacterium
ACCCGGAGGACAGCTTCAGGGACGAATGGGAGAGGTTTCTCTCGCTCCTCGGGAACAATCAGTGCCTCGCGCTGCGACTCGGTCAAGGGAGAGAATCCAGCCCAGCCACACTGTTCGACGTAGGCCTCGGGTACACCGTCGCACATGGCGCGCATCGCGCAGAGATCGCAGGAAGGCTGGAACGCGAACCCTCTCCCCGCAGGAGCCAAGGCCTTCGCCGAGTCGAGGAGGCGCCCCTGCTCGTCGAGGATGGGGAAGTGGAACTCCTCTCGAAAGCCGATGTTTCGGGCCGGGAGGCGCCCTGCGGTGAGGCAGGGAGGGATCTCGCTGAGGGTGATGTCCCTCGTCGGCTCGACCTTTATGGCCTCCGCGAAGGCCGCCACCATCGCCTCGTAGGGCACGGCCACCACCTCTCGGTTCCGGGAGGCTTCGCCCTCGAGATAGACCGCGTTCAGGCCGTGGCTGTCCACTCCCATGCCCCCTACGAAGTCGGCGATCTCGGAGATGTGCTCGTAGTTCAGGGCCGAAAGCGTCGTGAGGACCTTGAACTCCAGGTCGTGGACCCTCCTGAGACCCTGGATTGCCCCGACCCCAGCGAGGACCTCGGCGAAGCTCCCCTTCCTCTGCGTGATCGTGTCGTGAAGCTCAGCGTTGTGGCCGTGGATCGAGATTGCCACACAGTTCATCCCTGCCTCGACGAGCCGTTCGGCAAGGCCCCGCTTGCCTAGCCGGCGCCCATTCGTCACCAGCATGATGGTCTCGTATCTCAGCTCCTTGGCCCAGCCCACCAGGGTTACCAGGTCCGGGTTCAAGGTCGGCTCGAGGTGGGTGAACACCACGAAGCCCAGCTCGGCGTTCTCCTCGAGACTCCTTCGCGCCACCTGGAGGTCCGGCCTCGGAGGACGGGCGTCGTGTGAGTCGCAGCAGAAGACGCAGGCGTTGTTGCAGCGGAACCCGGTGGCGATGTGCAGGGTCTTGAAGCGGGGCGTGGTCTTTGGGAGACCTCGGCGCGTGCAGAGCGGGGACTTCGTGGATTGCCCGGACATCACGTCAGATATTCACTCAATATTCACGCGACTGCAAACGGCGCGGCGACACATCTGGCGGCGACGCGATGCTGAAACAGCCTGGACGCCGCGATTCCCGCTCTGCCAAGAAGGGCACGTCAGGGGTGCTTCCGAGAGGACCCGTCATCAGAGCCGTCACCTCGCGGCCATGGCCAGGTCTCCGAGGAGGTGTCGTTCCTTCGGATCAGGCTCACGAAGAGGCTGAAGATCTCCTGGCGGCTCGCAGCCGGGATGTCCTCGTCATCTGGTTGGGGAGAGTAGAAGATGTTGAAGTGCCTGCTGTGGCTCAGGCGGGGCTGGGCGTCGTCGCGGGGCACGACCTTCATGTGCAGGGGGTGACCGTCCCATTCAAAAATGTACGAGATTGCGCCTGCTCCGGTCGAGTCGAGCGCTACCTGCGTGGGCTTCCAGCCTCCCTTTATTGGCTTCCCCACCTGCCAAGGGGCGAGCAGCCTCTCGGCGAGCTGCATGAGCGCGCTGGAGGGAGATGGGACGAGTCTATCTGCAGACTCGTCCATGGCCTCTTTAGGCTTTGTATTTGACTGGATGTCCTCACTGGACCGGCCAAGACTGCCTCTGCGGGCTGCAATTCTAACGGCGAAATCCTGTGCCATTTCGTCGTGCCTTATCCGCGATCGGATGAGATCCAACACCGGCTCCACGAACTCGAGATTGAGGCCCCAGACGTATGCATTGTCACTCACCTTGAAGTACTGAGTCCAGTTTGGAACCTCCTTGGGAGCTCGTTCCATGATCTCAAGGAAGTCCACATTGGCGTTTCGTAGGAACCCATAGTCTTCGGGCAGAAACACGCTCATGAAGACCTGAAAGCTGACCGCAAGGTCCTCCATGCGGAGCAGATCCGCGTAGGTGAAGCTGTTCGCAGCGTACACATAGTGCGGGGCTTCCCGGTCATACACCAGCCCCACCTTCTCGGCGTTTCTCTGTACCGCAGTGCCTGGCAGGACATTCAGGCGGTGAAACACAAGGTTCCCCAGACCATGCTCCAGACACCACCTCAATGTTTGCACGAAGCCGTCGTAGCTGTCACCAGGCAGACCATAAATGATATCGAACTTGGTCTTGGGATAGAAGCGAGAGAGCACTGGAACAGCATCTTCGAGCTGCTCCAAGCGATACCAGCGTCGTCCAGACTCTTCCAGGACCCGCGGTGAGCAGGACTGCAACCCAATGCTGATGGGATCCAAGAAACCGGCATCTCGGCTGAGTTGAAGTACCTCGGAGTCAAGTCCAAGGAAGTCGAAGAACGCTCGCAACTTGATCTGGTGGACGTTATGTCCACGAATGAACTCCAATAGCTGTCGTGTGCGGTCGCTCGTGAGGTCGATCTCCGAATCGGACAGAGACACAACTCTAACCTTTGGGTTGGCCAAGATGGCGCCTAGCTCCCGCTCGACTTGATCGATTGGGTAGAATCTTCTGGGAGCCGAGTGCCATCTACAGAATGAGCAAGCGTGCGGGCAGCCTCGAGAGGTGGCGTAAAGGACTAGATCCGACATCTCCTGGATCAGAGCTGGGGAGTAAGGTGATGGCAGCAACGAGAGGTCGCGTACGGCCCTTATCCCTGGATTGGCCTGAACGATCTCCTTGTCGCGATAAGCGATGCCCACAATGTGACCCAGCGGGGCAGATGGATCAACGCTCCACGTCCTGAGCAACTCCGCGAACGGAACCTCCCCCTCTCCCAAGACGATCACGTCGATGAATGGGTAACGCTTCAGAAGGAACTGGAAGTCATAGGCCTCAGGACCTCCTAGGACGATCTTCGCATCAGGGAGAGCGAGGCGTATCCTGCGAGAAAAATCCAAGGTTAACTGCAGGTTGGAGATGTTGCAGGAGAGCGCTATCACCTTGGGATTTAGGCTCCATACTCGGCGAACGCTCCTTTCGATGGGATCGCTGCTCCAGAAGCTCTCAATAAGTAGGTCGTAGCTGACTGAGATCTCCGGATCGGCCTTGGCCATTGCCTCGATCCAAGCCAGGGAGACTCGGTAAAAGGAGGGATGAGCCAGGATCTCATTACCATCGACCCACTCCCTGTGAGGGAGAGAGAAGGTTCCCAAAACGACCTTACTCTTCATTGAATCACCTGCTCACATGATCGGCACGCAGCATGTGTGCTCACTGACGTCCGATGTTTGAGTCGAGTAGTAAAGCATTTTTCACTGGGAAGCCCCGCCTGACGCCTGCATGCTCTGGAGAATATTATCGACTGTGAGGTGAGCCAGCTCCGACAGTTGTCGTTCTCGTTGGGCTGCCTGGGCGCCGAGTCTAGCGGCCTCATCGGCGCGAGAGCCGAGGATCTCCAGGCAGCGAGCCAACGCTGAAGCATCTCCGGGCGGGTAGGTCAAGCCTGTTACTCCGTGTTCCACAAGGGGCGCAATGGACTCTACATTGGCCGCGACGATGGGCTTCGCGAGCCGCATGGGGAGAGCGCAAGAGAGCTGCCCCGCGGCTCGGTTCGTTTTCTTGAGGGGGATAACGATGACGGACGCCCGGCGGATCGATTCGAGATAGACATCCGGAGGCTGGGAGTCGTGCCAGCGAAGGCACTGGCTCGGGTGGGGCTCGTACAGGGCGAGGTTGCAGATGACGTCGGCAGTGAGGCCCGAGTGGCCAAGCGCACGCTCCAGGCAATCGAAGTCGCGGTCATGAGAGCCGATCGCCAATATCGCACCCTCGGGCACGGGAGAAGACGGTGCCGAGTGGATTGAGCCGGCCATGAGGCAGTCCTGAAGGGCCACCATGTCCGGGAAGAAGAACGCGATGGATGCCCTCGTCATGGGCAGATAGTGCAGGCTTTCGGAGCGCATGCCCAGGCGTCTGTAGCGCTCCTGCTGGCCGTCAAGGATTGTGAACCACTGAACCTCGGGGGCGCTCAGGATCCCCGGCAATGGGTCTTCGCCATAGTGGCGCTCAACATAGCGCCTGACCAGACCTGCGGTGGCGAAGAAGTCCAGCTCGTTCACTAGCCACGGTATCGGTTTGCAGCGACGCCGCCGGCGGACGTAATGCAAGAGGACCGCCTCGGGGCTGTCCGAGAAGACGGCATCGAAGGCCTCCATCTCCGCAAGGGCCTGATCCATCGCGTTCCTGGACACATGGATCTCGGCCCCGTGAGGCCGGGGGAAGAGCTCGTCGAAGCCGATTGGGCTGAAGTGGATCTCGTGCCGCGGCCCTCGTGATATCTTGCCCGCATGCTGACCGCCGTCGCCGAACAGCGCGTAGATCCTGAGCTTTCCATCGGACTGGGCGATCTTGCCGCTCATGTGCCGCTCGCTGTCACCGGGTGGATCTCATCTGAGCCGAAGAGGCGGACGTAGCCCCTCGGGAGGCCAATGCAGTACGCCCAGTGAACGCAGGACCGACAGGTCGGGGGCTTGACGAACATCGTGTCGAGGGGCGTGAAATCGAAGCGTCCCGTCGCACGGAGGAGCCGAGCGAAGGTCAGGTAGAGATCGTAGCTGTGAGCCTCAAGATCTGGCATCAGACAGATGGGGATGTTCTGGTACATCACGGGATCGGGCTCGGAACGGTACGTCTCCACCAGGGCCCTTACTACTGGCACGGCCTCGGTCAGAGAGCAGAGCACCGAGTCACGGTGATCCCAGGAGCTGGAGTAGACGCAGCAGTGGATGAGATGGTTAACGAAGCGCTTGAAGCCGGTTCTGCGCTGCCACTCGCGAAAAAAGGAGACGGTCTCGGGCAGTTGATGGAGGTTCAGACGGTTGACCACCGAGAGCAGGGTGACCTCCAGCTCCGGGTAGCGGGACAGGTTTCGGACGGCTGCCTCGAGGGCGCCATACCTGTCGCGGCTCGCAAGGCGCTCATAAAGGCGCGCGTCTGTGCTGGAGGCGTGCAGACATATCGAGGTCAGCCCGGCCTCCATGACGGCGGCGAGCTGGTCAGGGTAGGAGAACATGAGCCCGTTCGTGAAGAGCTGTACGTCAACGAAGCCCGCCTGGCGAGCGCCGCGGATCAGGACCGGAAGGTCCTTCCGCATGGTGGACTCGCCTCCGGTGAGGATGAGGCGGTTCACGCCGCTGGCTGAGGCTCGCCTGAACATGTTGAGGAGCTGACGCGAGGTCAGGCTGTCGCGCGGGTCCTTTCGGATGTAGCAGTAGATGCACCCCAGGTTGCACACCGTCTGCGTCCGGATCTCGACCTGGGGGAGCCGTGAGTCGAAGGCCTCTCGCAGCTCTTCGTACCGCGCGCCCAGTGAGCCTCCACCAGGCGGGAGGGCGGGGTTCAGGACGACGGCTGGGAAGAAGGCGGGGCGAGTGGCGCGCGCCAGCAGAGCCAGCCGTCGCCCCGCCAGGCCGGGGAGAGCGTCGCGGATGGCGCCCGGATCGGCCAGGTGGTGCCGCGGATCAGCCGCTCCTCCTGGATGAACCAGCCTGCGCCGTGAGAGGCTCGCGACAGTCGACTCCACGTCCTCATCGTTCTTGAGCTTGGCGTTCCATCTGAGGTCGGCGTCGCTCGCGGGCCCCAAGGCGAGGTTGAACAGAACCTCGACCTCGGCCTCACTGAGCCCTGAATCACGAAGGAGGGGATCCAGATCGTTCTGGAGAGGCTCTCTCGAAAGAGGCGTCATCTCGCATCCGCCTGGATGTGGAACCAGTCCTTGACCTGAGCCACATCCTCGCCATAACCACCATGGTGAAGCTCTCGCTGCCTCTTGTTGCAGCGGGCACATCGCGCAGCCCCGCCAGCGCGATGGAGCTCCGCCACGCGAGCGTCGATGGTCTCCAGGCTGTCTTTGCCCA
Organism: Polyangia bacterium; assembly: GCA_034004785.1. GTDB lineage: Bacteria > Myxococcota_A > Polyangia > HGW-17 > JAJRWW01 > JAVEWA01. The sequence goes on from JAVEWA010000017.1 coordinate 5,855, forward strand.
CCTCTCCCAGGATCGTGTCCTCCTCGAAGTCGTCATGGCAGAGGGTGAACTGGCCGTGGAGGTTCACGAAGTAGTAGCGACCAGAGTAGGAGTAGTAGCAGGGCCCCGTGGCTTCGAGCTGGCTGTGCGTGCGCGCCAGTTGGCGGTGGTAGAAGGCTGCATCGAAGAGCTCGCCCTCCTCTATGTAGCCGCCTTTGTTGTAAACGAGCGAGATGTCCCAGTCGCGGTTGCCCGTTCGGTCCAAGTGCCTGCGGAGCTTGGCCATCTCGGTTTCGTTGACCTTGTTCTTCACGAAGGCGTAGCTGACCCTCAGAGAACCGCGGTGCTGGTGCAGGTACTTCAAGTTCTCGGTTACTATCCGAAGATCCGTCCCGGTGAGCCTCCGGTGAGTGTCTTCCTGCAGGGAGTGCAGGCTGACGTTGATGGCGATGTTGAGGCTTTCGTTGTTGAGCGCCACCAGACGATCCACGACCTCCGGGACGAGGGCGAGGCCGTTCGTGAAGACCTCGAACTCGATGCCCGTCCAGTTGCGGATCTCCCGCACACAGTCGAGGAAACGAGGGTGGAGCAGGGGCTCGCCGCGGCCAATGAAGTAGATCGTCCCTATTGGCTGCTCGCGAATCATCGCGAGCACCCTCTTGAAGACGCTGTCGGGCATGTGGCCCTTCTTTTTCACGTCACGCTGAGGGCAGAAGACGCAGCGGGCATTGCAGCGAGTGGAAAGCTCGATGTCGATGCCGCGTATTCGCTGACCTTGGACGCGGAGGCCTCCTTCTGCGCGAACGATGGAGACGGGCCGGCCACCGCGGGCCGAGAACTGCTGGAGCGTGGACATGAGCTCATCCTGATCGAGGGGCCTGCCTGCGCTCTCGCCGTGCTCCAAGATAGGAGCGCTCGCCCAGGCGCCGCTCCCAGGACCGCCGTCGCTCGCCAGCTCGAGCTCCAGAAGGACAATGGGATCGTCGTGGCGCATGGCGGAGAGGACGTCGGCCGAGCCGAAGCGAGCGAGCAGGCTGCGGTGAGCCAGGAACGGTTTGACAGCGGCCAAATGCATGGGGATGCCGAACAATCGACGCCGTCGTCCATGGAATGGGTCCTCCGGGTCGGGCGAACAAGGAGCGGGGAAGCGCACCGACAATGGCAAGGAGGAGCCCTGTAGAGATCTCCTCAGCTCGTCGAGAGCGCCTGGCCGAAGACGCATGCCGGAGGAGAGGGGAAGCAGGTACTCTCCCTTCATGTCCCTCGTGAGCGTGTCACCGTGAACGATGACCACTCTCGGATCTCCCATGGAGGAGATCAGGAGCCTCAGTGAGTCGCCTGGTGGGCCTTCCTCCGGCTCACCATCCACGAGTGCCTGGTCATCAGGGCCTAGGTGTGGGAGCGTCTCTTTCAGAGCATCGCGAAGCTCGCGGGCATCGGAGTGAAAGAAGAGAAGGCTGAACATCATCGCGGCCCGAAGAGCCGACGTGCCCTGTCGAGCTCGACTGGAGTGTTGATGTTCACGTACTCGCCCCGGAGTCGAGCGACTTGGAGTTGCCCCCCTCTCGAGATAAAGAACTGCAGGGCGTCGGTCATCTCCCGGCGGCCATGCTGGTCCTTTGGCGCATCCCTGGAGGCGTCCAGGAACTCCCGATCCAGGAAGTAGAGCCCCATCCCACAGAGCGCGCCGGAAGGCGCTCGGGGTTTCTCCTCCACCTCTCGAACCAGGTCGCCGTCGAGTCTCACGGAGTAGTTCCTGGAGACGGTGCCCTCGTCGGAGTCATCCCATACACCGACACCGCGAAAGGGCCGAGAAGGACCGCTGAGGTGTCCGGCGACGAGGCAATCACCCAGCACCACGATGAAGTGCTCTCGAAGAGAATCCGCAAGGAGCATGAGGGCATTCAGCGTACCGTCCGGCTCGGGCTGAACCACCACCGTGCTCGGGATGGCGTGGTGCTTCAGACCGTCGAGAAGAGGAGGGGCCTGTAGAGCGGCCACGACGAAGACTTCACTCGTCCATGGCTTCCAGGTGTCGAGGAGCTCATCGAGCACCGTGCGCCCAGAAGATTGAGTGCCCTCGGAGAGGGAAAGCAATAGCTTGGGGCGCCCAGCACTTGCGGCGCCGAGGCGGCGGCCGCTCCCCGCTCCCAGAAGGACGAGGGGGAGGCGCCATGAGAAATTGGTGCTCAACATGGCGGTTCAGAAGTCTATCGGCCAATAATGCCCAAGTCAAAGTCGACCGGGCTTCTCCTCAGCTCGAACGAGAATCCTTGAACAAGTAGTAAGTGAAGGACTCCTCTCCACGCCCCTGCTGGTCCCGGACCATTTGAAGCGAGAGGTCGGGCGCGAACAGCGCGCTCAGCTCCTCCGGGCCCACTCCCCACTCCGGCAAGACCGTCTCGGCGAAGAAAACGGGCGCCTCACGGGAGCGCTGTGCCTGGTGCTGCCGCGCCACGATCAGCAGCCATGCACCGGGAGCGAGAAGCCGTTGTACCTCGGAGGCATAGTCGTGGCGGAGGCTGGGCAAAAGCGCGTGGAAGCAGCCGGAGTCCACCACTCCATCAAAGCTGCTCGGGCCAAAGGGGAGCTTCAGTACGTTCGCATGGAGGACTGGGGCATCGCTGGCGCGAAGGCGATACTGGCGGAGCGCGGCGCGCGCGAGGTCGATTCCGATTACGTCGAGGCCCAGGGCCCTCATTGCCACGGCGTTGCGTCCATTGCCGCAACCTAGATCCAGGATGCGTGATGCATCAATTGACTGCTGCGATCTCGAAGGCGAGGCAGCCACGTTGGAGGAGCTGCGTGAGGCCTCGCGGAGCAATCCGAGCAGGGTTTCGTCGGGATCGTCGTGGCCCCACTGGACATCGCGTCCGCGTCGCTCGTAGACCGCATTCCAGTCCTCGAAGGGACATAGGCTCGGCGTCGTCGCTTGGACGGGGGGGCGCGGCTGGAACACGGCGCGGTCGAGGTTCCAGCCATCCGTCTCCTGCGGCTGCCTGTCATTGACGAAGAAGATCAGCGGACCGGCCATGAAGTACTCGGTGTTCTCCCTCCGATCGCCCCTGCGGGCTGGGAGAGCCGCACGGACGACTTCGAGGCCGCAGCGGTCCCGGCAGCTTCCGTCTGCCAGCGCGCCCCTGTCGCCGTTCATGAGCGAGCAGCGCCGGGTCACCGAGGTGAACACATAGGGGTAGTACAGAGAGGTGTGGAGCCAAGGGGGCAGCTTCAGTTCATAACCCTGTGGCACATTGTCGAGCTCTGCTCTGACGATACCGCGATCCTTCAGGAATCCCAGGAAGGCAGCCTGGTTCAGGCTCGAGCTGCGCAAGTACCGTGCGAAATCCACGCTCTCGAGGTCTGCACTACCGATGCGTGGATCACGCTTCACTTTGAGCAATGCCCTGCCGAGCACCGGAACAAGGCCCAGTGCCGAGGCGGCTTCGAGCAGGCCCCAGTCGTTCAGCACTACCTCGGTGCCGGCGGGAAGCTCCTCCATCAGGGCAAGCGCGGTTCCGAGGTGGGGCTCCGTGAGAGTCGGTGTGACGAGGGAGAAGTCCAGCCCGTGTCTGGCGCAGAAGGCCAACGCCTGCTTCAGGTGATCGGGAGATGGGAGCGTCCAGGGGCAGAATTCGGCGCCGAAGTAGAGCCTGTCGAAGCGCCTCCCGTAGAAGTGCCGCAGATCATCGAGGGCCGATATGTGGAGGACGTGCTCCATGGACGCTACTTGGTCCGGGACCTGGAGCTGACGTGCGAGGCGCGCCGGGATGGTGGCCACGGCGGCTCTGGGTAGTAGCAGAGATCGGGGCTGCAGGCGCCGGCGTACAGGGATCGTCGGAGCGCCTTGACGCGTTTCTGGAAGGCCCGGAAATCCAGAGAGTCCAAGCGCGACCGCGCGACTTGCTCGCTGCCAGCATCGCCATGAGGCGCGAGACAGTCCATGAGAAACGTGCGTGCCTCGGCCAGGAACCGGACGGCGCGCTCTTTCTCGTCGAGGCTGCGATCCCTGCCAACGATCTTCATGTTGCCGACACCTGCGCGAATCAAAATTGGCAGGTAACAGGCGCCGCACGCATGGGGCTCGGAACCGAAGAATCGGCTGAAGTCACCATCAGAGAGTGGCGAGGCTCTCCTTGGAGAATGTCGAGGGCTGTCGGGGCCAAGGGAGTGGGTGTTTGCGAGCCGGACGAATCGGCACTGGGTAGGGAAACGGCGCTCCGTGAAGTCGGCGTGAACGAAGTGGCATAGTCCATCCACGTTGGGGCAGCGGTCGTTCAGCACGAAGCACTCGAAGCTCATGTCCGGGCGGGCTTGTACCAGGAGGTGTATCTCGTTCAGGGTCATCGATCTCGGTAGTACGGCTCGTTTCACGCCAAGCTCGGTGAACAGGGAGGCAGCACCCGAGTTTTGGATGACGCAGCCCGTGCTCGCCACAAGAACGAGCTGTGGATAGCGGCGGCCGAGCTCGATGAGCAGCCCGATGTCGGTGACGATCACCCCGGTGAGGCCTGGCTCGCCTAGGAGCTCCTCCAGCAGCTCCAGGATCAAGGAGAGAGCTTCCGGGGGATAGAAATGCTCGTTGAAGGCGACGAACAGATCGCGCTTCAGGCGGTGCGATATGGCCAGCGCCGCCCTAAACTCGGCCACGCTTCGGAAGTTGTTCTCCGGGTGGTTGCGGCGGTTGATGATCATCGGCAATTCGCCGATGCGCTCGGAGGGAAATATCCCCGCGTAGAAGCTGTCCGCTCCTGCGGCCACGAGGGGCTCGACCTCGACAGCGCGGCTCAGTGGCGCATTTATTGTGAAAAGGAGCGTCACGGCGAACCCGGAGAACCCGCGGGCGTTGAGGCAGGCAGATCAGAGGGACGCCTTCGTCGTGAGCCTTGGGAATCTCCAGCAAGCGAACTAAAATGAAGGCAGAGCTGGTATGAGGGCATGTGGTTCCTTCCCAAGTAGGCTAGAACAACTTTCCTACTCCGTCCAGGCGCTCATCGCCACCCGTCGTCTGGGATGGTGCCGCCGCCCGGCTCGGGGCTGGCCCAGCCGAGTTGTCTCGTGTCCAACCCCTGTGTCCAGTGCCCAAACATGGAGTATCATCGGCAAATCATGCGCCTCGTACGGTTAGGAGGACCAAGAGACGAAACCGGCCTGGAGCCGGTGCGATGGGCTGGTCTCGAGGTGTACCGCGGCCCCTATCAGTTCCAGGATGTAGTCGAGTTCAATCAGCACACGCCGGCGATGATGCCCAGGGTCGCGCTCGCCAAGCTCGACGCCCTGGTGGAGAGCGCTCGCGGCTTCGACGTGGTGCTGTGCGAGACTCCAGAGGCGCTGCTCTTGGGGGCAGAATGGGGAAGGCGGGGGCTCCCGAGGACGGCGATCCTCGCCCTGGAGGTGGAGGGGCTCCTGCGGGTAAACGCTCTCCGCAGGTGGTACTTGAAGGCTGGGGCCCAGGATCCCTGGCCGATGCTCCTCGGCTCCGGGGGGATCTCCTTTCTGGCCGCCAGCGAGCAGGGGAGGACCGTGCTGCTCGGGGCGGGCGTGCCCGAGGCCAGTATCTTTCCAGTGCGAGGCTGCACGGCTCACTTCGAGATGACCTCAGGCGAGATCGAGGCGCAGCTCGCGGGGGGAAGCGAGACGGACGAGGAGCTGGCCAGGGGATTGCCGAGGGATGGGGTGCTGCTTCCCGGTGGAGGGCGGCGCGACCTGGTGACCATGCTGAGGGCGGTGCAGATGCTCCCGGAGCTCCCCTTCTACCTGGTGGACGAGCTGTTGCCGAGAAAGCAGCACCAGCTTCGCAAGGCCAGGGTGCCTCGGCTCGAGAACCTCTTCTGGTTGAAGCCGTTGCCATTGAGGCGCTTCGTCTCGCTGGTGCGAAGGGCGCGGATCGTGGTGGTAGGGCTCGAGGCGGGCGCTGGAGACGGTGGGCACACCACCGTGGCCACGGCTCATCGAATGGGCGTTCCCGTGGTCACCAGCGACGTGCCCGGCATCCTCGACTATGTCAAGGGTGGGGTGGACGCCGTCCTCGTGCCCCCAGAGGATCCAGCGGCCATGGCCGAGGCGATCCGCTCGTTGTGGGAAGACCCTCGGAGAAGAACGAGCCTCGCCGAAAAGGGGAGAGAAAGCGAGCGCGTCAGGTGCGAGCAGGCCACGGCGCAGCTCAGGGAGGCAGTGGACGCCGCCATCCATGGGCTGAGAGTCGGTGTGTCCTAGGGAAGAGGAGCCCGCTAGCGGTCTTCGACGTTGATGAGGGGCCTGGCTCTCGGGCGATACAGGAAGATGACGTCGTGTCGATCCGGGAAGGGAGCGTGGTAGTGCTCCAGACCCGAGGGCTGCAAAAACTCGTGGATGGCCTGGCCCAATCTGGCGATGAGCTCCTGTCCCTCACCGTCCGCCCACCTGGTTTCGGTAAGAGCCTTGACCGCATCGACGAGCGGCTGAGATGCGCTGGCCGCGGGCCCGCCCAGCTCGAGGTTCAGGAGCCATGGATAGAGGGCCGCGGTCTTCTCGATGTGAGCGCGCTCCGACGCTGGCACCGCGAGCACCGTCGTGTTGGAGTAGTCAGTGGGAACACGGCTCGCGTCCAGGAGGCCGCGTTCCAGGCAGTACCTGTGGATCGCCGTTCCCGGGAAGGGGTACATGATCGCGGGACGCACCGAGTCGAACCGCAGCCTAGCGCAGAGCGCGATGGTGCCCTCCATCTCGTCATGGGTCTCGGTCGGGATCCCCAGCATGACGTATGCCCGGGTGTTGATGCCCTCTGAGTGGAGCAATCTCACCGATCGCTCAAGTCTCTCCTCGGACAGGACACGGTTCAGGACCTCTCTGCGGACGCGCTCCGACCCGCTCTCGACCCCGAACTTGATCATGTTGCAGCCGGCTGCCGCCAGAAGCTTGGCGGCCTCCTCGTCTATCTGGGGGGCGATCGCGTTGGCGATGAAGGGAAGCCCGATCTCGGCGGCGTAGCGCGCCGAGAACTCCTCGAGCCAAACGCGATCCGACACGAAGACGTCGTCGCCGAAGTTGAACGCTCGAATCACGCCCCCATATCTCCGGAGGAAGATCTTCAGCTCGCCGATTACGTTGTCCACGGAACGCATCCGGGAGAAATGCGGGGGGGGGGCGCCTGGCGCCGAGAGGGCGCGGTAGGTCGCTTGTATGGCGGCGTTGTGGCAGTAGTTGCACTTCATCGGGCAGCCGCGGCCAACGACCGTCTCGGCGAACCCACGGGCCGCGGTGATGATGGGAGCGTAGTCGATGCCATCCAGGAAGAGGGGGGTCTGGTTCGTGATGTCCGGAAGAGCAGAGATGGGGTTGCGGATGACCTTGTCTCCATCCTTCACCCAAAAGCCATCTATGGAGTCGAACCCGGCGCCGGCCTCCAGGGCGTTCACGAATTGCGTGAGCCGGCCATCGACCTCTCCGAGGCCGACGTAGTCGATGGATGGGTTGGCGATGACCTCCTCGGCGTTCAAGGTGGTGTGAACTCCGCCGCACAGGATCTTGGAGTCGGGGGCCTCCATCTTGATGATTGAGGCGAGCTGCATGGCCATTGGGTAGTGGTTCTGGCCAAAGGAGAGCGCATGAAGCTCGGCCTGGCTCTCCCCTGCCAGCCTGGCCAGACGTTCGGGCTCGAAGGGGACTCCCACGCGCTCGTTGAGCAGCACCACCTCGACCTCGTGACGGGCCTGGGCAAGCTCGTTGGCAAGGATTGACACTCCGATGCTCATGCCGGGCGGTGTGCCGAGGTTGAACCAGTAGAAGCAGACTCTCATTTCACATCCATGTTGGGGAGAGGGGCCCTGTCGGCCGAGTAGAGGAAGGCGACATCCGGACGTTCGGGGAAGGGGCAGTGGAAGTGCGTGACCCCTTGGTTGCGTAGCTCTCGAGTCAGGCGGAGCGAGGTGCTTCGCACGAACTCTGCGGTCCCCTCGCTGTGCCACTCACGAGCGGACATTCCCAACGCGTGTTCGAGGGGAGGACCGTAGGCGCGAGAGCACTCCGAATCCATGTGCACATTCTGCATCCAGGCGTGCAGGTCGTGCACCTTCTCGAGAAAGAGAGCCATCTCTGGATCCCATCGGAGGATGGAGAGATCGTCGTAGTTCTCGTACTCGCGGCCGGTGAGGAGGCCCTCCTCGACGCAGCGCTGGTGGATAGGCGATCCCTCCACCGGGTAGAAGATACACAGCCTCGTGGAGGTGGGCCGAAGCCTCGCCGCGAACGCGAAGGTGCCCATGATTTCTTCGCGTGTTTCGCTCGGGCAACCGACCATGAGGTAGATGCGCGTCGGCACGCCATGCTCAACGAGGAGCGCATGACACCGCTCGACGCTCTCGTTGTCGAAGGACTTGCCAAGGACTTGGCGCCGGATCCGCTCACTGCCGGACTCGACCCCGAGCTTGGCGATCGCACCCGACAGCTTGAGGGCGTGGGCCATCTCCGCATCCACGCGATCGACGAGCAGGTTGCAGGTGTAAGGGAGTTCGATTCTCTTGGCGTAGCTGCTGCAGAACTCGAGCGTCCAGTCCCGGTCGGTGTTGAAGGCGTCGTCGGCGAAGGAGAACATCTTCACTCGGTCGCCGAAGGCATCGAGGACCGCCTCCATCTCTCCGAGGAGGTTGTCCACTCCCCGCTTTCGGCAGTAGGGCAGGCCATGACCCTCGGGAAGGTGGCGGTGGATGGCGGCTCTGAGAGCCGGGTTGAAACAGAAGGAGCAGCTGTTCGGGCAACCCCTGCCCGAGACCACCTCGAACATGCCCCGGTTGTACTCGAGGATGGAGGCGTGATCGATGTGGTCGAAGTCGATCCATGTCTGGTTGCTGATGTCGGGCAGGGGGGCCATGCCGTTGCGAAAGGTCTTGCTCCAGAGCCCCGGGATGGAAGAGAGCCCCTTGCCCGTCTCCAGGGCGGTGACGAAGCGCGTGAGCAGCCCGTCTGCTTCACCGGCGAAGACGTAGTCGATGAGCTCGCTGGCAATCGACTCCTCGGGCATGAGCGTGACGTGGACACCTCCGCACAGCGTGGGGACCGATGGCAGAGAGGACTTGAGGGCAGGGAGCAGCTCCTCGGCGTATCTCAGGTGGTTCCGTCCGAAGGAGAGCGCCACGAGGCCGGGATCGAAGGCGCGGATGGTCTCCGCAATCGACTCGGGCGCAAAGGGAGCTCCGATCGCCTCGTTGAGGTGCATGACCGAGACCTGATGGCCGGCCTCCACCAGCTCGCGGGCGAGCAAGGCCACTCCCAGGCTCATTTTTGGGGTGGAGTTCAGGTTGAACCAGACGAACTGAACGCGCATCATGCGTCCTCACGGCGGCGACGATGAAATGCCTCCCATCCCTCCCTCCGTATCCGTTCGGTGTCCTCGGGGCCGAACTCGGCGGTCCGGATCAAACCTGTTGAGAATCTGAAGTCCCTTGGATCGGCATCTGGAACGAGGAGCCCCTCGCGCTCGCAGTGAGCGTGCAGGCGAGTGCCCGGAAAGGGCGTCACGATGAACAAGGACATGGCGTCCAGCTCCAGCGATTGCGCGTAGTCCACTGTCGCGTTCATGTCGCCGACCGTCTGACCCGGGAAGCCAATCATGAAGAAGCCCACGACCTTGATCCCGCCGTCATGGAGAGCGGCTAGAGTCTCTTTGCTCTGCGCCAGGGAGCTCCGCTTGCTCGTCCACTCCAGCTCCCTTGTCGAGACGCCGGTGTCGAATGCCAAACCAAGTCTCACCGTCTTCGCGCGGGCCAGCTTGCTCGCGGTATCAGCGTCAACTCGCCGGATATCCAGTCCGTTCGAGAAGTCCAGCCCGAGCTCGGGGAGCCTTTCGGCCTTCGCGTCCAGGATCGAGTGAAACCAGTCCTTGTCATGAAGCAAGCAGTCGTCCTCGACGTGCAGCTCCTCTACTCCGTGGACCTCCTTGAGAACCCTGGCCTCGTCGAGGACGTGCTCGATGGAGCGTTTTCGGTGGTTGCCCTTGCCCCACATCCTGGATGAGAGGCAGAAACCGCAGGCCTGAGCGCATCCGCGGCTCCAGGTCGTGGGGAGAAAGCGTACCCCGGCGCCGACTCCGAAATGTGGCGCGTTCGCACGGCGGTAGAATTCCACGGGCAGGAGGTCCCATGCCGGGAGGGGCAGCTGGTCCAGAGCGATGTAGTCCTCGACCGGGTTGCTCTTGGGGCCTCCGTCGCTCGTTCGGTACGCGAACCCTGCGACGTCATGGACTTCGCCTCCATCTTGGAGGCATTGGAGCAAGCTAGCCAGGGCCGCCTCGCCCTCCCCGAGCGCGACCAGATCCACCGCTGGCTCCTTGTTGAGTATCTCCGAGGCGGTCGCCGCGGCGTGGGCACCGCCAAGGACAACCGTGGAGGCGGGCATCGCGTCCTTGCATAGCCTTGCGATCTCGAGCACGTCGGGCTCGATGCAGGTGAAGAGGCAGCTCAGGCAGATGACGTCCGGGGAGCATGCCGTGATGCGCTGGACGGCCTCATCTGCTCCGAGACCGTACCGAACTGTTCTGCCCTCCTCCTTCCGGACGTCATAGCCTTCTGCGATGAGGTCAAGGGCGAAGACGTCGAAGCTGCGCTGCCTGAGCCATGCACCCAGGCGGGCAATCCCCTCGGGCGGAACGGCGTGGAAGGAACCCTGGGGCGTGCATCTGCCAGGAGGGGCGACCAGCATCACACGCAATTTTGGAGAGCACATCGCTTTGCCACAATGCCCTTGGCGTGAAAAAGGTATCTGCGACACCTAGTCTCTAGCAAGGCTTGACGTGCCGCAACGCCTTTTGAGGCGATCTCGACTTTGCCGCCTCGAATCAGAGTGCATCGAATCCCGCCCGACGGCCGCCACGGTAGCCGAGCTCGGCCTCGCCGAAGTGGTCGAGATAGGCCGCCCAGAACCCGCTGCATCGGTCGCGATAGGGGCAGTCATCGCAGGCCCTGGCGTATCTCCGGTTGCTGGGGATCCCCTGGAAACCACAGCGGTACTCGTCGAAGAAAGGCTCGTAGCCAGGGAGCTGGCAGATGGGAACGCCGCATATTCCGGGGATGGTGATCTCCAGCCCGAGCCGGGCACAGGTGTCGAGGGCTGCTCGAAGATGAGGTCTGGCGTCGGTGAGACGTGGGACCAGGTCCAGGTGGTCCAGGGCCCAGCCCTGCAGCGCCACGAAGCTGATGTTTCCGGTTATCCTGGTGGAGGGGAACCGCTCGGGCAGCCAGGCCACGAGCGGCTCGAGGTGCTCGAGGTTCAACCGGGTGAGGACGGTGTTGAAGCTGACCTTCAGTCCGAGGGAGAGGCACCTGTCGATGGCGCTCACAGTGCGCTCGAAGGCGCCCGGGACTCCAATCAGCTCGTCGTGAGTCAACGCTTCGTGACTCAAAAGTGGAACGAAGACAGCGGTCACGCCCGCATCGACGAGCCGCGGCAGCAGCGGTCCCTGCGCGAGCTGGAGCGCGTTTGTCTGCAAGGTGATGTCCGTGAAGCCCTCTTGTCTGGCCTGCGCCACCAGGGATGGGAGGTCCCGCCGCAGCGTGGGCTCGCCCCCAGTGAAGGCGACCTGCTGGCGGCCGGCGGCGCGCATGGCTCGAAGACGCTCGAGGATTACGCCGTCATCCAGGACTAGATCCGGCAAGACCCCGCGCGCGCTGCAGAAGGGGCAGCGCCCGTTGCACCGCGTCTCCACCCGGATGCACTCGAGGTTGCCGGAGGCCGGGTCGAGGTTGGGATCGAAGGACGCATCCGGAAGCATGACAGCGGGCTGCGAGGCTGCCCATGCCAGAAAGGCAGGCCACTCCGTATCCCGCTCTAGCAGACGGACCCCTCGCACGAGCGCGAGGAGCCATCGCCTCTCCTCTCGGCTCGGCTCTCCCGCCGAGCTGAAGGACAGCGAGGTGAATTCGGTCGAGAAGGGGTCCCGGGGGAGAGCTCTGCCAGCCAGGATCGTGACGTGAAGGAAGCGCTGTCCTCCTCCTCGCAGCAGGAGATGGTAGCCCTTGCCCACATGTACCTCCACCTGCGAGGGAGGTGCCGCGACCTTGGACAATGGGAGGGTGAGGCGGCGAGTGAGCCGCCTGACATCAGACGGGCCAAATGTCGCAGGAGGGGATGACATGAGCGATCTGGAAACTCCAGCCGAAAGGGAGAACCGTGGTTGCCGGAGCAATAAGTGCTCCATAACTGCCAGCATCCGGACATCCTCATAGTCCCCTCGAGGAGAATCCCGCGCAACTCAAAAGGAGGTGCCGGGCTCGTGCGCGGGTCATGGTCAGTGGGGCGGCCTCCACGGTTGCGAGCTGAATCGTCAGCGCCGATCCCCAAGGGATTCCTTGTAAACCAGGGTTTCCCCACCTATGATGATCAATCGTCCCGTGCGAGGGCTTCCCTTAGAGCATGCGCATCTCATTCTTCTTTCCAGCCTATCACGACGAGGGCACCATCGAGCCCCTCGTGCGCCTTGCTGACGAGGTGCTTGGGGAGGTGGCCACGGAGCACGAGATCATAGTGGTGGACGATTGCAGCCCTGATCGGAGCGGGGCAATCGCGGATCGGTTGGCTGCCGAGAATCCGAGGGTCCGTGTCATTCACCACCCCAGGAACAAGGGCTACGGTCAAGCGCTCTGGAGCGGTTTCCAGGCCGCCAGGCTCGATTGGGTCGCCTTCACCGATGGCGACATGCAGTACGATCTCCATGAGCTTCCAGCGCTGATCGAGCGTGCGAAGGCCGGCGCCGACGCGGTCGTGGGCTACAAGACCCAGCGGGCCGAGGGCTGGCGGCGATCGGTCCTGTCCCGGGCGTACAACTTGGCGGTCCGGTCGCTCCTCTCCCTGCCCCTGCGCGATGTGGACTGTGCCTTCAAGCTGCTGAGGCGGGAGCTGGTCCAGGGGGTCACCCCGAGCACGGAGTACACAGAGGCCTTTCTGATGGTCGAGCTGCTGTATAGAGCCAGGCAGCGCGGCGCTCGAGTGGAGGAGGTGCCCGTCTCCCACAGGGAGCGTCCTTGGGGCGAGTCCCGCTGCTTCTCCTTTAGAACTGCCCGTCGCTTGACCTACTACTTGCTGAGGGGCGCGGTGGTCGGGAGAGCGCTCGGGAGGTGGAGGTGAGCTGCATCGACCAGGCCGTCGTGATCTGCGGCGGACAGGGGACGCGCCTGGCGTCCGTCCTTGGCGGGCTGCCCAAGGTGCTTGCGCCCCTCGGGGGTCGTCCGCTGCTGGCGCATTTACTGGACGGGTTCGCGGCCTCGGGAGTTGCCGAGGTGCTGCTCCTGGCGGGGACCGGGGGGGAGCTGATCCGAGAGGCGGCCGCGTCCCTGTCGCCAAGAGGTCTCTCGGTTCACACGGAGATAGAGCCGACCCCGCGAGGTACTGCCGGGGCTCTCCGGGGGGTGTCGTCCCGTCTCGCGTCGCGCTTCCTGCTCGTCCTCGGGGACCTATATATGAACCTCGATTGGCGGCGCCTGTCCGCTGCCGCAGAGCAGAACGGAGGGCTCGGCACATTGCTTTTGCATCGTTCCAGCCACCCGGAGGACAGCGACCTCGTCGTTCACGACGACGCCGACCGGCTCATTGGTTGGCTGGGGCGGAGCCCAGGGAGACAGCAAGCCGCTGTGGTCCCGACAGCAGCGCTTGGAAACTCGGGCGTCGCCGTGCTCGGCCGCGCGCTGCTGGACCGCATCCCAACGGATCGGCCATGCGATCTCTTCGGGGAGGTTGTCCCCGCCCTGGTGGACGCGCGCGCGCCTCTATATGCCTACCGGAGCTGCGAGTACGTACGCGATCTGGGCACTCCCCAGAGGCTGCGCTCGGTGGAGGAGGACCTCCTGTGCGGTCGGGCCAGGCATCGCGCTGGGCTGGTGCTCCTCGATCGGGACGGTGTGCTCACCGAGGAGGTGGGTGGGGTCGGTCGCATCCAGGATCTCAGGCTGCTGCAAGGAGCTGGGCAGGCCGTGCGGCGCCTGAACGAGGCAGGGATCCCGGTCATTGTGGTCTCCAATCAGGCAGTCGTGGCGAGAGGCGCCTGCTCCCTGGCGGAGCTGGACGCCATGAACGCGGCGCTCGTGCGTGAGCTGGCCAAGAGCGGGGCGCGCCTGGACGGTGTCTTCGTCTGTCCGCATCACCCGGAGACCCAGCACGACGGAGGTGAGAAGTCCCTGCGAGGGCCCTGCTCATGCCGCAAGCCCTCGGTGGGGCTCGTCACGCGAGCGCTCGAGAGCTTGGACGTGCCAGCTTGGCGAGCTGTTGTAGTTGGCGATGGGACGATCGACATGCAGCTCGCTAGCAACGCCGGCTTGGCCTCCATAGGCCTGACTACCGGGCTCGGCTGTGCCGACGGCCGTTTTCCGGCCCGGCCCGTATGGCGCTTCCCGGATCTCGACGCCGCGGCGGCCTGGCTATCTGGAGAGCCTTCAGGCTCGACGGGGCCCGAGGAGCTGTAGCCCATGGCTCCCTCGATGCGAGTCGCCCTCGTATGGGTGAACACTCAGGGACCTTCGGGCCTGAACCACGGGGTCCTGATCCTTGCCAGGGAGCTCCGGGAGGCGGGGCATCCGGTGTCTCTGCACTGCCTGGGTGGGGCCCAAGGACAGCACACGGACGCCAAGGGGCTCGTGAAGGAGCTGGCTGCTGCAAGGCCCGGTCTCGTCGGCCTCTCCTTCGCCAGTCCCGAGGCGGGGGTGGCGCGGGGTCTGGTGCGCTCCATGAGGGCAGCCATGCCCGGTTCGTTGATCTTCTGCGGAGGCATCCACGCGACCCTCGATCCAGAGGGCGTTTTTGCCTGGCCAGAGCTGGACGGAGTGGGTATGGGAGAGCTCGACGGCGGTCACTTCGCTCGTCTTGTGACACGTCTGGCCAGGGGTGAGCGACCTTCGCAGGTTCCAGGGTTCTGGCTCAGGTGGGATGGCAAGGAGCACCGAAACCCCATGGCCTCGCTGCCAGACATCGAGGACCAGCCACTGCCCCTGTACGAGGGTCTCGACCTGGACGGGCTCGTACGGGCCAAGCGCGGTTTCGGCGAGGTGCTCGCGAGCCGTGGCTGCCCGTTCAGGTGCCGCTTCTGCCAGAACGCGGCCGTGGTGGAGCGGTATAGAGAGAGCCTGGGCACCTCGCCGTCGAGCTGGCCATACGTGCGGCGGCGTGGGCTCGACGGGCTCATGGCGGAGCTGCTGGAGCTCAAGGCCAGGGCACCGTCTCTCCAGGCGATAATGTTCGCCGATGACAGGTTGGCCGGAGATCCGGCTTGGCTCGAGGTCTTCGCCGATCGCTACCGCAAGGAGATTGGACTCCCCTTCATCGCGAACGCCACGGCAGATCAGATAGATCCACGGACCGCGGCGCTGCTCCGCCATGCGGGCTGCAACATGGTGAAGATCGGCGTCGAGTGCGCGCCTGGTGAGCTCAGGCGGCGGGTCCTCGGGCGGCCCGAGTCGGAGGCAGTGCTCCGCGCCGCCTTCGAGCGACTGCGGGCGGCGGGCATCAACGCAATGGCCTACCTCATGATAGGCATACCGGGCGAGGATCCCGACGCGCTCGCGGAGACCTTTCGGTTCTGTGCCTCCCTGAGGCCGGACGCGGTGCGCCTGGCTATGTTCTGCCCCTATCCTGGGACCGCTGTGCACGCCGATCTCGTGGCGAGAGGAGTCCTAGGCCCCGAGGACAGGTCGCGGGGATTCGGGGATCCGTCGGCCCTGCCCTGGACCGACGAGATGAGGAGGCTTCTGGCGCTTGCCCAGCGCCTGTTGCCCTGGCTCTTGAACCAGCACTTGGTCTCGGTCGGTGCGGCATCGCGTGCTCTGGTGGCGCGGTGGTGGGCGGGCGGCAAGGCGCCGTGCTGCCTCGATGAGCTCGCCTCGGAGGAGGCCTCCCTGTGGCGCGAGCTCGAGAGGGCGGGGTTGCCTCACTACGCGTGCCCATTCCCGGAGAGACCGGACTACGTCTTCCTGATGGCCGAGCGGGAGCAGCCGCTGATCAACGTAGGTGGTTCCAAGGTCACGACCGGACCTTGAGCTCCTTCCAACCCCTCGGGGGTGACCTTGACATGCCGTCTGCACCCTCGATAAGGTGCTACCATCAGGAGGGCCTCGAATGGCCGAACGCTACGTGCACGAGTTTATCGAAGGGCTGAAGGGCGGGCTGGAGGAGATCGACGAGGAGGCTGTGGGTGGCGTCGTGGACATGCTCTGGAACGCCTACCAGAACTGTCATCGAGTCTTCCTGATGGGGAACGGAGGGAGCGCCGCCGCTGCGTCGCATTTCTGCTGCGATCTGAACCTGGCTACCAGGGACAGGAAACGAATGCAGGCGGTCAGCCTGAACGACAACACCCCGCTGCTGACGGCGCTGGCGAACGACTTCGGCTACGAGTCGGTGTTCTCAGAGCAGCTCGCGAACCTCGTGCTGCCAGGCGACGTGGTAGTGGTCATCTCGGCGTCGGGAGACTCGGAGAACATCCTGCGAGCCCTGCGGCTGGCCAAGGAGAGGGGCGCCATCACCGTGGGGATCCTCGGGTTTGGAGGAGGCAAGGCGAGTGAGCTCCTGGACCACGGCCTGGTCATCTCCTCGAGGGACTTCTTCCTGGTCGAGAGCGTCCACGCCAGCCTCACTCATCTGCTCGCGGGGCTCCTCGGGCGGCGCATCCATGGCTAGGTTGACTGGGCCCGTCGTGATCGAGCCGGGAGGGTGTGACCTGCGTCTCTCCAAGAGGACAGCGGGTTGAACAGGACGCCTTTCAGCATCAGTGTGGTCCTGCCCTGCCACGAGGAGGCCGAGATTCTCGAGAGGCTCGTCGGAGTGCTGCTGCCGGCGCTGCAAGGATGCTCCGGACAGCACGAGATCCTAGTCGTGGCTGATGGCGCGGCGACCGACGGCACGCCGGAGATGGCCGCGAAGCTGGAGGTGGCCATCCCATGCCTGAGGAGGATCTTGCAGCCCGCTGATGATCCGGGTTATGGCCGCGCCATCTCACTCGGAGTGGCGGCAGCAAGGTTCCCATGGGTTCTCATCCTGGACGCAGACGGCCAGCTCGACCCTGAGGAGCTGCCGCGCCTGACGGAGAGGGCGCCCGCGGCGTCTGTGGTGATTGGCGTCCGAACGAATCGGGCCGACGCTTGGCCTCGGCGTGCGGCTGGAGCCTTCTATACCGCTGTGGTGCGGGTGCTCCTCGGACTAGGCCCGGTGAAGGACCTGGACTGTGGCTTCAAGCTGGTCGAAAAGAGAAGGCTCGGCCTAGCGCCCCTCAAGTGCCGCACCGGCGCGGTCAACGCCGAGATCCTGGCACGCGCAATGGCAGACGGAGCACTGGTGGCCCAGGTGCCCGTCAGTCACGGGAGGCGCTGGAGAGGGCGATCCAGGTTCGAGGTTGGAGGTGGAGTCCTACCGCAGGCGCCTCATCCCATTGAGGCGCTCGCCATTGCTCGTGACGTCGGCTTGCTCTTTGTCAGGCGATTCGTTGGCCCCGTCGGGCAGGAGGTCTGAATTTGAAGATACTCGTCACTGGTGCCACCGGTTTCGTCGGGAGCCACTTGCTGGACGCGCTCCTGATTGAGCCCGGCCTGGAGATCCACGCTCTGCGGAGGTGGTCCTCCAGGATGACCCTGGTGGAGCACATACCAGAGGATGATCCGCGGATCTGTTGGCACTGGGGCGACCTCACGGATCCCTTCTCCGTGGACGAGGTCATCGGGGCCGTGCGTCCAGAGCGCATCTTTCACCTCGGAGCGCAGAGCTTCGTGTACCCGTCTTGGGCCGCGCCCGACCTGTACTTCCGGACAAACACCCTCGGGACCCTCTACCTCCTCGAGGCCATTCGACGTCAGGGGCTGAAGAACACCCGCGTCCTTCTGCCAGGCTCTGGAGAGGAGTACGGCGACGTCCCTCCAGAGGAGCTTCCGATCACTCCCCTCACAGCGCTGAGACCGGTGAATCCCTATGCCGTGAGCAAGGTCGCGCAGGACCTGCTCGGCTACGAGCACTGGCGGAGCTATGGGATCGAGGTGGTGAGGGTGCGCGCCTTCAATCACGAGGGACCCCGCCGTGACAAGGTCTTCGCGTTGCCATCTTTCGCGCATCAGATCGCACGCATCGAGGCGGGCCTCTCATCGCCCGTGATGAAGGTAGGAAACTTGGATGCCCTGCGTAACTGGACCGACGTGCGAGACATGGTGCGCGCCTACCGACTGGCCTTGGAGCGCTGCGCCCCAGGAGAGCTATTCCTCGTAGGCAGCGATCGCGTGATGACCGTGAGGGAGTGCCTGGCGCTCCTGCTCTCCCTCTCCCCCAGAGGCTCGGAGATCCTGACGGAGACGGATCCCTCCCTGGTACGCCCAACCGAGCCCATGAGGCTCGTGGCCGACACCAGCCCGTTCCGGCAGATCACG
Organism: Polyangia bacterium; assembly: GCA_034004785.1. Lineage (GTDB taxonomy): Bacteria > Myxococcota_A > Polyangia > HGW-17 > JAJRWW01 > JAVEWA01. Next base: position 24,193 of record JAVEWA010000017.1, read on the forward strand.
GGCTGGCGTCCGGTGATCCCCTTCGAGCAGACGCTGGCAGACACCCTTGAGTACTGGCGGGCCCGGGTGGGAGCCAAGGGCGGTTGAGATGCCGTTGCAGGTGATGCTCACGGGCGCCAACGGTTTTATCGGCCGGCGCCTGGCGTCCTTGCTCGTGGAGCAGGGGAACGACGTGGTAGGCCTGAGCCGCGTCGAGGCGGACGTCACGGACCACCGGGCGCTTCTCTCGCAGGCGCGGCCCGTGGACGCCCTGGTGCACCTCGCCTTTCCTACCAGGGCGTCCCAAAGGCGAGGTGCTCCGATGGAGGCGCTGAGGGCGGTGGCGTCAGGCGCCGGGAACCTGGTAGCCCTCGCCGTCAGCTGCGGCGCTCGTCATCTGGTGCTGGCCTCGTCCGGCAAGGTCTATGGTGAGCCCGGCATCCTACCCACCCGAGAGGAGCACCCCCGAAATCCCAACACGTTTCTGGGTGAGCTCAAGGTGCTGCAGGAGAGCGTCCTCGAGCTCGCCGCCAGACGCTCCGACGCGACTCTCGGGGTGACGTCGCTTCGGCTGTTCAACGTGTTCGGGCCGGGGCAACCAGCGGAGTTCGTCATCTCGCACCTGCTGGAGGGGATGCGGCGGGGTGGTCCCATCGCCCTCGGTGAGCTGGACCATGCGCGAGATTACCTGTACTTGGATGACGCCTGTAGTGCGTTTGCCGTGGCTCTCGGCAGCCCCCCGCCGTTGGGCGAGTTCCGTCCGCTCAACGTGGGGACCTCCCGATCCGCCAGCGTGATGGAGATCCTCGGCATCTTCGCCCGAATCTCCGGTAGGGAACCCAGGATTGTCATGGAGCCGCTGCGAGCGCGGCCCGAGGAGGCAGCCGAGGAGATCGCCGACATCGGTCGGCTCCGAGCGCTTGGCTGGGCGCCGCTCGTGACCTTGGAGGACGGCCTGCGTTCCCTTTGGGAAGGTGGGCAAGAAGGCTTGGATAACAAATTGGCGAAATAGCATCGGGGTTGACGACTTCTCGGACGGCCCGACGAGAGCCCTCCGTTCTGGCGCCCCTCTGTCACGACTGACGCCGAGCATTGGCAACGAGGCAACTTCCCGCGCATAATCCAGGCGTGCCTCCCGACGTGCCATCCTCGAGCGAATCGCTCGCCCACTGGGCCCGCAGGCTTTCGGCTGGATTGGCCAGGCTACCCGATCCGCCGGCTCGCGTGGAAGCTCGCCTCGGGGGGGGGATGATTCTCCTGGCCTTCGACGAGGAAGATGCGTCGCTGCAGCTCTGGCTCACCCCGCGAGACGAGACGAAGGAGGCTTTCTTCAGAGGGACTACCACCGATCTCCGAGATCTCGGCCAGGTAGCTGTGTCTTTCCG
>JAVEWA010000508.1:0-5257 GCA_034004785.1 Polyangia bacterium
GGGTGGCGCGGGGTGGCGGGGGGGGCGTAACGTGGCGGTTCGAAAAGGAAAAGCCCAGGTCGGAACCTGGGCTTTTCGAAGTAGCGGGGTCAGGATTTGAACCTGAGACCTTCGGGTTATGAGCCCGACGAGCTACCTGGCTGCTCCACCCCGCATCAAGGGCGCTAGGAGCGCAACGGGAGCCTTTGATAGTCCATCGGCAGGGCGATGTCAAGTGGGGCAGAGGGGCGATCTGGCGATAGGGAATGGTTAGTAAAATCAAAAGATTGACGATAACAGCCAGGATTGTCTGCTGCATTGCTGCCACGACCCGCGGATCCTGCTACTCTGCGCCAGCATGGCACTCAAGGGTCACAGGAGCAGCCAGATGCTCTCGCCACCTCGCCCGGATCGCGAGGGGGCGTCGCGCGGGGCGGGGCGCGGCACCGGGCCCGGTTCCGGGCGCGAAGGGGGTGCGCCACTTCTGCTCGAGTCGCCTCTGGCCGACGTTTGGAAGGAGCCTGGCGACAGCGGCATCGGGGTGTTCGGGAACCTGGCCGACGGCCTGGAGCTTGGGGAGATGGGAGAGTTCGGCGGGCACGGCGGGCCAGGCGGGCACGGCGGGCCAGGCGGGCTCGGCGAGCTCGGGGAGGCGGGGAACGCCCCTCGGACGGGGGAGGATGCTCGCGAGACCGGAGACGTTCAGAGCGGGACGGCCGGCGGAGCAGTGGGAGCTTCGCGCGCCTTGCGCGGGGACGCGCTGGCCGAGGAGAGCTACTTCGCCCCTGGGACGCTGCTGGAGGGCAAGCTGGAGGTGCTGCACGAGCTGGGGCACGGCGCCATGGGCATCGTCTATCTGGCCATGGATCAGTCCCTGAAGCGGAAGGTCGCGGTGAAGACCCTGTCGAGCCGCTACCACGACGCGCAGCTCATCGCGCAGTTCAGGTCCGAGGCCGAGTCCATGGCCAAGGTGCAACACCCCAACGTGGTGCAGATCTACTCCTACGGGGAGCACCAGGGCACACCCTACTTCGTGATGGAGCTGGTGGACGGCGAGTCCCTGGCGGAGACCATAGACCGGCGCGAGCAGGCGGGAGAGCCGGTTCACCTGGACGAGGCGGTGGGGATCATCAGCCAGGTTTGCCGTGGGCTCTCCGCCATCCACGATCGAGGAATCGTGCACCGGGACGTGAAGCCCGCCAACATCATGATCACCACCACCTACCGGGTTGCCCTCACGGACTTCGGGCTGGTGGGCCGCATCGCGGACGAGCACGACACGGACATGGAGGTGCACGGCACGCCGGTGTACCTGGCCCCGGAGCGCATCGACACCAAGCCCGTGCGGGCCGAGCACGCGCACCTGTGCGACCTCTACGCCCTGGGGGTCGTGCTCTACGAGTTCCTCACCTTCCGCGTGCCCTTCGACCACCCGGAGGTGATGCCGCTCCTCACGATGCACCTCTACGACCCGCCCCCGAGGCCGACGCGGTTCAGGCCCGACCTCCCATCAGCGGTGGAAGGGGTGATCTTGAAGGCCCTCGCCAAGAAGCCCGAGGATCGCTTCGAGAGCGTCGAGGCCTTCCGGCGGGCCCTCCTAGAGGCGCGGGAGGGAGGGTCTGGGGCGGCGGCGAGCCCGGGAATAGACGAGCTCACCGCGGTGGTGGTCCACTCGGACGTGAAGGAGACCCTCCGGATCGTGAGGGCCGTGAAGAGAGCGAACCCAGGGGCCACGGTGCTCACCGTGGGAGACGGCCGCATGGGCCTCGAGTTCGTGCGGGAGGTCCGGCCCGACGTGCTGGTGCTGGACACACAGGTCCAGGGGCTGAACGCCCTCGAGCTTCTCGCGAGCCTTCAGGGGGAGGGCCTAGTGGAGGGCAGCGCGCGGGTGCTGGTGCTCACCGAGCGGGAGGATCCATTGGAGGCGAAGCTCTTCAAGGAGCTGGGGGTGAACGAGGTGCTGCCCAAGTCAGCGTCCGCGGACGCGATCCTGCGAGCCATGACTCGACGAAGTTGAAGGCCCGTGACTTGCTCGAGCCGAAGTGGGGCGGGACGCTCGGTCGTTCTCGGCGCGCAGCGTGGAGTGGGGGCGAATTCAGGGCTCGCTTGGCTTTCGGCCTGGCGCCCTCGAGCGGAGGCCTGGGTCTGTGTCGGCCTCTCGGAAGCGGGTGAGAGCCTTGGCCCTGGGAGGCCGGGGGCGCGCCCTCGGCTCGTCACCCAGGATCGCGTTCACCAGCAGCGAGACCGAGACCGGGTAGGTCACCGTGGCGTCCACCTCGTGCCTGCCAAAGGAGGGAGAGGAGGGAGAGGAGGGAAAGGAGGGAGAGGAGAGCAAGGAGGGAGAGGAGAGCAAGGAGGGAGAGGAGAGCAAGGAGGGAGAGGCGGCAGGGTGGGTGGAGAAGACCTGGAAATCGGTCGAGGCACTGGATGAGGAGAATGAGGAGGCCTCGGAGAGCTCGCGCGGGACGGGATCGCAGGGGTCGCACTGGGGTGCATCGCAAAGAGCCACCAAGCGGGTCTGTCCTAGGGAAGGGCGGTAGCCGAACAGCCAGCGCCGGCGCCGGAAGGGGCGCTGGGAGGCGTTGAACACCACCGCGTCCCAGGGGCAGCTCCGGGAGAAGATGTCCACAGCCTCTGGTGGGGCCTCGGTCACCTCCAGTCCCCTGCGCCTCAAGAGGTCTCCGAGGGTCTTGCGGAGGCAATCCTGCTGCTCCACCAGGAGGACCTTCTTGGGGATCGGCACCTGGGACTGAGCCAGGAGCTGTGTTTTGCTCGGGTGCTGGGCCGGCGAGGACTCCGGGGCGACCTGGTGGCTCGTTGCTGCTCGGCTTGTCATTGGCGACCTCTCGAGGGCGGCGGAGGAGGTTCTATTGGGCGAAGGGCAGGCCGCTGGCCGCCCCTTGCGGGGGCGGGGCGGGCTTGGACGGGCCTCGAGGCAGAGGGGGCCGGACGCGTTGAGGGAGAGGCGCGCCGAGCCCGAGGCGTGGGGGATGGTTGAGACATGGGCGCGGCCATAGACTTGGGCGAGGCCGGAGCTACGGGCGAGGCCGGAGCTACGGGCGAGGCCGGAGCTACGGGCCGGGCTGGAGCCCCGGGCGAGGCCGGGGACGCCGGAGCCCCGGGTGAGGCCGGGGACGCCGGAGCTACGGGCGAGGCCGGGGACGCCGGACCGTCCTGGGAGTCGTCCTCCTCCTCCTCGGAGCGGCTCCCGCCGAGCATCTCGAGGGTCTCCTGCTGCACCCTGCGGGCAAAGGCCGCGTCTCTGGCGGCCACCGCGTCGGCCGGGGCGAGCTTCCTGGCCAGGCCGAGGAACCGGAGCTGCTCACCCCGGCGCCTCCGAACCTGAATGAGGGTTCCGGGGAAGCGCTCTCCGTGCCAGGAGTGCTTCCAGCCGTGGGGCAGGGGCGGGGTCGCCCACTCGAAGAGGAAGCGGGCGTCCAGCGGGGAGAGGTTCACGCAGCCGTGGCTCCGGGGCCTGCCGAAGTTGTCGTGCCAGTAGGCGCCGTGCAGGGCCTGGCCCTTCCAGAAGAACATGGACCAGGGCACTGCCTCGGCGAGGTACTCCTCGTCGGCGCCGGATTCGTTGGCCATGTCCACCTCGGCCACCTTCCAGTACACGCGGAAGATGCCGTGGCGCGTCTCGTGCCCCTTCTTCCCGGTGGTGATGAGGGTCGCGAAGACCGGGGTGCGGCCCTCGTAGGCCACGAGCACCTGGCGCTCGAGATCCACGTCGATCCAGCGCTCCTCGGCGGTGACCCCTGGAGGCGGCTCCTCGCGCATGGCTACCCGTGTGGCCCTGGCCTCGATCCACTGGCATGGGCCGATGCGCAGGTAGCGGGTGGGTCGGCCCTGGCGGTTCGGGCGGAGGAGGCTGCCGAGGATGTTCACCGCGGTGTATCGGTGAAGCCGCCCCACGAGCTGGCGTTTGCCTGGCTCGTGATAGACCGCGATGCCCCGTTTGTCGGGACCCTCGAGGCGCACGATGGCGAGGGGGAGGCGCAGGGGCTCGCCCTCGTCGGAGGCCGCGGGCAGGGGAGGAATATTTTGCGATGAGCTACCGAGCGAGGTCGCCTTGAGCGACGAGGCCTTGCCCAGGGCGCGGCGGGCCGACCTTGCGAGGGATATTGGGCCGGAGGTGCCGGAGGTGCCGGAGGTGCCGGAGGTGGAGGTGGCGGGCGAAGCTCCTTCGTCCTGCTGGAGGCGGAAGCCGTGGAAGCGGGAGGGGACGTGGCGCGCGATGCGGTCGATGGGTACGTAGAGCCCCTTGGTGGTCTTCCAGTAGTTCTGGTCCTTGATACGAACCAGGCGGCCGAAGCGGATGAAGAAGCCGGCTGGCAGACGCCTGGTGGTCACGCGCTTCTCGACGTCCGCCCGGGCGGCATAGGCCGGGGCGCCCCCTGGCCGGATGTAGCCGTAGTCTCCCGGGGTGATCCTTCCATCTGGAACCCTTGGGAGGGGCTGGAGGATCGGGGGGCGCTTGTCTGGCTCGAGCTGGGAGGCGCAGACGTAGGCATAGGGACCCAGGATCAGCCAGCCAGCCTTGCAGCCCCTCTTGCCCACGTAGCCGAAAACGGGGATCCGGGAGCCCTTCTGGAGGAGGCCCACCTCCTCGGCGTCGTGATCCGGGGAGTAGCGCAGCCGAAGGTTTGCCGTGGCCCTGAAGGAGTGCGCGTCCTTGCGGGCGTCGGGGTGTCTGCGGGAGAGGGCCTGGGCAAAGCGGCCGAGCTCCATGGGGTCCATGTGGGGCGCCCTGTCAGGGGGCAGGGGAGCCTGGCCTTGCGCGGGGGCGGCGCCGAGCCAGGCGGTCATGGTCTTGGAAGCCTCATCTTCGAGGGAGCCCTGGGCGCAGACGAGGGGGGGCGTCGCAGGAGAAGAATCCCCGCGGCCCCTTGCAGGGCCGCCCCTGGATTTCGAGGGGACGCCCGGGACGCCCGGGACGCCCGGGACGCCCGGGGCATCGGAGGCATCCAGGGCGTCGGGGTGGGCGGCGTGGCGGATGCCGGGCAGGCCTCGCTGGTCGTACAGGAGGGCGGGCGGAGCCCCGCGCCGGCCTTGGCCATTGCCCTTGCCTTTGCCTGAGACCCTGGATGAGCAGCCCGGGAGGACGCACCAGGTGGTCGCAAGGAGGAGCAATGCGGCGAATATCGTTCGATTACGGGTCATTGAGACTCCAGCTATTTTGGACCATGGGGACTCCACTAACCAATATCGCCCAGGGTCGGCGAGGGGGCAAAAAAAGCCCCGGGGGGCTTTTGTATGGGCGCTGCTCTGTTGCCTG
>JAVEWA010000509.1:0-5234 GCA_034004785.1 Polyangia bacterium
GGCGATGCTGACCAAGCCCCGCCTCGGCGCCGGGAGAAACCAGGGGGAGATATTTCATCTCGGGGGGCTTTCTCCTGGGTGCGGCACGCGGCGAGCTGGCGAGAGGCTCATCTCGAGGGACTTTCTCCGGGGTGTGAGTGGCAGCGACCTGGCGAGAGGCTCATCTCGAGGGGCTTTCTCCTGGGTGCGAGTGGCAGCGACCTGGCGAGAGGCTCATCTCGGGGGGCTTTCTCCGGCGAGGAACACACATGCTCCCCCAAGGGCCCCCCAGGCGACCCCCAGCGTGACCCCCAGGCGACCCCCAGCGTGACCCCCAGGCGGCCGCCGTCGCGACCCCCGTCGCGACCCCATTGCGATCACCAGGCGGCCGCCGTCGCGACCCCCGTCGCGACCCCGTTGCGATCACCAGGCGGCCCCCAGCGTGGCCCCCAGCGTGGCCCCATTGCGACCCCCGTCGCGACCCCAATTGCGATCACCAGGTGGCCCCCAGCGCGGCCCCCGTCGCGACCCCATTGCGATCACCAGGCGACCCCCAGCGCGGCCCCCGTCGCGACCCCATTGCGATCACCAGGCGACCCCCAGCGCGGCCCCCGTCGCGACCCCATTGCGATCACCAGGCGCCCCCCTTCGTGGCCCCCTTCGTGACCCCCTTCGTGGCCCCCATCGTGACCCCCAAGCGACCCTTGACCAGCCCTTGCCATTGTTCTATTCATGGCGGGTTCCAGGGTCCCTAATCCAGGTCTAAGGCTTCGTCCGCGGGCGCTGGTCAAGGGCGCCCGACTCCAGCCAACGGAACCCCACGGAGGCCGTCCGAGAAGCCGCCGTGACGAGGGGCGGCCCAAGGCCGCGCCCGTGTCAGCCGTCCCGCCCGCCCGCCGAGCGGGACGCAATAGAACGCGAGGACAGGATGAAACGCTACGACACCAAGGACATCCGCAACATCGTCATCATCGGGCAGCGCGGAGCCGGAAAGACCAGCCTGGCGGAAGCCATCCTGTTCACCGCCGGACGGACCACCCGCCTCGGGAGCGTGGACGACGAGACGAGCACCTTCGACACCGAGCCCGAGGAGATCAAGCGGCACTCCACCATCCACACCTCGATGGCCTTCGTGGAGTGGAAAAAGAAGAAGATCAACCTGCTCGACACGCCCGGAGCGGCGGACTTCAACTACGACCTCCGCATGGCCGCCCGAGTGGCCGATGGCGCGGTGGTGCTGGTGTCGGCGCCCGACGGCGTGCAGGTGGGCACCCAGAAGGCGTGGAAGTCCATTCAAGAGCGCGGGATCCCGAGCCTGGTGTTCATCAGCCAGATGGACCGTGAGCGGGCGAGCTTCGCAGACGCCCTGGAGAGCGTGCAGACGAGCCTTTCGCGCCTGGCGGCGCCGCTCTTCGTGCCCATCGGCAAGGAGCAGGACTTCAACGGCGTGGTGGACCTCGTGACCCAGAAGGCCCACTTCTTCGCGGAGGACGGCAAGGCCGAGCGGGAGGAGGACGCGCCCGCGGACCTCGCCGACGAGGTGGCGATGTACCGCGAGAAGCTCGTGGAGATCATCGCCGAGAGCGACGACTCCCTCATGGAGAAGTTCTTCGCAGAGGAGCTCTCCGACGACGACCTTCGAAGCGGCCTGGCGACGGCCATCGCGGCGGGCAAGCTGGTGCCGGTGCTGTGCGGCGCCGGCAAGCGCAACATCGGCATCCAGCCGCTGCTCGACCTGGTGGTGAACCACTTCCCCTCCCCGGCGGACAGCCCGCCCCTCGTGGCCAAGCAGGGGAGCGAGAGCATCGATCTCAAGGCCGACTCCGACGCCCCCTTCGTGGGGGTCGTGTTCAAGACGGTCTCGGCGGACATCGGGCGCGTCACCATGCTGAGGGTGGCCCAGGGTTCCCTCGAGTCCGACTCCACGGTGATCAACGCCAACAAGGACAGCAAGGAGCGCTTCGGGCAGCTCTACCTGCTCCAGGGCAAGAAGCGCGAGAACGTGGACAAGGCCTCGGCGGGCGACCTCGTGGCGGTGGCCAAGCTCAAGGAGACCCGCACGGGCCACACCCTGTGCGCCGAGAAGACCTCGGTAGTGGTGGAGCCCATCGAGAAGCCCCTCTCCGTCACGCGCTACGCCGTGCGGCCCAAGTCCAAGTCCGACGAGGACAAGCTCGGCACTCGCCTGAACGAGGTGCTGGAGGAGGACCCCACCCTGAGCGTGGACCGAGATCCAGACTTCGGCGAGATGGTCGTCGGGGGCACCGGGCAGATCCACATAGACACCACGGTGGAGCGCATGCGGCGCGCCGGCGTGGAGGTGGAGATGAGCCTGCCCCGGATCCCCTACCGGGAGAGCATCCGGAAGCCGGTGGGCCGCACCGAAGGGAAGCACAAGAAACAGACGGGCGGCCGCGGGCAGTTCGGCGTGTGCTACATCGAGATGGAGCCCCTGCCGGTGGACGTGCAGGACGAGGACATCCAGAACCTCGAGTGGGGCGGGCGCTTCCACTTCGAGAACGCCATCTTCGGCGGGTCCATCCCCAGGCAGTGGATCCCGTCGGTCGAGAAGGGCGTCAAGGACCGCATGCGAAAGGGCGTCATCGCCGGCTACCCGGTGATGAACGTGCGGATCCGGCTGGTGGACGGCAAGTACCACGACGTGGACTCGTCGGACTTCGCCTTCCAGCTCGCCGGCTCCAAGGGCTTCCAGGCCGCGGTGAAGAACGCCAGCCCGGTGCTCCTCGAGCCCATCTACATGATGGACATCACCGTGCCCGACGACTGCATGGGCGACATCATGGGGGACATCACCTCCAAGCGCGGGCGCCCCATGGGCTCCGAGAACATCGGCAACACCGTGGTCATCAGGGCCCAGGCGCCGCTCGCCGAGATCCAGCGCTACGCCGCGGACCTCGAGTCCATGACCTCCGGGCGCGGCAGCTTCACGCTGGTCTTCGACCACTACGAGGAGGTCCCCGCCAACCTGGCCGAGAAGATCATCGCCGAGTCCAAGGTGGAGCTGGACGAGGACTAGAGCGCCCAGGGCGCGCCAAAGGCCGCATGCCCTACCTACGTGAGCCAATCCCACCCGGCGAGCTGCCGGAATCCCTCGCTCCCTTCCTGAGCCCCGACGCCCCCCCTGCACGCCAGCTCATGCTCGCGAGGGGCATGGCCCCGGGCCTGGGGCCCCAGGATCTGCTCACCGGGCTCTACCAGCTCTCCCTCGCCCAGGACGAGAAGCTCGCCCTGGCGGCCAAGAAGACCGCGTGCGAGCTTCCGGACGCCCTCATCGAGGGCGGCATCAAGGGGCAGCTCCCCCCGGGGGTCCTGGACCTCCTCGCGGAGATCCTGCAGGAGCGGACGCCGCTCCTTCAGCGGGTGCTGCTCGACCTTCGGACCCCCGACGAGACCATCCTCGTCCAGGCCCGCACCCTGAGGGACGACTCCCTGCTGGAGCTCATCGCCGCAAACGAGCAGCGCATGATCAGGCACCCGGCGATCATCGAGGCCCTGTATCTGAACCCCCGCACCCGAATGTCCACCGCGAGCCGAGTCATGGAGCTCGCGGTGCGCAACGAGCTCGAGCTCGGGCTCCCCGCCTACAAGGAGATCGCCAGGGCGCTCGGCACGGAGACCAAGTACGAGGATCAGGGGGACAAAGAGTGGGCCGAGGCCGCGGCGGACGCCGCTTTTGACGAGGCCATCGCCGAGGGAGGAGAGGACGCGGAGGCGCCCTCCATCGAGGAGCTGGAGGGAGAGGCCGAGAGCGAGCTCGCCAAGAAGACCAGCCTGCTCGGGCTGACCCTCTCCCAGAAAGTCAGGCTCGCTCTCGTGGGCTCGGGCTACCACCGGGCCCTTTTGCTCAGGGATCCGAACCGCACCGTGGCCATGGCCGCCATCAAGAGCCCAAAGATCCGCGAGGCCGAGGTGGTGTCGGTCACCATGAGCCGATCGGTGAACGACGACGTGATCCGCTACATCGCCAACAACCGCGACTGGCTGAAGCTCTACCAGGTGAAGGTCGGCCTGGTGAACAACCCCAAGTGCCCGCTGCCTACCTCCATGCGCTTTCTGCCCCACCTGCGGGTGCCGGATCTTCGCACTGTCTCGCGCTCCCGCAACGTGCCCCAGGCCCTGAGGCAAGCGGCCCAGCAGATGCTCAACCGCAGGGGATAGCGCCGAGCCGTGGAGACGCCCAGCGACACCTCTCCCCGGCCGCCGCGCGCCCTCGACCGGATGGGCGGCGCCATTTGCCGCGCCCCGGGCAGGTTGGGCAGGGCCATCGTGGGCTTCTTCGTGCGGCTCGGCGGAGTGGTGGTGGCGCCCATGGAGGCCCTCGGGGACGCAGCGGCCGGGCGCTGGCCCGCGGCTCGGGACGGCTTCGTCCTCATCGTGGTGGGGGCCCTCTGCTGCCTGACACCAGAGGTGACCCGGGTGGGCCTGGCGGCCTGGGACCTCGGCATCCGGGAGGGCGTGAACGAGCTCTCCTGGGTCCTCGGCCGCCGCCTAACCCCGGATCTCCTGCTGCTCCTCGGGTTGACGATCCTGGTGGTGGCCCCCATGAGGCTCATGCAGCGCCTCACCTTCGACCGGGCCCTCGATCTCGCCGTGGCCTGCTGGATCCCGGCCTTCCTCCTGCGCCTCGGGGGCGCGGCCTACCGGCTGCACGCCGGGGAGCGGCCCGCACGGCTCTTCGAGGGCCTCGACTGGTGGGCAGGCCTTGCTTGGGCCGGGCTCCTCGCGACGGCGGCCTTCTACCTGGTGCTCCGAGATGATGGCCATGACTGAGCGAGAGCCGCAAACAGGAGCCCAGGAGAAGGGCGCGGGCCCGGGCGGCAAGGCCGAGACGCAAGGCGGCCCATCCGGGACGCGGGGCGGGCCGCCGGTCCGGGCCCGCATCCTGGGCATCGCCCTGCTCGTCGCCGTAGTCGCGGTGCTCGGCATGAACGTCTTGTGGGTCGCGAGAAACCTCGGCGAGCTGCGAGCCCTGGGACCGGGGGAACGAGCGCCCGCCTTCGAGCTGCACACGCTGGAGGGCGACCTGGTGCGCTCCGAGGATCTCAAGGGCAGGGTCCTAGTCCTCGACTTCTGGAGCGTGACCTGCCCGCCCTGCCTCAAGGCGCTGCCGGAGCTCAGCCAGGTGGCGAAGCGCGTCGCCGACGCCCCCGTCACGGGGCTCGGGATCCACATGCAGGGCGGCCCCAGGTGGAGGGGGGCGGTGAGTGCGGAGGTTGCGAACATGAGGCTCGGCT
>JAVEWA010000510.1:0-5230 GCA_034004785.1 Polyangia bacterium
CTTCGTGGAGGCGCTCACCAGGGAGATGATCCGGCGGGCCTGGGGGCACATCCAGGAAGTCGAGGCCCTGGGAGGCATGGCGAAGGCCATAGAGACGGGGCTTCCCAAGATGCGCATCGAGGAGTCGGCCGCCCGGCGGCAGGCCAACATCGACTCTGGGAAAGAGAAGATCATCGGCGTGAACACCTTCACACTCGAGCGCGAGGACGCCATGGACACCTTGGAGGTGGACAACTCCGCGGTCAGGCAGTCACAGGTGGAGCGCTTGAAGCGGCTGAGGTCGGGGCGTGACGAGGAGCGTGTGCGAGCTGCCCTCGGTGCGTTGACGAGCAGCGCCGAGAGCGGCGAGGGAAACCTGCTGGCCCTCGCCCTCGAGGCTGCTCGCGCTCGCGCGAGCCTGGGGGAGATATCGGAGGCCCTCGAGAAGGTGTGGGGGAGGCACAAGGCCGTGATCCGAGCGATCTCCGGGGTGTACAGCGCGGAGTACTCCGACAGGCAGGAGGTGGACAAGGTGAGGCGGCGAGCCGAGGCCTTCGAGGCGAAGGAGGGGCGCCGGCCTCGCATCATGGTGGCCAAGATGGGGCAGGATGGGCACGACCGCGGCGCCAAGGTCATCGCCACGGCGTTCGCGGATCTGGGTTTCGACGTGGACATCGGACCCCTCTTCCAGACGCCCGAGGAGACCGCGCGGCAGGCGGTGGAGAACGACGTGCACGTCGTGGGCTTCAGCTCCCTCGCGGGCGGCCACAAGACCCTGCTTCCAAAGCTCGTGGAAGAGCTGAGGGCGCTCGGGCGGGAGGATGTCCTGGTGGTGGTTGGAGGGGTCATCCCGCCCCAGGATCATGCGTTCCTGAAGGAGCACGGAGCAGCGGCCATCTTCGGGCCGGGTACCGTGATCCCCACGGCTGCGGCGCGTCTCTTGGACGCCTTGGAAGCCTAGGGAAATGTCTGGTTGCGGCACGCGAGGAGGACCAGGCGAGCGACCCGAGTGGGCCCCCGTGGATGCGGGGGACGCCTTCGCCTCCAGGATCTTGCCGGGCGGGCCGGTTTCGCGCGAGGCCGAGGCCATAGAGAACCACCACAGACGCCGCTCGCAGATCACGGCCGAGGCCTATGCCGAGGGGGTGCTTTCCGGGGATCGCGCTCTGCTCGGGCGGGCCATTACCCTGGTCGAGTCCGGCGCCGCAGCCCACCAGAGGCTCGCCGAGGAGGTCCTCGAGCGCCTCCTACCCCATACCGGAAAGGCAATCAGGGTCGGGATCACCGGCGCACCGGGAGTTGGGAAGTCCACTTTCATCGAGGCCCTGGGGGGGCGGCTGCTCGGGGCCGGGCATCGCGTTGCAGTGCTGGCCGTGGATCCATCCAGCGTTCTCACGGGCGGCTCGATCCTGGGCGACAAGACCCGGATGGAGGCCCTGGGCCGCGATCCGCGCTGTTTCATCAGGCCGTCCCCCTCTGGGGGCACCCTGGGCGGCGTGGCCCGCAAGACCAGGGAGACCCTCCTCGTGTGCGAGGCTGCTGGCTACGACGTCGTGCTGGTGGAGACCGTCGGCGTGGGGCAGAGTGAGGTTGCGGTTCGCTCCATGGTGGACTTCTTCCTGCTGCTTCTCCTGCCGGGCGCCGGGGACGAGCTCCAGGGCATCAAGAAGGGCATCATCGAGATCGCCGATGCGCTGGTGGTGAACAAGGCCGATGGAGAGAACAGGGCCCGCGCCGAGGTGGCCAGGCAGGAGGTCGCGCGCGCGCTCCACTACCTTGCACCCGCACGCCCGGACTGGCGACCTCCAGTCCAGACCTGCTCGGCTTTGACCGGGGAGGGCGTAGGCGAGGTATGGGACGTGGTGAAGGCCTTTCGTCTTCGTGCCATCGCCTCGGGAGTCCTGGAGGACGAGCGGCGAAGACAGAGCCTCGGCTGGTTGCGTAGAATGGTGGAGGATCACCTCCTGGCGCGGTTCCACGGCCATCCCGCGGTCCAGGCGATACTCCCGGTAATCGAGGCGGAGGTCGCGCGGGGCGCAATGGCTCCAACCGCTGCCCTGGCCGCCCTGGTGCGCGCCTTCGAAGGGGGCGACAAGGAGGAGGCGGGATGAAGTGCCCGAAGTGCCCTGGCTCCTACATGATCCTCGAGACCTGGCCTGGGGTCGAGCTCGAACGGTGTCCGACCTGTCAGGGCTTGTTCCTGGACGCGGGGGAGCTCGAGCGAATGCTCTCTGCTGCGGTTGCCTCCCGGGTGGATGTCCCTGTGTTCACGCCCCTCGCGAAGGAGCACGACCTGGTGACGGGAACCTGCCACCGCTGTCAGGCGCTAATGGAACCCGTGCTCGGTCCTCGACACACCAGGCTGGATCGCTGTCCGGGGTGCGGCGGTGTCTTCCTGGATCAGGGTGAGCTCTCCGAGATGCGCAAGGGGTAGGCAGGATAGGCGCTCCTAGGCAAGATGACCCTATTGGTCTCTAGTTCCATCCCTGGCCTGCGCGTACGTGGGGACGGCTCGAGCCAGGCGGCGCGCTTGCATTTCCCTTGACTTGGGAACTGGACCGCGATGGAAAGGGGGAGCCAACAAACTCAATCAACGGGTGCGCCCGTCGCACCCTAAAGGAGTGAAATCATGAGTGGCAGAAAGTTCAACTTCAACCCTGGGCCGGCGGTGTTGCCCCTTTCGGCGCTGGAGCAGGCGCAGAAGGACCTCATCGACTTCGCCGGGACGGGCATTGGCATCCTGGAGTCCAGCCACCGCGCCAAGGAGTTCGACGCGGTATTCCAGGAGACCAAGGCTCGGATGGCGAAGCTGATGAAGCTCCCCGCGGACAGGAAGATCCTGTTTTTCGGGGGCGGCGCCAACCTGCAGTTCGCCATGCTTCCCATGAACCTCCTGCCGAAGGGCTCGAGCGCCGACTACGTGAACACCGGCGTGTGGGCGGGCAACGCGCTGAAGAATGCAAAGCTCATCGGGGATGCGAGGTCACTCCTCGATACGAAGGGCGAGGACGGAGTGTACCGTCGAGTACCCAGCGCATCGGAGATCAAGGTGACGCCGGGTGCGGCGTACCTGCACCTCTGCTCCAACAATACGATTTTCGGCACCCAGTACCACGAGTGGCCCGACACCGGCGACGTGCCGCTGGTCGTGGACATGAGCTCCGACATCCTCTGCCGGGAGCTGGACTGGTCCAGGTTCGATCTCGTGTATGCTGGCGCCCAGAAGAACCTCGGACCCGCCGGAGTCACTATCGTGATTATCAGCCAGCGGCTGCTCGAGCGCTGTGCAGACGGCCTGCCCATGATGCTCAGCTACAAGCAGTTCGTCGCCAAGGACTCCCTCGGGAACACTCCTCCGTGCTTCCCGATCTACATGGTGAACCTGGTGCTCAAGTGGGTGGAGGAGCAGGGGGGCGTCGCAGCAGTTGAGAAGGTCAACCGCAAGAAGGCAGCGGCACTATACGACCTTTTCGACGCTCAGCCGGACTTCTTCCGTGGGACGGCAGAGAAGGGCAGCCGTTCCTTGATGAACGTGACCTTCAGGCTCCCATCGGAGGAGCTTGAGAAGAAGCTGATCTCAGAGGCCACTGCGGCTGGATTCGTCGGGTTGAAGGGGCACAGGGATGTCGGGGGGCTGAGAGCATCGCTCTACAACGCCATGTCCCTCGAAGGCGTCGAGAAGCTGGTCGAGTTCATGAAAGGTTTTGCAAAGAAGTCGTAGAGGACTAGCAGAAGCCCCCAGCTACTGACCGTAGCCGCCGCCACCCTGACCATAGCCGCCGCCACCCTGACCGTAGCCGCCACCACCCTGACCGTAGCCGCCACCGCCGGTGGGGGGAGGAAGGCCGCCCGAGCTGCCGCCATAGGCTGGTTGCTGTGGCTGGCCATAGGCTGGCTGCTGGCCGTAGGCTGGCTGTTGTGGCTGCTGTGCCTGTGGCTGGGCGTAGCCCTGCTGCTGCTGCGGCTGGGCGTAGCCCTGCTGCTGCGGCGGCTGACCATAGCCCTGCTGCTGGTACTCGTAGCCGGCCTGAGGAGCCTGAGGGGTAGCCTGGTATCCGCTGCTGCCTCCCCCAGCAGCCGGGCCGGGGTAGGCGCCCATGGCCGGAGCCGGAGGCGGGAAGTACATCTTGCGATAGAAGGTGAGTCCCGCGGCTGCGGCGGGGAGGAAGATGAGGCTCAGGGCGAAGGGCATATTGAAAGACAGGCCCTTGGCGTTTGAGATTAGTCCCATCAGGAACATGACGAAAGACACCATTCCGATGAGGCCGACCACCACGATTGTCATTCCGAAGAACAGCTTTCGGGCGTCGCCGAACTGCTCTCCGTTCGTGGAGGTCCGGTAGAAGAACTCTACTCCAGCAAAGAGCGCCGAGGCGCCCAGGAGCATACCAAGACCGTCCTTCCACAGCTCGGTGCTGGAGGATGAGCCGATCTTCTCGAACAGGGCGGTGAAGATCAGGGCGAAGCCCAACAGGGCGCCAAAGACGTTGATGAACTGGAAGTAGTTGATGGCGGCCTTGATGCCGAGCTGATCGTCTGGCTCCTCCAGCTTGTCGGCCCGCTTGCGTAGGCTCAAATAGACTGCCAGGAACCCGAAGATAGACATCACGACCACCCCGAAGTACAGGGAGGTGGACGCCGCACCGGAGATGAGTCTTTCCATTTTGCTAGCTCCTTTTTCCCAAGAACGGAGGGGAGTTGGTCTGCCCCTATCTTGTTGGTAGCGCACCTGATTCATCGCCGGTGCGCCCCGGTCATGTCAAGGAGTATCAAGTCCTTGGCTGGGCGAGTTAATGTCTTGGGGTCTCAAGGAGCAGCCCGCTTCTAGTGCGCCTGGCGGGAGACTGGTTGCCCCAGGCGCTCTTCGGGGCGGCATTGGAGCTCGCAGCTCGGGCAGCGGGGGAGAGATCTGCCTGAATGTAACCGCTTGACTTATTTCCGAAAACAACATATTGGGAGCCTCTCGAGGCGAGATCCTCCCCGGCGGGCGGGGTCGGCCGGAACCGAGCTAAGGCCTCCGAGTGCGTCATGAGCCTGAAGATAGACATTGATGGCCTCCTGAAGGAGGACGTGGAGATCCATGATCGCCTGGACTCGGCCTGGATGAGGCGCGAGCTGTCGGATGCGCTGCACGAGGAGAGGGAGGGGGAGGGGGAGGTTCACCTCCACGCCTCGCGGACGAGGGACAAGGTGGTCGTCGAGGGAGGGCTCCGCTGCCGTTTCGCAGTTCCCTGCGGCCGGTGCTTGGAAC
>JAVEWA010000511.1:0-5229 GCA_034004785.1 Polyangia bacterium
GGGGGCCCCCCGCGCCCCCATCCCAGTCAGTTCGCAGCGGGCTGCTCGGGCTCGTCCTCGGGCTCCTGATGGGCGCTCTTCTCGGTGGCTCCCAGGCGGGCGCCGCGGGCTCGAGGCCGAGGGTGAGCGCCTCGGTCAAGCTCCAGGTCGTCAAGCTCGCCAGGCAGGGCAAGCAGGCCTTCTCTCGCAAGAACTACGCTGGCGCGGTGAAGCACTGGCGCGCCGCCTACGGGCTCTGGCCGAGGCCCCAGCTCCTCTTCAACATCGCCCTCGCCTACGACAAGCTGGGCGAGCCGGTCCAGAGCCTGACTTTCCTGAGGGAGTTCCGGCGAGAGGCTACTTCGGATCCGCAGCCCAAGGCGCTCTTGGCCGCTGCCGAGGCCCTCGAGACCGAGCTCGGGCCGAGGACCGCGGTGCTCTCCCTGGCCGCACCAGCCGGGGCGAGGGTGAAGGTGGACGGCGTGGTCGTAGGGGTCGTTCCTCTGGAGGTGGTGGTGCTCCCTGGGGTGAGGGCCATCGAGCTGAGCCTCCCGGATCGACCGGTTCTCAGGCGAAAGGTGGAGCTCGCCGCTGGCCGCACCACCCGCCTCGAGCTGGAGCTTCCCGTCGAGAGCCCCCGGCCAAGGCCCGAGCCCAGTCGGGCGCCGCTGCCTCCGCCGAAGGGGCTCCACATGGGCTACTGCCTTGGGTCTGCGGGCCTCGCCCTGGCGCTGTCCGCGGTGGCCATCGTCAGCGGGCTCCAGGCGGTGGGGGCCTACGACCGTTTCCAGGCCTCGCCTTCCCCTTCCACCCGAAGCGAGGTCGTGGCCTGGAGGGACGCTACCAACAGCCTCTGGGCAATCGCCGGCGTGGCCGGGGCGGCGGCGGTGACCCTGGCGGTGTTCACCAGGTGGCGACGGGCCCCCGCCCGCGAGACCGCGTCTGGGGATCCGCCTCGCTTGGAGCTCCGGGTGGAGGGCGCAGGCCTTTCCTTGACCGGAGCCTTCTGAGGCGGGATCCTTGGGCCATGGGCGAGGCGCCCGGGCGAGCGCGCCCGGGCCAGGCAGTCAGTCATGGTCGACGAGAACCACACCACTGACCTCCGCCGCTCCCGAAGCCAGGGCAGCGAGCGCTCGGAGAGCCGCCCCTCGGCAAGCGCGGCCAGGTCGGCCAGCCCCGAGCCCCTCGGGGGCCCTCGCCAGTTCGGCCGCTACGAGCTCGTCATGGAGCTCGCGGCAGGGGGCATGGCGTCGCTCTACATCGGGCGGCTGCGGGGCCCCGAGTCCTTCGAGAAGCGGTTGGTCATCAAGATCATCCACCCGCACCTCACCAGGGACCGCAAGTTCGTCAAGATGTTCATGGACGAGGCCAGCATCGCCGCTCAGATCCACCACCCGAACGTGACCCAGATCTTCGATCTCGGCGAGGTGGATGGAAGCTACTTCATGGCCATGGAGTACGTCCACGGCCAAGACATGAGGGCCTTGCTTGTGGCGAACTCCCGCCGCCGCAGGGAGGGCGATGCCGGGCCCCGGGACCAATGGCGATACGCGGCGGCGATCGTGGCCGAGGCCGCCGCCGGCCTGCACAGCGCTCACGAGCTCCGCTCTCCGGAGGGGGAGCTCCTGGGGATCGTGCACCGGGACGTCTCGCCCCACAACCTGCTCCTCTCCTACGACGGCCACGTCAAGCTCACCGACTTCGGCATCGCCTACGCCCGCCGACGCCTGTCCCACACCGACAGCGGCACGGTGAAGGGCAAGATCGCCTACATGGCGCCCGAGCAGGCCAGGGGAGACGCGGTGGACCGGAGGGCAGACATCTTCTCCCTGGGCGTCGTGCTATGGGAGGCGGTGTGCCTGCGCCGGCTCTTTCGGCGAGAGACCGACACCGCCACTCTCTTGGAGATCACCCAGGGAGAGGTGCCGGCCCCGAGGAGCCTCAGGCCCGATCTCCCGCCGGACCTGGAGGAGGTGGTGATGAGGGCCCTCGCGAGGGCCCCGGAGGACCGCTACCCGACCGCGCTGGAGATGGAGCGGGATCTCCGGCGGCTCATCGCCAGGGGCGAGCCCTTGGTGGGCGCCGCCGAGCTAGGGGCGCTCATGGAGGAGCTCTTCAGGGAGCGCAGGGTGGCCAGGGAAGACGCCATACGCCAGGCAATGGAGGCCCCGGTGGCCCTCCAGGCCCCCGCCGCCCCCATGGAGCCCACGAGGGAGACGAGGCTCTCGGCAGAGGTCCAGGCCGTGGTCTCTGGTCCTCGCAGGAGCCTGGTGGGGCGCTTTGGGCTAGTCCTGGCGGTGTTGATGGTGGCGTTGCTCGGCCTCGTCGGCTACTACGTCCTCGGCCCTGGCAGGGGGGGCGGCGGCTCGAAGGGCGGCGCCGAGGCCGGCCCCGCTGCTCCCGCGATGGAGGTGCCCGGGCCCAAGGAGGCAGCGTCCCGCCCGGAGCTGCGGCGAGCCACGGACAGGCCCGCCCAGGGGAAGCTGCTCGTGACCTTCAAGGTGACGCCGCGCAAGGCCGAGGCCACCATTCACTTTCGCGGCGAGTCCTTCCGCCAGAACAGCCTGGAGCTCTTCCTCGCCCCCGGACAGGTGACCGAGCGGCTGAGGGTGGAGGCTCCTGGCTACGCTCCCCTCGAGCGCTTCATAACGGTCCAGCCGGGCGCGACCATGACCCATGTCTTGGAGCTGCAGGCTCTGCCAAGGAGAGGCACTCCAATCGGTCCGTCCATGCGCCCTGGCGTCGGGCCAGTCGATATCGGGCTCGACGACTGAACACGCGGCGCTCGCGTTGTAGCTGGGAGTCGGGGTAGGGGGTCCAGCCTTCGGTCCAGGGGATATCGGGCTCGACGACTGACGGTCGTGCCGTCGGGGGGGCGCTAGGAGTCGGGGTAGGAGGTCCAGCCCTCGGTCCAGGGGATGGAGTCCGGGGCGAAGGCTCCGCGGTAGTTGGCGGTGGGATCGAAGGGGGCGGGAGGGGGATCGACGCCCACCACCGCCCCCACCGCGGGCACCCAGGAGGGGCTCGTCAGGTCGCGTGGAGCGGCGATGCCCGGGTCCTGGCCGAAGGAGTTGTTCCACCTCGGCTCCCTGTAGTAGGCGTCCTCGTCGAACCCGCCGTCGTCGTCTCCGGTGCCGTCGTCCTCTCCGGGCTCGCCAGCGGTGGGGAAGTAGTGCTCCACCGGGTCTCCGATGTCATAGAAGAGGGTGTTCATCACCACGCACTCGTCCGCCATGGCTCGCTGCCCGGCCTCGATCCCCACCACGTCCACGGCCTCCAGCCCGTGGGACATGATCACGCCGTGGGAGAAAGTGCCGCCGGCTCCCGCCTTGAAGAGGACGCCGAACTGGGTGCGGGCGTCCTTGGAGCCGATGAAGGTGTAGTTGTAGATATTGAAGTCGGTGAGGGGCGCCAGGGTGGGGTCCTCCTGCAGGTTGTCGATCTCCACCGAGCCGCTGGAGGCCGCGTCGAGCTGAAGGGCGATGAACTGGCCGGTGCCTTGCCAGCCGAGATCTATGTCGATGGCCTCGTCTCCGCTCCGGGTGACCACTATGTGTCTCACGTCCACCGTGCCGCCGAAGATCTCGAGGCCGTCGTCGCCTCCGAAGTGGAGCTGCACGTAGTCGATCACCGTGCCGCGGCCGCAGCCCCCTAGGGAGAGGCTGTTCAGGTAGTCCGTGCCCTGGATGACTCCGCCGGCGAACTCGATCCTGACGTACTTCAAGCTCCCGCAGCGCCACTCGGGATCCGAGCCTCCGAAGGGGGGCTCCAGCTCTCCGGGCAGGATGCGCAGGTAGGCGCCCGGCCGGTTCACCGGGGCCTGGCCGAGGAGCACCACGCCCCCCCAGTCACCGGCGAGGCGCTGGCCCGGGGGCTCGGCGCTCGTGAAGACGATCGGGGCCTCGCGGGTGCCGGTGGCGTCCAGGGTGCCCCCTGATCTCACCACCAGGGCCGAGTGCTGCTCGCCGACGATCGTGGTCCCTGGCTCGATCAGGAGCCTGGCCGAGGGCTGCACCGTGATGATGCCCCGCAGGACCCAGACCCGGTCAGCGGTCCAGGTGACTTCGCCGCCGATGTTCGTCTCGACGATCTCCTTGGGCTTGTCCACGCAGAGCCCGTCCGAGCAGCGCTTGGTCGGCCCGCACTCCGGGTCCGTATGGCAGAGGTCCAGCTCGAAGCGGCACGAGGCGACGAGCACGAGGACGGCCAGGGCGAGGAGGCCGTGAGCGAGCGGCCGGCCTCTCGGCCAACCTCCCGCCTGGGCCTCACGGGGGGCAGGGGAGGTGCCAAAGCCAGCCTCTTCTCGCGCAAAGCCGCACCCAGGAGGGGGTTGGATGATTGCGTGGCAGGGCGGAAGGGCGGACGTCATGGCTCACTCCGGGCTGCGACAGAGGGGGTTCGTCCCCATCCTAGGTGTTCCCCGGCAAGCTGTAAATGGTAAGTGCCTCGACTCGAGGGCGAGGCATCAGAGCTACTTCTTCGCGCCGAGGAGGCGCTTGAACCAGGAGGTGCCCCGGTAGACCCTCGCGGTGATCTCGAGGATCTCGTCCTCTTTGAGCCCCGTGCCCGTGGCCCTGGGAGAGCCGCCTATGTCGGCGCTCCCCCCCCAGAGGTTTACGCCCGATTCGGACTTGGTGTTGGCCTCTGGGTCTCGGGCGTTCAAGGCCTGGTAGAGCGCCACCAGATCCCGGGACAGGAAGGGATCCACCTGCTTGAGGGCGTAGCGCCCCTCTGGCGTCTGAAGGAGGATCACTCCGAGGGACTTGCCGTAGAGCTCCCTTAGCCGGGCCTCCACCTCGTAGATCCCTCCGCCGGAGCGGCAGAGCACAACCCGCTTCTCCCCCTGGATGTCCCGCTCTGAGAGCACCTCCACCTGGGCTCGCTGCCTGAGGACCCCAGCGTCGGTGAGCAGGGCGTCGATGGCGGCCAGCCTGTCGCAGGAGTAGGTAACCAGGTCGAGGCTCGTCCAGGTGCCCGCGCTCCGGTGCTCCCTCTCTGGCGCCATGAGCTGATCCAGCCTGGCCTTCTGACGCTCGTACTCTTCGATGGGAAGCCCGGTGAGGACCCCCATCTCCAGGCCGTGGGTGTCGATGATCCCCTCGACCCGGAGGAGCGGCATGACCGACCGGAGGATGGCTGCCTCGCCAGCCAGGAGCTCCCTGTGGTTCATGATCACCCAGGCCGCCAAGAGGGCGTCCAGGTCGGGCTGGTTCACGAAGAGGTGCCAGTCGCCCTCGGTCACCGGCAGGC
>JAVEWA010000512.1:0-5229 GCA_034004785.1 Polyangia bacterium
CGATCTCCCCGGTCAGGTGAAGGTAGGCAACCGCTGCGAGTGCCCCGCCGGGACGCGCTGGGACGGTCGGGCCTGCCAGGCCGAGAAGCGCTGCCCCCCCGGTCAGGTGAAGATTGGCAACCGCTGCGAGTGCCCCCGTGGGAAGCACTGGGACGGCAATGCCTGCAAGCCGGGCATGCAGTGCCCGGGCGGCCAGTCGCTGGAGGGGGGCAAATGCAAGTGCAAGGACGGGTTCGTCTGGGACGGCAAGAACTGCAAGCGCAAGAGATAGTGTCCGTGCTTTCCTTGCATTCTTGATTCCGCCCTCTGAATCACCTCTGTATTAGTCCGCAGCCAATCCCATGGGGCGTCTCTCAGCTCGCTCGACGAGGGGAGACATGGGTTCTTCCAGCAAGTTCGGAAACCGTCTGACTGAGGTCGTTGAGCTTGTGCGGGTGGTCGAGCTGGGAGCAGTGGCTTTCCCGGCCTCTTGCCTCGTATGGGCGCTACTTCGAGGTGACGTCCATCTTCATCTCCATGAGCATCTTCATGGCATGTGTGGCGCCCCCCACCGGGAACTCGGCGTCCAGGGTCTGCTTGGCGGTCATCTGCCCGCTTGCCGCGGGCCGTAGGAGCGACAGGGTGGTGCGGCCCTGGCCGGTGACCGAGAGGCTCTTCAAGTTGGCCGACAGCCTGCCCATGCCAGGGATGGCGAGGGGCTGCGTCGGCGCCCAGCCGTCCACCTTCATGCCCAACCGAGCGCTGTCCGCGGTGAGGGCCTCCAGGTTGAACTCGATCCTGGAGGCCATGGTGATGGGCGGGGCCTTCAAGGGGATGACCACGCGCCACCTCGCTCCCAGGCCCACGGGCTCCTTTGGCAGGGGAGTGCTGAGCTGCTTCATCTGGTTCGAGAGGTTCTGAAGGATCTGCTGGGCTGCCGGGTCCAGGCCCGCGGGGGTCTTGTAGGTGAAACCCTTCGTGACGCCCCGGTTGCTCACCACCATGGAGCCCTTGAAGCCCTTGAGCGGAGCCATCGCCGCGGCGAACTGCTGCCGCTGCGCCGCCGAGAATCCCCCGGTGCCCACCAGCGACAAGTCCTTCAAGAGGATGTCGATGGTGCTGTCTCCGCCCGGCGCGACCCTAGTAACCGTGAGGACCGCCGCCATTCGCATGGTGGGCATGGTCTGGGGGGGCACCACGCGGCCCATGAGCTCCATGCCCATGCTCATGGTCATGTCCATGTTCATCTCCACGCTGTCCCCCGCCCGGTAGCGGTAGCGGAGCGGTCGCCTCGGCGCCTTTCCCGCTCCGAGGAGGGTCACGGTGGTGTCCTCGGGGACCGCTTGCGAGCCCAGGGAGCCGCCGAGGACATCGGGCGCGGGCGGGGCAAGAGCCAGAATCAGGGCGAGGGCCATCGGGAATGAGAGTCTCTTCATCGGATCCCTCCTGCTGGTGGACGCGGAATCTGCCGCTTCGGCCCGGGGCCCTCGGCGCCGGACGAGGGGCGCTTGGCTCCGCCATCTCGAGCGGCGCGGGGCGTCGTCGTTGTCGTCGTCGACTTCGGTTGCGGCGGTGTCGTTGCGGGCGATGTTGCCGGCGTCGATGTGCCCGGCGGCGGAGCCTCCTGACGATAGCCCAGTATCACGTTGCCGTTTCTCTTGCAGTCGCGGTAGCCAAAGGCGAATGGGATGGGCGTCGAGCGCTGCCGGGTGAACTCCCTTACCCACTTCTTGTCCTTGGATCTGACACTGGCTATCACGGCGCAGCGGAAGTAGCCATGGGTCCGCAGCGTGAAGCCCTTGCTCAGGAGGACGTCGGGCTGGGGCGCGCTAGTGTCGGCCACGAGGAAGCGCGCCTTGGCGAGGATGAGCTCTCTGATGGGCGCGTAGCGCTCCTTCCACAGCAGGAAGGAGGCGGCCTTGATGAGGAGCGAGTGGGGCTCCAGCTTCTCGAGGAGCTCGCGGACTCCCTTCAGGCGCTCCAGGCCCTGCATGGAGATGTCCGCCGCGATGTGTTGGAGCGCCCGGTCTTCTTTGTCGCCTGGGAGGCGGAACCTGATCTCGGCGTGAGAGTAGGGCTGGTTGTACTCGGGGTCGGCGTAGATCCGGCGGCCTCCCTTGTAGGGCTTTCTGGGCCAGGCGCCCGCCTGCTCGAGGTCCTTGCGGGAGAAGTACTCGATCTCTCCCCTTGGAGAGATCTTGAAGTATCGAAGCCCGGTCACCTCGGCGCCGTGGGCGTGCAGCCCGAGGAGGATGATCGGCAGCAGGCCCGGGATCCTCACCCCCTCGGGCTCCAGGAGATCCGCGGTGTGGCTGAAGGTGTTCCTCATGAGCCTCTCGGCGTGTCTCAGGAAGCGCTCCCTGCCGCGCAGCTCCGCCCTGGGCTTGAGGGCCCTGAGGGGCTCGGGCGCCCCCGCCTGCTCGAGGGACAGGAGCACGAAGCGGGTCTTGTCCGGGAAGGCGATCAGGGCCGAGAGGATGTCTCCGCCAGAGAAGGGGTAGAGCACGGTCTTGGGGAGAGCCTCGGGGCGCTTGTCCGCGAGGAAGCCTCGCACCGGCTCGAGCTGCCTCTTGCGAAAGCGCTCGAGGACCTTGTCGAGGGACCGGCAGGCGCCGTCCGGCGCCTTTCCCCTGCAGAAGATCTGGTCATACGTGGTTCTGAGCTGCTCGCCGAAGTCGCCTTCGGCGGTGGGGGGCTGGGCAGGGGGGAGCTGGGGCTCTGGGCGTGAGGCGTCCTCGGTAGGCGAGACGGTGGCGTCGGCTCGCGGTCCCTTGGCGGGCGTCTCGCTGGTGGAACGAGCCTTTGGGGCCTGCTTCCTGCCGCTGCTCCCAGATGGGCCGCAGGCTCCGAGGCAGAGCAGCAGGAGAGGGCAGAAGGCTCCAATGCTGATCGCAAGGGCCCTACCCGGCAAGGAAGACCTCTGCATGAGGCCAGCACCTCCAGACAATTGAATCTACTGGGGCCCTGGGGCGCTGTCCCGAGAAAAGGTGTCCAGGCGGGACGAATGCTGGCGTTTCGGCTGTTCCCCCCTGCGGTTGCATGTGCATGTGCTTGTGCTTGTGCCTGGGTAGAAAGCCCTCTAGGCTCCCCCCAGAGCCCATTCGAGGAGCAGGCCATGACGCAGGAGCAGACCAGGTCCGAGGCCGCCGCGAGGCGGGCCCGGGCGGTGGTGGAGGCGGGAGGAGTGACCGAGGCGCTGGGGGCTCGGACCCTCGGGGCGCGCGAGGACCTCACTCTCAGCGAGGCCCTGGTGCTCGGCCTGCTTCGCCAGGGCGTGCGGACCTTTGTCTCGGTGCTCGGCCACGGGTCAACCGAGGTGGGAGAGGTGCTGAGGATCTACCAGGCCGCGGGGGCCCTCGGGACCTTCGGGGTGCGCTCCGAGATCGAGGCCTCCCACGCGGCCTCGGCCCTCCGCTGGGTAACTGGCGAGAAGGCCGCGGTGGTCACCTCCATCGGCCCAGGCGCCCTGCAGGCCCTTGCGGCGGCGCTGGTGCCGGCCTCGGACTGCCTTGGCGTGTACTACCTCTTCGGGGACGAGACCACCGAGGACGAGGGCCCCAACATGCAGCAGGTGCCAAAGGCCGAGCAGCACCTGTTTTTGCGAATGGCGGCGGCCCTCGGCGAGGCCTACGCGCTCCACACGCCCGCGGCCCTGCCTACCGCCCTTCGGCGCGGGAGCCTGGTGGTGGATCACCCGCACCGGCCCGGGCCCTTCTTCCTGCTGCTGCCAATGAACACCCAAGGGGAGCTCCTTCGCGCCTTCCCCCTCGAGGAGCTGCCCGATGGCCGCCTCCCGCCCCTGCCCGCGGCGGCGGACCAGGGCGCCTACGACGAGGCGGTTGCCGCCCTCGGCGCCGCCAGGCGCGTGGTGGTCAAGGTGGGGGGAGGGGCCAGGCAGGCGGGCGGCGAGATCCTGGAGCTCCTCGAGCTTTGCGGGGGCGTGGCAGTGACGTCTCCCCTCGCGAGCGGGACCATCCCCTTCGGGCACGAGCGGAACATGCTGGTGGGGGGCAGCAAGGGCACCTTGCCGGGCAACTTCGCCATGGAGGAGGCGGATCTCCTGGTGGCCCTCGGCTCCAGGTTCGTCTGCCAGTCCGACTGCTCGAGGACCGGCTACCCCAAGGTACGGCGCGTCATCAACATAAACGCCGATCCGCGCTCGGCGCTGCACTACGGGCGCACCATCGCCCTCTGGGGGGAGGTTGCCGCGACCCTCCGAACGCTAAGCGAGCGGCTCGGGGCGGCTGGGAGGCGCGGCCATTGCGCCGAGGAGTGGCTAACGCTCTGCGCAGCCAAGCGGCGGGAGTGGGGCGAGCTCTGCCGGGCGCGCTACGACCACCCCACCCTGGTGGATCCTGTCTGGGGCCGGGCCGTGCTCACGCAGCCAGCGGCCATCAAGATCGTCACAGACTGGGCCCGCGAGAAGGATGCGGTGACCTTCTTCGACGCCGGCGACGTGCAGGCCAACGGGTTCCAGATCGTGGAGGATGACCGCCCGGGGCGCACTTACACCGAGACCGGGGCGAGCTACATGGGCTTTGCAGCCTCGGCGCTCCTTGCCTCGGGGTTCGCCCGCAGGCCCTTCTACGGGGTCGCCCTCACGGGCGACGGCTCCTTCACCATGAGCCCGCAGATCCTCATCGACGGCGCTGCCCACGGGGCCCGCGGCGCCCTGGTGCTGCTCGACAACCGTCGCATGGCGGCCATCAGCGGCCTTCAGCAGGCCCAGTACGGCGTGGACTTCGCCACCTGGGATCACCTGAGCGTGGACTACGTGGCCTGGGCCAACGCCGTCGAGGGGGTCCTCGGGCTCCAGGGTGGCCACGATCCCGAGTCCCTGCGTGGGGCCCTCGAGCGGGCCCGCGCCCACCCAGGGCTCTCGCTCATCCATGTCCCTGTTTACTACGGGCCCGATCCCCTCGGCGGCATGGGGGTGTACGGCCGCTGGAACGTGGGGCCCTGGGTGGAGGCGACCCAGAGGCTGCGTCACGACATCGCGCTGTAGAAAAGAGACCACCGCGCCGAGCTGGCGCGGGGCGAGGTGGAGCATGCAGATACCAGAGCTCATGTACATTGACGGCGCCTTCACCGAGGGGGAGGGGAGCGAGCGGCTCGAGGTTCGGAACCCTGCCACGGAGGAGCTTCTCCTGCGGATCCCCGTGGCCACGGCGGCGGATCTCGACAGGGCCCTCGGCGCGGCCGAGAGGGGGCATCGCGCCTGGCGAGACGTGGACGCCTGGACCCGCTCGG